>NZ_JBAVNZ010000175.1:0-3821 GCF_049691595.1 Bradyrhizobium sp.
GTCCGCGACGCCGGAAACCCTTCTGCGCCGCGGGAAACCATGCCATAGAGTTCCCCGATCGCGACGTTATTCGAGGACAGACCCGTGAACCCGCTCGCCCATCAACCGCCCCGGATCGCCAGCGCGAATGGCATCGATATCTGCTACGAGATCTTCGGCGACGCCGATGCGGCGCCGATGCTGCTGATCATGGGCCTCGGCGCCCAGATGATCCATTGGGACGACGATTTCTGCCGGCAGCTCGCCGCGCGCCGTTTTCGCGTCATCCGCTTCGACAATCGCGATATCGGCAAGTCCGGCAAGATGACCGGCGGCAAGCGCCTGACCCCGGTCGAACTGCTCAAGCTGCGGTTCCTGAAGATTCCGGTCGCCGCGCCCTACCGGCTGCGCGACATGGCCGAGGATACGATAGGGCTGATGGAGGTGCTCGGCATCAAGTCGGCGCATCTGGTCGGCGCCTCGATGGGCGGCATGATCGCCCAGGAAATCGCGATCTCGTTTCCGCAAAGGGTCCGCTCGCTCACCTCGATCATGTCGACCACGGGCAATCCCAAAGTGCCGCCGCCGAGCCGCGAAGCGGCCGCGGTGCTGATGGCGCCGCCGCCAACCACCAAGGAGGAATATTTCGAGCGCTTTGCCGACACCTGGAAAATCCTGCGCGCCGGCTCCTTTCCGGAAGACGAGGCGCTCGACCGCTCGCGGGCCGAACGCACCTTCGAGCGCGGCCTCAACCCGGCCGGCGTCGGGCGGCAGCTTCGCGCGATCCTCGCCTCGGGCAGCCGCAAAGAGCGGCTGCACGCGGTGAAAGCCCCGACACTGGTGATTCACGGCACGGTCGATCCGCTGGTGCGCCCGGAGGGCGGCAAGGACACCGCGGCCGCCATCCCCGGCGCCAAACTCCTGATGATCGAGGGCATGGGCCACGCGCTGCCGATCCCGATGTGGCCGCAGATCATCGACGCCATCGACAAGCATGCGCACGGCGCGGCGGCGAAGGCGGCATAGAACTACAGGGAGCTGTCCGATGGTGGCATCCGATAAATCATTCGTTGGGTCGATCCCGGAAATCTACCATCGGTTTCTGGTGCCGCTGATCTTCGAACCCTATGCGCGCGATCTCGCCGGGCGGTTGGCAAAAGCAGAGCCGCGGAAGGTGCTGGAAACGGCCGCGGGAACCGGCGTCCTGACCCGGGCGATGCTGGCGAGTCTTGCCGCCGAAGCGCGCATCGTTGCAACCGACCTCAATCAGCCGATGCTCGATCGGGCCGCGGCGCAACAATCGGGCGATGGCCGGATCGAGTGGCGGCAGGCCGACGCCCTTGCCTTGCCATTCGCGGATCGAGGCTTTGACGCGGCGGCCTGCCAGTTCGGCGTGATGTTCTTTCCGGACAAGGTTCGAGCCTACAGCGAGGTGCGCCGGGTCCTGAAGCCTGGCGGACGTTTCTTTTTCAATGTATGGGGCCCGATCTCGGATAACGAATTCGCCGAAACGGTGAGCGAAGCGCTGGCGGCGCTGTTTCCGCACGATCCCCCGCGCTTCATGGCCCGCACGCCGCACGGCTACCATGATGTCGAACGAATCCGGCAGGACCTCGACGCCGCAGGGCTCACGGCCATCTCGATCGACGTCGTGGAGCACCAAAGCAAGGCGCCTTCGCCACGCGATGCCGCGATCGCTTATTGCCAGGGGACGCCGCTGCGAAGTGAAATCGAGGCCCGCGACGCCTCGGGCCTGGAAACCGCCACCCAACGGACGGCCGAAGCACTGGCGCGCCGATTTGGCGACGGCGCCATCGAAGGCCGCGTGCAGGCTTTGGTGATCACCGCCAGCCGCGGCTGACGCGCGCGTTAGCCCTTTGTCGCGATCCAGATGACGTGACGTGCCCCGCCGCCTTTTCCGGTGGCGCGCACGGCGACCTCGTTGACGCCGAAGCCGGCTTCGCACAGGCGCCTGGTAAACGGCGGATTGGGCGCGGACGACCAGACCGCGAGCACACCGCGAGGGCGCAGCGCCGCGCAGGCGGCTTTCAATCCGGCGGGATCGTAGAGCGCGTCATTGGCCTTCCGTGTCAGGCCTTCCGGGCCGTTATCGACGTCCAGCAGGATCGCGTCGAAGGTTTGCCGATGCGATCGGATCACTTCGGAGACATCGGTCTCCAAGATGCTCACGCGCGGATCGGTCAGGCTGTCGCCAAAAATCTCCGCCATCGGGCCTCTCGCCCAGGCGACCACGGCCGGCACCAGTTCGGCCACCACGATCCGCGCATCGGCACCCAACACCGCGAGCGCGGCGCGCAGCGTAAAGCCCATGCCCAGACCGCCGATCAGGAGATGCGGTTTCTCGATTGCTTCGATCTTCTTGCAGGCGAGGCTGGCGAGCGCGGCCTCGGAGCCGCTGAGCCGGCTGTTCATCAGCTCGTTGGCGCCGAGCATGATCGAGAATTCGGCGCCGCGTCGCATCAGGCGCAGTTCCCCGTCCGTGCCGGGAACGCGCGCCGTATCGATCTTCACCCACGGAATCATGACACGGCTTCCAGCACGATCAGCCGACGCTGCGGACCGCGTCAGCCCCCCGCCCAGACATCGAGCACATAGCGGTTGTTGCTGCCGAGATCGTCGATCCAGCGCTGGCCTGCATCGGCGTCCGCGCTGTTGCGCTCGCGGTAGATCGCGACCAGCGCGGCCTTGACGTCTGGCTCCATCTTGCTGCCGTCGCCGCAGACATAGATGATCGCGCCCTGTTCGATCAGGCTCCAGACCCGGTCCTTTTGGGCTGCGACCAGATGCTGCACATAGGTCTTGGGACCGTCGCTGCGCGAGAACGCGGTATGCAGTTCGGTGACGCCACTGGCCGCAAAAGCCTTGAGCTCGTCGGCATAGAGATAGTCCTGCGCGGGGTGGCGGCAGCCGAAGAACAGCATCGAAGGACCAAGGCTCGCGCCCTCCGCCTTGCGGGCCGCGCGCTCCTGCAGGAAGCCGCGGAACGGCGCCAGCCCAGTGCCGGGTCCGATCATGATGATCGGTCGGGCCGGATCGTCGGGCAGGCGGAAACCGGCCTTGGTTTCGCGAACCGTGGCCAGAACGATGTCGCCGACGCGGCGGCCGGCGAGATAGTTCGAGCAGACGCCCTTGTAGATGCCCTGCCCCGAACTCGCAGGCCCCTCGACCACGCCGACGGTAACACTGCAGCGCGCGGGATCGCACGACGGCGAGGACGAGATCGAGTAGTAGCGCGGCGCGAGCAGCGACAGCATTTCGAGATAGGCGTGAAAAGGCAGTTCGCAGGCCGGGTATTCCTCCAGCAGGTCGAACACCGATTTGCGCTTGCCCAATACCTCGGCGCGGTAACGTTCAGTCGATTGTTCGTCGTCGCCGACCAGGGCGAGAAGTTTCGGCCTGGTGACCGGGCAGCGCGTGTGTTCCGACATGATCTGGATCTGCTTGCGGGTCGCCACCTGCTGCAGTTCGACGAATTCGGTCAACAGCCGCCCGACCGACACGACGTCGCCGACCGGCAATTGCGCGCGGCGGCCGGCGGCGACCTGCAGCCTGATCTGGTCCGACGGCAGGAAGCCGAAGCGGCGCGCGACGGAATCGACCAGCGCCGGATCGTTGCGCGGCACCACGCTGAGATGGTCGCCGACCCGATAGATGATATCCGGCGGCAGTTGCACCTCGATATGACGGGTCGATCGGCCGGATGGATTGCCGCCCGATTTGTTCTGCAGTTCGGTATTGACCAGCACCTTCATCGCCGCGACGCCGCCCATCGCCACCACCGCGTTCACCGCCGACGGCGCGACTGGCTCGATCGTGTACAG
>NZ_JBAVNZ010000176.1:0-32004 GCF_049691595.1 Bradyrhizobium sp.
GATCAACCGGCGCGCAGGACGAACGGCGCCAAAGCGTACGGCAAAACCGTGTGGTCCCGACACCCGTTGCTGGTGCCAAGCTGTCGGTGGCGGTCTCGATCCAACCGGATCGTTTCAGCCATCAAGCCGGCAGCGACGGTGACAAGACGAATTCGCTCCCCGGAGAGAACACGGCATAAGCCGTAAAACCATTGCGCAGGGAATGCCGGATTGCCGCCGCTGAACCTGTATGCTCGTGTGCGCTTTCTTTTGCACATCTTTGCACACGAGACCGCGGGTGCAGTGCGCACCCGGCATTCCCCCTCTTTCTCGCGGGACAGACGTTCATGCACACCTCGGGCAAACCATGCCGCGAGAAGGCGGGCGTATGCCTCTGTTATTCGAATGTTGAAGCTAAATTTCGGCGCGTCATTGCGTGAGCGGCAGCGACGACCCGTCCACCGTAGCTCAAGGAGCGAAGCTGAAGCAATCCAGCCCTCCGCGCGTTGCGATATGGAATGCTTCCGCCTTCGCTCGATGAGCTACGGCGGACAAGTCGCTGTGCTCCCTATGACGGTTTTAAGCAGAATGCGCGCCCGATGGCAGGATAGGCGTGCCCGGTCAGGCCCGCCGCTACTGATCTTTTTCGCCATTGAGGCATTTCCCATCCTGACGAAAACGCTTTATGGTGCCCGGCGGTTTTCATCCGTGGTGAAAGCTATAATCCATTTATATCAAAGGCTTGGCGGTAGCCCCGCGCCTTTGGAGGGCGGTTTGACGCGGTATATTTCGACGAGGGGGGAAGCCCCCATGCTGGGTTTTTGCGACGTGATGCTGACCGGGCTCGCCCGCGACGGCGGCCTCTACGTGCCTGAGGTCTGGCCGCAGCTTTCGCCGAAAACCATTGCCGGGTTTTTCGGCCGGCCCTATTGGGAAGTCGCGGTCGAGGTGATCCGCCCGTTTGCCGGCGGCGAAATTTCCGACGCCGATCTCGGCCGCATGGCCAATGAGGCCTACGCCACCTTCCGCCATCCCGCCGTGGTGCCGCTGCGGCAGACCAGTCCCAGCCAGTTCGTGCTGGAACTGTTTCACGGCCCGACGCTGGCGTTCAAGGACGTGGCGATGCAGTTGATCTCGCGGCTGATGGATCACGTGCTGGCCAGGCGCGCGCAGCGCATCACCATCGTGGTCGCAACCTCGGGCGATACCGGTGGCGCCGCGGTCGATGCGTTCGCCGGTCTCGACAATGTCGATCTGATCGTGCTGTTTCCGCACGGCCGCATCTCCGAGGTGCAGCGGCGGATGATGACGACATCAGGCGCCGCCAACGTCCATGCGCTCGCGGTCGAAGGCACGTTTGACGATTGCCAGGCGATCGTGAAGGCGCTGTTCAATCATCACGGCTTTCGCGATGCGGTTGCGCTGTCCGGCGTCAATTCGATCAACTGGGCGCGCATCATCGCGCAAGTAGTCTACTACTTCACGTCAGCCGTCGCGCTCGGCTCGCCCGCGCGAACCGTGGACTTCACCGTGCCGACCGGAAACTTTGGCGATATTTTTGCGGGCTATGTCGCCAAGCGGATGGGCCTGCCTGTCCGATGCCTGAGGATTGCGGCCAACGTCAACGACATCCTGCCGCGCACGCTGAAAACCGGCATCTACGAAGTGCGTGAGGTTCATGCCACCGCGTCGCCGTCGATGGACATCCAGGTCTCCTCGAATTTCGAGCGGCTGCTGTTCGAGGCCGGCCGCCGCGATGCGGGAGCGGTGCGGCGGTCGATGGCTTCGCTGAAGCAGTCCGGCCGTTTCGTGCTGCCCGATTCGACGCTGGCTGCGATCCGCGAGGAATTCGATGCCGGCCGCGCCGACGAGACCGAAACCTCGGCCGCGATCCGTGCCGCCTGGCGCGAGGCCGGCGACCTCGTCGATCCCCATACCGCGGTGGCGCTGGCGGTCGCCGATCGCGATACGTCGGATTCGACGATTCCCAACATCGTGCTGTCGACCGCGCATGCCGCCAAATTTCCCGATGCGGTCGAGACCGCCTGCGGCGTGCGGCCGCCATTGCCGGTCTGGCTCGAGGGCCTGATGACCAGATCCGAACACGTCAAGGTGATGAAGAACGATTCCGCGGAAGTCGAGCAATTCGTGCTCTCGGTCAGCCGCGCCGCGAAGCAGGGGGTTGCCGGATGAGCGTCGAAATTACCAGGTTGCCGTCCGGCCTGACCGTGGTCACCGACACCATGCCGCATCTGGAGACCGCGGCGCTCGGGGTGTGGGCCGGGGTCGGCGGCCGCGACGAAAAGCCCAACGAGCACGGCATCTCGCACCTGCTGGAACATATGGCGTTCAAGGGCACCACGCGGCGTTCCTCGCGCGAGATCGTCGAGGAAATCGAGGCGGTCGGCGGCGATCTCAACGCCGGCACCTCGACCGAAACCACGGCCTATTATGCCAGGGTGATGAAGGCCGATGTGCCGCTGGCGCTCGACGTGCTTTCCGACATTCTCGCCCATCCGTCCTTCGTGCCGGACGAACTCGAGCGCGAGAAGGGCGTCATCGTGCAGGAGATCGGCGCAGCCCAGGACACGCCAGATGACGTCGTGTTCGAGCATCTCAACGAGCTCTGCTATCCCGATCAGCCGATCGGGCGCTCGCTGCTTGGCACCGCCAAGACGCTGAAGCGTTTCGATCGCGACATGCTGCGCAACTACCTTTCGACGCATTATCGCGGGCCCGACATGGTGGTCGCCGCCGCCGGCGCGGTCGATCACCGGCGCGTGGTCGAGGAAGTGGCGCAGCGCTTTGCGAGTTTCGGGGGGGCGGCGGCGCCGAAGCCGCAGGCCGCGATGTTCGGCAAGGGCGGTTCCCGCGTGGTGCATCGCGATCTCGAACAGGCGCATCTGACGTTGGCGCTCGAAGGCGTGCCGCAGACCGATCTGTCGCTGTTCTCCTTGCAGGTTTTCACCAATACGATCGGCGGCGGGATGTCGTCGCGGCTGTTCCAGGAAGTGCGCGAGAAGCGCGGCCTGTGCTACTCGATCTACACTTTCCACGCGCCCTATAGCGATACCGGCTTTTTCGGCCTCTACACCGGCACCGACCCGGCCGACGCGCCCGAGATGGTGGAAGTGATCGTCGACGTCATCAACGATGCCGTGGAAACCCTGACCGAGGCCGAGGTCGCCCGCGCCAAGGCGCAGATGAAGGCCGGGCTGCTGATGGCGCTGGAAAGCTGCTCATCCCGGGCCGAGCAGCTGGCGCGCCACGTGCTGGCCTATGGCCGGCCGCTGACGGTGGAAGAGCTGGTCGCACGGATCGACCAGGTCAGCGTGGAATCGACCCGCCATGCCGCGCGCGGCCTGCTGTCGCGCAGCCGGCCGGCGGTGGTGGCGCTTGGCAGCGGCAGGGGTCTGGACACGGCGGTGGCTTTTGCAGAAGGATTGACGCGGTCGAAGGCGAAGACGCTTCTGCACTAAGTTGATAAAGGCGTTCGCGACGTCCGGATACGGGCGGGGAGTTTGGGCATGGCCCTGTTTCGTTTGCCATCCAGCGGATCGGCCGCGCTTGTGCCGCGCGGCCACGGCCTGTTGCTGCGCGCTCCGCAGATGTCGGATTTCCTGCAATGGGCGCAACTGCGTGAGAGCAGCCGCGGCTATCTGACCCCATGGGAGCCGATCTGGCCCTCCGATGATCTGACCCGCGCCGGTTTCCGGCGGCGCTTGCGCCGCTACGCCGAAGATATCGCCGCCGACCGCTCCTACCCGTTCATCATCTTCCGCGAATCGGACGGGACCATGATCGGCGGCATCACGCTCGCCAACGTCCGCCGCGGCATCGTGCAGGCCGGCACCATCGGCTACTGGGTCGGCCAGCCGCATGCGCGTCGCGGCCATATGACGACGGCGCTGCGGGTGCTGCTGCCCTCGCTGTTCGGCGAACTCAATTTGCACCGCATCGAGGCCGCCTGCATCCCTTCCAATGCGCCCTCGATCCGGGTGCTGGAAAAATGCGGATTTACCCGCGAGGGCATGGCGCGACGCTATCTCTGCATCAACGGCATCTGGCAGGACCATTTGCTGTTCGGCCTGCTGCATGAGGATTTTCGCGGCTGAGCCGGTCTCGGGAAGCGGGCTTGCGCCTTGGGTTCGTCGCCATTGCGCTGCTATAAGTCCGGGACGATGGTCAGATGCTATACCGGGATTTTTGCATGGGTGACAATCGTGTGATCAGGGCCGCGCTGGCGGCCGCGGTTTTGGCCGGGCTCGGCGCTGGCGTATTCGCCTCGCCGGCGCCGGCGCAATCGCTGGGCGACCGCTTCAAGAGCCTGTTCGGCGGCAAGTCGGACGAGCCGGCCCAAGGCGCGCCGCCACCGGCTTCCGAAAGCCAGAACCCCTCCGAGCTGACCTGTCCGCCGGTCTCGATTCGCGCGGGCGCCTCGACCTATGCGGTGGCGGCGCCCGGCAAACAGCCGGTCGGCAACGATCTGCGTTTCCAGGCCACCATCACCCGCACCGCCCGCGAATGCTCGATCAATGGCGGCGAAATCACCGCGCGGATCGGCGTTCAGGGACGCGTCATCGCCGGACCCGCCGGCGCGCCGTCCTCGGTCCAGGTGCCGCTGCGCGTCGCCGTGGTGCAGGGCGGCATCAACGAAAAGACCATCGCTACAAAAGTCTACCAGACCACCGTGGCAATGTCGGAGTCCGGCAGCGAGCCGTTCACCTTGGTGGCGGACAATCTGGTGTATCCGGCGCCGCCGTCGGCGGCGGTCGGCGACACCTACATCTTCTATATCGGCTTCGATCCGCAGGCCTTAAAGCCCGAGCCGAAGCCGCGCGCGACAAAGAAGAAGTGAGATCGATCAGTTCAGCTTGGCGCGAACCTCGGTGATGCCTTTTGCCAGCAGCTCGTCGGCAACCGGGCCCTTCACCGACTGCGTCAGGATGGCCGAGGCTGCCGCCACCGCGGCATCGGCCGCCGCGGCGCGGACGTCGGCGACCGCCTGGGCTTCGGCGAACGCGATCTTGCTCTCGGCGGTCTTGGTCCGCCGCGCGACAAAATCTTCCATCTTGGTCTTGGCTTCCGCCGCGATCCGCTCGGCTTCGGCCCTGGCGCCCGCGATGATCTCTTCGGCCTCGCGCTCCGCGCTGGCGCGGCGGGCCTGGTATTCGGCGAGCAGTTTTGCGGCTTCTTCCTTGAGACGGCGGGCGTCGTCCAGCTCGGCCTTGATGCGCGCGCCGCGATTGTCGAGCGCCTTCAGCACGGTGCGATGGATCCCGAAATAGGCAAACAGGATCATCAGGAGGACGAAGGCGATGGCGACCCAGGTTTCGGCTTCGGTGAACATCGGCTTATCCCTTCAACGAAGCGTCGACGGCACGGTTGACGGCCTTTTTGTCGGGCGGCACGCCGATGAGCTGCTGGATGATCGCGCTGGCCGCGTCGGCTGCGATGCCGCGGACATTGCCCATCGCAGCCTCGCGCGTCGCCGCGATGGTTTTCTCGGCGTCGGCAAGCCTGACGGCGAGCCGGTCTTCCAGCGTCTTGCGCTCGGCTTCCGCGGCCGCGTTCAGCGTTTCACGGGTCTCGTTGCCGATCGCCTGCGCGCGCCCGCGCGCCGCCGCCAGTTCGCTTTCATAGGCTTTCAGCGCCGCGTCGGACTCGTCCTTCAGTTTCTGGGCTGCCGCCAGGTCGCTTTCGATCGCGTTCTGACGAGCGTCGATCACGCGGCCGACGCGCGGCAGCGCGACCCGCGACACGATCACATAGAGCGCGACGAAGGCGATCACCAGCGATACCAGCTGCGAGGCGAAGGTGCTGGAGTCGAACGGCGGAAATGCTCCGCCGTGGCCGCCGCCGGCTTCGGTGTGGGCGCCGGTCTTCTGGCCTTTGGCGGGGGTGCCATGACTTTTTTCAGCCTCGGGGTTCTCCTGTTGCTGTCATGCGCTCCGCCCCGGAGAGCGGCGCGACGGGGTTCAGCTCAGAGCTGGACGAACAGCAGCAGCAGCGCGACCAGCAGCGAGAAGATGCCGAGCGCTTCGGTCACGGCAAAGCCGAAGATCAGGTTGCCGAACTGGCCCTGGGCTGCGGACGGATTGCGCACCGCCGCGGCAAGATAGTTGCCGAAGATGATGCCCACGCCGACGCCCGCACCGCCCATGCCGATGCACGCGATGCCCGCGCCGATAAGTTTTGCTGCTGCCGGTTCCATTTTTAGCTCCTTGGGAAAAAAGACAAAGGGTGGGTGGGAATTCCCCGGACCGTTCAGTGACCGGGATGAATGGCGTCGTTGATGTAGATGCAGGTGAGGATCGCGAACACATAGGCCTGCAGGAACGCGACCAGGAGTTCGAGCGCGGTGAGCGCGACGGTGAGCGCCAGCGGCAGCATGCCGCCGATCCAGCCGACGGTGCCGAGCGAGGTGCCGAGCAGGGCGACGAAGCCTGCGAACACTTTCAGCGTGATGTGGCCGGCCAGCATGTTGGCGAACAGACGGACGCTGTGCGAGATCGGCCGCGAGAAGAACGAGATGATTTCGATCAGCACCACCAGCGGCAGGATGTAGATCGGGATGCCGCTCGGCACGAACAGCTTGAAGAATTTCAGGCCGTTTCTGTAGAGGCCGTAGACCAGCACGGTGAAGAACACCAGAAGCGCCAGCGTCGCGGTGACGATGATGTGGCTGGAGACGGTGAAGGTGTAGGGGATGATCCCGATCATGTTCGAGACCAGGATGAACATGAACAGCGAGAACACCAGCGGGAAGAACTTCATGCCTTCCGAGCCGGCGTTGGAGCGGATCGTGTTGGCGACGAATTCGTAGCTCAGTTCGGCCATCGACTGGAAGCGCCCGGGCACCAGCTGCCGTCCGGCCATGCCCCCGATCATCAGCAGCGAGATCACCGCCACCGAAAGGAACATGTAGAAGGACGAGTTCGTGAAGGCGATCGTGTGATTGCCGATCTGGCCAATCGTGAACAGATTGTCGATGTTGAACTGATGGATCGGTTCGATTTTCATCCGCGCGGCTCTTGGTCCGCCGGCCTGGCCGGCAATCGAAATTCAAAGGTCATGACTTCCCGTCAGCGCTCAGCGTTTGCCCGGAGCCACGCCCGCAGACCTCACCACGTTGACCACGCCGGCGACGAAGCCGAGCAGAAAGAACACGATGAGACCGAACGGTGATGTCGACAACAAGCGGTCGAAACCCCAGCCAATCACCGCCCCGACGGCAACGCCCGCGATCAACTCCGAGGAAAGGCGGAAACCACGCGCCATGGCCGAGGCCCTGGCCGCCCTGTCTCCGCTTTCGGTTCCGGGTTGGTCAGTCCCGATCTTGCGGCTGTCGCGAATTTCGGACAACCGATGATCCAGACTTCCGAGCCTTGCGGAAAGCGCAGCCTCATCGGAGGACGACCGATCGCGATTTCCATTTCCGCTTTCGCTGGTGTCTTCAGCCATGCTGGCGACACTAGACGATGCTGCGGTCGATGGAAATTACGCGCGCCCCCCTCAAAAGCCGCGCGGACCATACTGATCGCGTCTGATCAAGTCAAGATTGCGCCGTAACCGGTTAGTTGTTTGATTTACTTGAGTTTATTTCGGTGAAGGCGGATGCGCTGCAGGACAGTCATCGCAGTGCAATAGCTCCCGGCGCAATTGTCAAAAAGAGAAATCCCGCGATCGAAAGGGTGGCTGTCGGGGTCGTCCAGGCTTGACGGATCAATAACTGATAACTTATGGGTTTTTATGCCCATTGCGCCGACCGAACTTTTTGCAGCCCTGGCGGATCCGACCCGCCGCGCGATCTTCGAGCGGCTGGCACGCGGCGGCGAGCAAACCGTGCGGGTGCTGACCGGTCACTCCGGCGTCTCGCAGCCTGCCGTTTCCAAACATCTCGGTGTCCTTAAACATGCCGGCCTCGTGCTCGACCGGCGCGAGGGACGCCAGACCCATTACAGCGCCCAGCCGCAAGGTCTGGCGCCGCTGATCGACTGGATCGGGCTCTACGGCGCGTTCTGGCGCGACCGCTTTGACCGTCTCGAAATCCTGCTGAACAGGATGGATCAATGACCGACGCCAACGCCACCACACGCACGCTCCTCGTCGAACGGGTGATGCCGCATCCGCCGGAGAAGGTCTGGCGTGCGCTCACGCAAGGTCACTTGCTGGAGGCGTGGCTGATGAAGAACGACTTCCAGCCGGTGGTCGGCCACAAGTTCAATTTTCGTGCCGATCCGATGCCGCACTGGAACGGCATAACCGACTGCGAAGTGCTGGTCATCGAACCCAACAAGAGGCTGGCCTACAGCTGGAATGCTTCGGGTGACGAGGCGGCGACGGGGATGAAGACCATCGTCACCTGGACGCTGACGGCCGCCGGGAACGGTGGCACGCACGTACGGATGGAGCAGTCCGGATTCCGCCCCGGACCTGATGACAGGTTCTACGTCGGTGCAAATTACGGCTGGCGGAAGATGCTGGAAGGTCTGGAGCGAGTGACGGCGGGCCTGCCATGAAAGCGGTTCTGGTCTCGCGTTTTCATCCGCTGCTGGTCGCGCTGCATTGGTTGCTTGCCGTGCTGATCATCGCGATGTTGTCGGTCGGGTTTCTCAAGCTCGCGACGATGCCCAACAGCGATCCGCAGAAGATCGGCATTCTGCTCATCCATATGTCACTGGGAATGCTGATCCTCGCATTGTTGGTCGTCCGCTTGATCGTTCGTTTGCGGACCGCAAGACCGGCGGGTGTGACAACAGGCAATCGCCTCATGGACCGGATCGCGCCGCTGACCCATTACGGGTTCTATATTCTAGTTCTGCTGATGGCGGGGACCGGGCTGGCTACGGCGATCCTCGCCGGACTGAACAGAAGCGTGTTCCAGAGGTCGGGCGAACCGCTGCCCCAAGACTTCGGGATTTATCCGACCTTCGTGGCCCATGGTCTTATTGCGCTGCTTCTTGTCGGCTTCATCCTCCTGCACCTGCTCGCCGCGCTCTATCACCAGTTCGTCAGAAAAGACCGGTTGTTCCGGCGGATGTGGTTCGGGCGGCGGACTTTGGACCCTTCGGCACGGGCGAAATAAATCCTCCGTTCCGGCCGAAAACCTCTCGATGATCAATCTTGCATCGCCCTGGCGGGTCTGCTGGGATGCCGGCGCATCTCTCAAATCCCGTTCCGGAGCCCGCATGCCGCGTCAGGTCGACTATTATTTCTCGTTTCAATCTCCCTGGGCCTATATCGGGCACAACTCGTTCAGAGAACTCGTAACCACTTACGATCTGACGGTGAATCACAAGCCGGTGGTGCTGGTCGATCTGTTCGCGGAGACCGGCGGGTTGCCGCTTGTGAAGCGCCATCCGGTTCGGCAGCGCTACCGGATGGTCGAGCTGCAGCGCTGGCGCGACCGACGCGGCCTGAAATTCCATCTGCAGCCCGCGAACTGGCCGTTCAACGCCCGGCTCGCCGATGGCGTCGTGATCGCGGCCGTCGAGGCCGGCCTCGACCCCGACCAATATCTGCGGCGTGGCTTCGCCGGCGTCTGGGAAGGCCAGCTCAATCTTGCCGACCCCGCGACCGTCACCAGACTGGCCGACGAATCCGGCCTTCCCGGCCAGCGACTGGTCGAGCGTTCCGGCAGCGAGGCGATCGGCGCGGCCTATGAGCAGAACCGCCAGGATGCGCTCGCTGCCGACGTGTTCGGCTCACCGGCCTATGTGCTGGACGGCGAGGTGTTCTGGGGCCAGGACCGGCTCGAATTACTGGCGGACGCGTTGAAGTCCGGCCGCGCCGCCTATAGCTCACCTGTCTAGAGGTTGAGAGCAACCGAACCTGGTATGCGGCGGGAGCAAGCCCATGCGCAACGCGACGTCGTCCTCACGTTTTTCCAGCACCGTTTTGGCCGCCGCGCTGGCATTTTGTCTTGGCGGCATCAGCGCTGCCCTCCCGCAATCGACGCCGGATGCCGAGAATGGCCGTTTCACGCTGTCGCCGACTGCCGACGGCGTGCTCCGGCTCGACACCCGGACCGGCGTGGTTTCGACCTGCAACAATTCAGGCGCGGGCTGGGCATGCTACGCCATGCCCGACGAGCGGAAGGCCCTGGATGCGGAAATCGGCCGGCTGCAGGCCGACAATGAAAAGCTGAAGGCGCAGCTCGCGGCGCGCGAGCCGACGGTTGCCGGCAAGGTCGACGAGGCGCTGCCGAAATCCGACTCGCTGAAGAAAAGCGAGCCGAAGCTCGCCGAGGGCGAGCACAAGATCGAAATTCCGCTGCCGAGCGACCGCGACATGGAGCGCATGATGTCGTTCCTCGAGAAGGCATGGCGGCGGTTGATCGAGCTGGCCAACCGCGTGCAGAAGGACGTCAGCGGCAGGATTTGACGGCGCATTGGGCGATACCTCCACGAGCCGTCCCTGCGAAATCAGGGACCCGTACGCCCGCGGCCTTTCGATCTTACGCGCGGGAAGTTGGTGCCTTCCGTGACAACCAACGTTAGTGGTTATGGATCCCCTGCTTTCGCAGGGACGACGCGTGGAGAGATCATTCGTGACTTCACCCAAATTGATATCCCGCACATCACCATCGGCAGTCGCCGCCGCCACCATCGTCTCCTCGCTGCTGACGGTGCAGACGCCGGGTGCGGGCTTTGTCGACCTCACCGCCGAGATCGCAAAGTTCATGGCCGAAGCGCGCGCCCGTGAAGGCGCGGTGACGCTGTTCATCCGCCACACCTCGGCCTCGCTGACGATTCAGGAAAATGCCGATCCGTCGGTGCTGAGTGATTTGACGAAGGCGCTGAACCGCCTTGCGCCGGAGGACGCCGGATGGAGCCACGTTACCGAAGGTCCCGACGACATGCCGGCGCATGTCAAGACCATGCTGACGGCGAGCTCACTGCACATTCCGGTCCGCAACGGCGAACTCGCACTCGGAACCTGGCAGGCGATCTATCTGATCGAGCATCGCGCGCGCCCGCATCGGCGCGAGATCGTCGCCCAGTTCATCGGTGCGACGGACTGATGCGCGCCCGCAAAACAAAACCGGCCGCGGGATTGCGTCCCGCGGCCGAATTTTTTGCAGAGGCCCAAGGCCAATTGTCAGGCCTTTTGAATACTCACGCCCGAACCGGTGGTGATGTCGACGCCCTTGGTGTCTCTCAGGAAGACCAGGCCAACGACCAGCGTCATCACCGCGACGCCGATCGGATACCAGAGGCCGGCATAGATATCACCGGTCGCGGCCACGATCGCGGTCGCGAGCAGCGGCAGCATACCGCCGAACCAGCCGTTGCCGATGTGATAGGGCAGCGACATCGAGGTATAGCGGATCTTGGTCGGGAACATCTCGACCAGGAATGCCGCGATCGGCCCGTATACCATGGTCACATAGATCACCATGATTACCAGGATCAACTCGGCCATGAACCAGTTGATCTTGGCTTTGTCAGCCGTAGCCGAATAGCCGGCGGTCTTCAGCGCGGCGGTCCACTTGGCGTTGTCCCAACCCTCCACTTTGGTTGATCCGATCGACATGTCGACCGACTTCGAGCCGGGCACGCTCA
Source organism: Bradyrhizobium sp. (assembly GCF_049691595.1). GTDB lineage: Bacteria > Pseudomonadota > Alphaproteobacteria > Rhizobiales > Xanthobacteraceae > Bradyrhizobium. Next base: position 11,547 of record NZ_JBAVNZ010000176.1, read on the forward strand.
CGATCTTGAACGAGAGGCCCGACTTGGTCAGGAAATCCTGAGCGCGGTCGCACGGCGTGAAGTTGGACCAGGGTCCCACGAAGATATGGAAGTTACAGGTCGCCTGGTCCGCCGATACGGTGATCGGATTCTTCTCCGCGAAGGCTTCGAGGTCGGGGTTGACGTAGTGAGTGAGCCCCTTGAACAGCGGGAAGAACGTGATCGCCGCGATCAAGCAGCCGGCCAGGATGATCTTCAGCCGGCCGATGCGGTCCGACAGCCAGCCGAACACGATGAAGAACGGCGTGCCGATCACCAGCGAAAGCGCAATCAGCGAATAGGCTGAGACGTAGTCGAGCTTGAGCGTGATGGTGAGGAAGAACAGCGCGTAGAACTGGCCGGTGTACCACACCACGCCCTGACCGGCGGTGGCGCCGAGCAGCGCGAGCAACACATACTTGTTGTTCGGGTAGTGCAGGAAGCTTTCGGTCAGCGGCGCCTTGGAGCCCTTGCCCTCTTCCTTCATCTTCGCGAAGATCGGCGATTCATTCAGGCGCAGCCGGATATAGACCGAGAACACCAGCAGAACCAGCGAAATCCAGAACGGAATCCGCCAGCCCCATTCGGCGAACATCTTGGCGTCCATGTAGATGCGGCTGAGCCCGATCACCAGCAGCGCAAGGAAGAAGCCGAGCGTCGCCGTGGTTTGAATGTAGCTTGTCGCATAGCCACGCTCGTGTGGCCGTGCATGTTCTGCCACATAGGTTGCCGCGCCGCCATATTCGCCGCCGAGTGCGAGGCCCTGCGCCAGGCGCAACGCCACGAGCAGGAAGGGCGCCGCCCAGCCGATGGTTTGGAATGTGGGCAGCAGGCCGACCAGGAAGGTCGCGCCGCCCATCACCATGATGGTGACGAGGAAGGTATATTTGCGTCCGACCAGATCGCCGATGCGGCCGAAAATGATCGCGCCGAACGGGCGCACCAGGAAGCCCGCCGCATAGGTTGCGAAGGCGGAGAGCAGCGCGGCCGTGTCATTGCCGGGTGGAAAGAACAAGGCGGCGAAGAACGGCGCCAGCGTGGCGTAGAGATAAAAGTCGTACCATTCGAAAACCGTGCCGAGCGAGGAGGCGAAGATGACGAATTTCTCGTCCTTCGACATGCCAGTTGCTCGCGCCGATGTCGTTGCAGCCATTGTGGACATTTTGGATCGCTCCCCGAGATCGTTAATCTAAAAAGCGCGCCGAGCACCGAACTTGGCCGGATTGAGCGCGGGCTTCTGTCCCACGGTAACATCGCGGTGAAACCCGCCCCAATACGACTTTTGGCCCTTTGCACGGCGGCAACCGGCCCCCAGCACCGCCGCGCCAAGAACCCGCCCGGAGATAGCCTCTATTGCAGCGCACAAGCGGGTGGGTTAACCGCTTTGACACGTTCCATTATTGTATGCTTGCGCGCGGCCGCCGCCGGGGGGACAAAAGGGGTGCAGCTTCGCCGCAACCGCTGTCGAGAAATAGATGACCGCTGCCGCCGACACGCATCTCGTCATCGCCGATGACCATCCGCTGTTCCGCGATGCGTTACGGCAGGCGGTTGCGAGCGTCGTCCGTTCGGCCGTCATCAGCGAGGCGGGGTCGTTCGACGATCTCGCCGCGCTGCTGGAGAAGGATTCCGATGTCGACCTGATTCTGCTCGATCTGACGATGCCGGGAATCTCGGGCTTCTCCGGCCTGATCTACCTGCGGGCGCAATATCCGGCGATCCCCGTGGTGATCGTGTCCGCCACCGACGACGCCGGCACGATCCGGCGATCGCTCGATTTCGGCGCCTCCGGCTTCATTCCCAAACGCTTCGGGGTCGAGACGCTGCGCGACGCGATCACCAAGGTGATGGACGGCGACGTCTGGGTTCCCCAGGATATCGACCTCACATCGGGCCACGATCCCGACATGACGCGCCTGCGCGAGCGGCTGGTGACGCTGACCCCGCAGCAGGTGAGGGTATTGATGATGCTGTCGGAAGGCCTGCTCAACAAGCAGATCGCCTACGAGCTCGGCGTCTCGGAAGCCACCATCAAGGCGCATGTCTCGGCGATCCTGCAAAAACTCGGCGTCGAAAGCCGCACCCAGGCCGTGATCGCGGCGGCAAGGATCGCCGGCGGCCAGTGGCGGCAGGGTACGCCAACGGCGTGACGGGGCAGCAAGCGCACAAAGACTAGGCGGGCTCGCCTTGGGCCTTGCTGGCCTCTAAACGCAACCCGACAGCCGCTAACACCTTAAGTACTGTGGCGAACTCGGGATTGCCTCCGTTGACGAGTGAGCGGTAGAGACTCTCCCGCGCCATGCCTGTTTCCTTCGCAACCTGTGTCATGCCGCGAGCGCGCGCCATGCTTCCAAGAACGTCGACGATCAGCGACGTATCTCCGGTCGCAAGAGCTTCATTGAGAGAGGCGGTCAACTCCTCTTCGGACGTCTCGGTAGGTGTCTCGAGCGCAGGCGACACTTGCCGTTCGAAAAGGTTCGGCTCGACCAACGGCCCCCATTCATCTGGCGTCGCACGTTCACGAAGATCATTACGCAGCTTCGCGTCGCATCGCGATAGGAACTCGTTCCATTGCTCCAGCGACTTAATGTTGAGGGTGGTTTTGTCAGGCACGCTAATCAACACCGCAATTTTTCCAGATCGAACCAAACGCAATACGTTCAGAACGGTGCCAGCGCTCTTGCTGTCCCAAATCATGAGACCAAAATCCGCCTCACGCGCCATCTCGCGATCCTTTGCCGCGTAGAATTGGAAACCTTTCGTATTTCTTGGCGGCGTAACGTGGCGAACATGCCAGTGTCCGACATTGTTGCGAGGTTGGTCGCCCGAGCAGTACACCGTCACCTTGCTATAACCGGCCTCGCTCAAATGTTTCTGCACCGCTTTGTCGGCACCGTTGGCGTCGCCAACGAGCACACGATGGCCGTGCTCTATGACCTTATTCAGACGTTCTTTAACTTCGGCGGACAAGTGCGACACGTGTCGAGAGCCGCCGAGGAAAACGGTGTTCATTGGTTGCTCCGCGTCTTAGTGATCGTCAGCACGCGCACGCTGGCTGCCCTTCCTTGTTTCAGCAGCACGTCCGTAATGGCGCCCAAGGTCGTGCCAGAACGATATAAGTCATCGAACAGCAGCACATTCTTACCCGCCGTGTATTGCGGATCGACCGAATAAAGTCCGTCCACCAGTTCCTTGCGCTTCACCGGATCGGTGACTCCCTTGAGTTGAGTGGTTGCACGCGTGGTGGCAATACACTGGACGACGGGTAAATTAACGGCTGCGCCGATCTTATTTACCAGGATAATGACCGGTTGAACGGCTCGCTCCGTTGAAGGTGGCACAGGAACGATGAGATCAATTTTTTCTTTGTGCGGCTGAAGGAAGTTTGCCGCCGCTGCAACAATGCCCTGCGCGGCCTCCTGCTTGGCGTGATACTTCAATTGGTAGAGCAGTTCGGCGATTTCCGGACGCACAGTGTCGAACTGCATATGCCCCGACTCGTTGTAGCCAATGGGGGTGCTGCTAGTCGTGTGGAAGTCCAATGCAATGCCGGACTTCCAGTTACCCATGATTTTCTGCGGATGGATGTCGACCATTCGCGCTGCCGAATTATTATCATGGTAAATGTAACCCACAGGCTACGTCTCCGCAAGGTCACTCCGCCGCCACCATCTGTTGCGTCCGCCATTGCCCGAGCAGGGCGCGCAGCGAGGCCGGCTTGACCGGCTTGTTGAGCACCACGATCTGCTCCTCGCGCGCGGCGGCCCGCACCTGCGGACTGCGGTCGGCGGTGATCAGGATGGCCGGAATGTTCTGGCCGAAACGGCGGCGAATGTCGCGGATCGCGGCAAGGCCATTGCCGCGGTCGAGGTGATAGTCGACCAGCAGGCCGGTGATCTGCCGGCCGGCGGCCTCGATCGCCGCGGTCGCGGCTTCGGGATCGGCCACCGCGATCACCTCGGCGTCCCAGGCGGTCAGCAGCGTCTTCATGCCGTCCAGGATGGCCGCGTCGTTCTCGATGCAGACGATCAGCGAGCCGCTCATTGGCGGTTTGGAGAGCGGGGTGGCGCTGGTGAACGCGGCGGTGTGATTGATCGCCTTGACGACCGGCACCGTCACGTAAAAGACCGAACCGCCGGCGGCATTGGCGTCCAGCGCGATGCCGTGGTTGAGCACGCGCGCGAGCCGCTCGACGATCGACAGGCCGAGGCCCAGGCCGCGCGCAATCCGGGCGCCCTGTTCCAGCCGGTGGAACTCCTTGAAGATCTCGCCGCGCTTCTGAACGGGGATACCGACGCCGGTGTCGTAGACGCCGATCTGCAGCGATTGGCCGTGGCGGCGGCAGCCGACCAGCACGCGGCCGCGCGGGGTATATTTGATGGCGTTGGAGATCAGGTTCTGCAGCAGCCGCCGCAGCAGCGTGCGGTCGGATTCCACCGGCAGCGAACACGGCACGAAAGTCAGCTTCAGTCCCTTGGCGCGGGCGACCGGGGCGAATTCGATTTCGAGCGACCGCATCAGGTCGCCGATCCGGAAACGCGTGATCGACGGCGTCATGGCGCCGGCATCGAGCCTCGAAATATCCAGCAGCGCGCCGAGAATCTCCTCGATCGCCTCGAGCGAGTCGTCGATGTTCTCGACCAGCCGGGAATCCTCGCCGCCATTTTGCCGCTCGACCAGGCTCGTGACATAGAGCCGCGCGGCGTTCAGCGGCTGCAGAATGTCATGGCTGGCGGCGGCCAGGAAGCGCGTTTTCGAATGGTTGGCGTCCTCGGCGGTGCTCTTCGCCAGCGCCAGCTCGGAGTTCAACCGGGTCAGTTGCTCGGTGCGATCCCGCACGCGTTTCTCCAGCGTCGCGTTGGCGCGCTCCAGCGCCTCGGCCGCCTCGAAGCTCGGCGTGACGTCGGAGAAGGTGATGACCATGCCGCCGCCCGGCATCCGGTTGGAACGCACCTCGATCACCATGTGGCGCTCGGGCAGCCGTTCCAGAAAGGGCTCGCCTTCGGTGGTATAGGCGGCCAGCCGCCGCGCCAGCAGCGCATCGCTGTCGCCCGGGCCGGGCGGGCTGACCGCGCCCTTGAATTCGAGGATTTCCTGCAAGGGAATCCCGAGCTGCACCAGATGCGGCGGCAACGCGAGGATGTCGCCGAACTGCCGGTTGGAGCAGATCAGCTGCAAGTCCGCGTCGAACACGGCGATGCCCTGGCGCACATGGTTGAGCGCGGTCTGCAGGATCTCGCGGTTGAAATGCAGCGCGGCGTGGGAGTCGTCGAGCAGCTTGAGCGCAGCCTTGGCCGAGACGGTGCGCTTGCGCAACATCAGCGACATCACGAGGCGCGAGGAAGCCGCGCCGATCGAGGAGGCGATCAGACGCTCGGCATGCTGCAGCAACTCGAAATCGGCGGGAGCCGACGGATCGAGATTGCCGGGGTGCTCACCGGCAAAAGCCTCGAAGGCGTGGCGGGCGCGGTCGGGGCCGAGATATTGCGCCACCGTGCTCTGGATGTCATGCACGGTTACGGTGGTGCGCCCGCGCCGGAAGGTCGGCGTGATCGGCGCAAAATTGCGGGGCACGAACAGATCGGCCTGCAGCCGCTCGATCGATGACGGCGCGCGCGCCAGCGACAGCACGATATAGGTCAGGATGTTGAGCGAAAGCGACCACAGCACGCCGTGCAGAAACGGCGGCAAATCGGCGCCGAACAACGCCTGCGGACGCAGTGCCCCGATGCCGAACGGGCCGTGCAGCAACAGCAGGCCCGCCGCGCCATTCTCCAGAAAGCTCGGCAGAAACAGCGTATAGATCCAAACCGCAAACCCGACCATCATGCCGGCGATGGCGCCCGGCGCGGTGGCGCGGCGCCACAACAGGCCGCCGAAGAATGCCGGCGCAAGCTGTGCGATCGCCGCGAACGACAACAGGCCGATCGCCGCGAGCTGGGTATTGCCGAGCGCGCGATAGTAGAAATACGCCATCACCATGATGGCGAAGATCGCAAAGCGGCGCACCCCGAGCACGAAGTCGCCGAAATCCTTCTTGCCCGCGCGCGTTGCGCGGCTGCGCGGCAGCACCAGCGGCAACACGATATCGTTCGAGACCATGATCGAAAGCGCGACGCATTCCACGATCACCATGGCGGTCGCGGCCGACAGGCCGCCGATGAAGACGGCGATGCTGAGCAGAGGCGAGTTGCCCGCGATCGGCAGCGCCAGCACATACATGTCGCTGTTGACGGCGCCAAACGGGAAGGTCACGAGGCCCGCGATCGCGATCGGAATCACGAACAGATTGATGGCGACCAGATAGAGCGGAAACAGCCAGCGCGCCCGGCTGACCTCGGCATTGCTCGAGTTCTCGACCACGCTGACATGAAACTGGCGCGGCAACAGCATGGTCGCGCAGAACGACAATAGCGTCATGGTCAGGAAATTGCCGATCGCGGGCACGTGTTCGATCGCGCGCACCGCTTCCGGGGTCTTCATCGCGCGTTCGAACAGCTCGACGGGTGAGAACATCCAGAAGGTGACGAAGGCGCCGGCGGCGATGAACGCCACCAGCTTGACGATGGATTCGGTGGCGACCGCGAGCATCAGGCCGTGTTGATGTTCGGTGGCGTCGGACTGCCGGGTTCCGAACAGCACCGCGAACGCCGCCATTGCCAGCGTGACCACCAGCGCGATATCGCCGATGATCGGGATCGAGGAGAGGACCTTGTCCTCGCTCAGGATCGTCTCGAGCGACGACGCCACCGCCTTGAGCTGCAGCGCGATATAGGGCACCGAGCCGAGGATCGCGATCAGCGCCACCGTCGCGGCAACGGCCTGGCTCTTGCCGTAGCGCGCGGCGATGAAGTCGGCGGTCGAGGTGATGTTCTGCGACTTGGCGAGCCGGATCACACGGCGCAGCAGCGGCGTGCAGACGCCGATCATCAGGATCGGACCGAGATAGATGGCGAGAAAATCGAAGCTGGTGCGGGCGGCGAATCCGACCGAGCCGAAGAAGGTCCAGGAGGTGCAATAGATCGCCAGCGAAAGCGGATAGATCAGCATGCCGGCGCGGCCGCGCTGGGTCGGCGACAGCCGGTCACCGCGGCTGGCGACGAAGAACAACAGCCCGATATAGGCGAACGCGGCGGCGATGATGCCCGAATCGTGCAGCATTGCTGCGGGTCTCCCTTCCCGGCCGTCGCTGAGGGCCGGCGCTGGGCAGAAGTATAGCCGGATCGGGCCGGCAGTGCATCGGCACCACCGGCCGGAGTTCCGGTTTCTCCGCAGGGAGGGCGGTTAAGGTTATTCGGCTGCGAGCGACTTTTGGTGTAGCGGCAGGCCGAGACGTTCCCAGACCTGCAGCAGCGCTTCGGCGAGCCGATCGATCAGGCCGTCATCGTGGTAGGGCGATGGCGTGATCCGCAGCCGTTCGGTGCCCTTGGCGACCGTCGGATAGTTGATCGGCTGGATATAGATGCCGTGCTCTTCGAGCAGCATGTCGGACGCCCGCTTGCAGTTTTCGGGGCAGCCGACGAACAGCGGCACGATATGGGTGTCGCTCGACATCACCGGCAGGCCGGCGGCGGTCAGGATCGCCTTGACGCGGGCGGCGCGGTCCTGGTGGCGCTCGCGCTCCCAGTGCGAGACTTTCAGGTGACGGATCGCAGCCGTCGCCGCCGAGCAGATCGCGGGCGGCAGCGCGGTGGTGAAGATGAAGCCCGGCGCATAGGAGCGGACGGCATCGACGATGTCGGCGTTGGCGGCGATGTAGCCGCCAAGGCAACCGAATGCCTTGGCGAGCGTGCCTTCGAGGATATCGATGCGCTGCATGACGCCGTCGCGCTCGGCGATGCCGCCGCCGCGCGGGCCGTACATGCCGACGGCGTGAACTTCATCGACATAGGTCATCGCGCCGTAGCGCTCGGCGAGATCGCAGATTTCGGCGAGCGGAGCGACGTCGCCGTCCATCGAATAGAGGCTCTCGCAGGCGATCAGCTTGGGGCGGTCGGCGCCCGCGGCGATCAGCAATTCTTCCAGATGCGCCATGTCGCTGTGGCGGAAGATCCGGCGCTCGCAGCCGGCCTGGCGCACGCCCTCGATCATCGAATTATGGTTCAGCGCGTCCGACAGGATCAGGCAGTTCGGAATGAGCTTTGCGATGGTCGCGATGCCGGTCTGGTTCGAGACGTAGCCCGAGGTGAACAGCAGCGCGGCTTCCTTGCCGTGCAGGTCGGCCAGTTCCTGCTCGAGCTGCACCAGCGGATGATGGGTGCCGGCGATGTTGCGGGTGCCGCCGGCGCCGGTGCCCACCCTCGTCGCGGTCTCGACCATGGCGCCGACCACCTTGGGGTGCTGGCCCATGCCGAGATAGTCGTTAGAGCACCAGATCACGACGTCGCGCTGGCCTTTTGGCGAATGCCAGACCGCATGTGGAAACCGGCCCGCGATCCGCTCGAGATCGGCGAACACCCGGTAGCGCCGCTCCTCGTGCAGGCGGTTGAGGGCGGAGCTGAAAAACTGGCTGTAATCCATCGCGGGACCCGGAACGGAGCTGGCCGGAGCGGCGAGCCTTGTTGGTATTTTGCCGTTTTAGAGCTTTTCCAGGTTTGATGTCGAGCCGGATTCCGCCTCCAGCCACCCGGTGCGCAGGGCCGGGTTGCTTCCAGCGCGGAGCAAAACTTGATCCGGATCAAGGTGCTGATCAGGTTTTTGCGGTTGTCGACGTCAGGACAGCCCCGCCTTGCGCATGCCATCCAGGAACCGTTCCATCAGCTCCGGCGTCTGGTAGGGGACGCTGGCCCTGATCCATTCGATCGACAGCTGGGGCTGCCCCAGTCGTGTCGCCGCCAGGAACTTTCGGGCTTCCTCGATCTGCCCGGTCTGCGCCAGGCTGGCACAGCGCAGACGTTGCGCCCCCTGAAATCCCGGCCGGAGCTGCAGCAGCTCTGACGAAACCCGGACCGCTTCCGCGAACCGGCCGGCGCCATAATGAGCGACCGCGACGCCCCCGAGGAACAGTGCCTTGTCCGGATCGAGGGGGCTGAGCCTGATGGCTTCTTCCGCGTGCTCGATCGCCTCGCGATCCTGCCCTGCAAACGCAAGGCCGTGGCTGAGATGACCGTGGGCAGCCGCGGAATTCGGGTTGAAGTCGACCGCCCGCCGAAAGGCGGCGATGGAATCTTCAGTGCGCCGTTCCATCATGCCCAAATAGCCGAGCGCAATGTGGCCCCATGAATCAAAGTCATCGAGCGCGATCGCGCGAATGGCATGCATGCCGCCGACGCGCAACGCGCGGCCGCGATCGATCCATCCCATATGGGCGGCAAACAACATCCGAAACGCCAGCAGGCTGCGCGCCGGCGCATAGTCGGGATACAGGTCGACCGCCCGTTCGAGCGCGCCGATCGCGGTGCCATAGTCGTCGCGCGTCAGACGCCAGACGTGCGTTTGAGCCTGGGCTACCAGCTCCCACGCCCCGAGATCGCCCGAGGATCGCGACAGGGCGCGAACGCCTTCGGCTGCCAATAGCTGGGGTTCGATCGCAGCAACGACACTGCGCGTGATTTCATCCTGGACCGAGAAGATGTCGCCCAGTTCACGGTCGTATTGCTCGGCCCAAAGATGGCCGCCGGTGACCGCGTCGACGAGTTGGGCGCTGATGCGCAGCCGGTTGCCGGCCCGGCGCACGCTGCCTTCCAGCACGTAGCGCACGCCGAGATCGCGTGCGAACCGTCGCACATCGACCGCCCGGTGCTTGTAGACAAAGGTGGAGTTGCGGGCGATGACAAACAGCCAGCGGATGCGGGACAATGCCGTGATCAGATCCTCGGATATGCCGTCGGCAAAGTATTCCTGATCCGGATCGCCGCTCATGTTGTCGAATGGCAGCACCGCGATGGAGGGACGTTCGGGCAGCGGTAGCGGGCGTTCTTCTTCCGGTGCGGCCGAAGGCGCCGCGGCTGCGTAAGGTTCAGGATCGCGCTCGTCAATTTCGACCACCGGGGAGGCGAACAAATAGCCGCGCCTGGAAATCGTTTCGATTATCGTCTGGGTGTCGTCCTGCAGCGCTTGCCGGATTTCCTTGATGCACTGGACCAGCGAATTCTCGGTCACGTTGACGTTCTGCCAGACATTGTCGATCAACTCGGCCTTTGGAACGAGCCGGCCCGCGTGTTGCACCAGATAGACCAGCACGTCGAAGGATTTGGGCCGCAAGGGCGACACAGCACCATCGCGGTGCAGGCAAGCCGATCGGCGATCGAGCACAAATCGCCCAAAACGATAGCTTTTCATGTCCGCAAATCTGACAGCTGGACTGGCCTGGTTCGAATGATGTTGCTCACAATCCTAAACCGATTTCACCGGAATTTCATCGATCTTTCACGACGTCACGCCGCGGATATGTGAGGCCTTGCGGCAAAACCGGCGCTGCCGGGGCACACCATGGAGGAGATCGTCAATGAAGCCGGCATCGAGGATTTTACTGGCAAAAGCGCTCGTCAGCGCGTTCGCCGTGGCGCTGCTGGCGGCTCCTGCCCGCGGCGACGTCATCATGGACTGGAACGCCAAGGCGGACGCCATCGGCATCGAAAAGCAGCTTGTGAACTCTTCCAACGCGCGCGCCCAGGCCATGCTCCATGTCGCCATGTTCGAGGCGGTCAACGCGATCGACCGGCGATACGCGCCTTACCGCCTCAAGCTCGTGGCCGACAGCACCACTTCCCGGGAAGCGGCCGCGGCCTCAGCGGCGCATGACATTCTGCTGGCGCTTTATCCCGATCAAAAATCCGACCTCGATGCGACCCTTGCGGCGCAGCTCTCCGGGATCGCCGAGTCCGAGGCGAAGTCGAAGGGAATCGAGCTCGGCAGGAAAGCCGCCGCCGAAATCATCGCGCTGCGTGCCGACGACGGCAGCACTGCGCCGGAAAGCTACCGGCCTGCTGCTACCCCGGGCGTCTACGTGCCAACCGCCCTGCCGATCGAGTCCGCCAGCCCAAAGCTAAGACCATTTGCCATGAGCACCGGCTCGCAGTTTCGTCCGGGGCCGCCACCGGCCCTCACCTCGGAGACCTGGACCCGGGATCTGAATGAGATTCGCGAAATCGGCGGCAGCACCAGCACCAGGCGTACAGCCGAGCAAACCACAATGGCCCGCTTCTGGTTCTTCACCGGGCCGCGGACCTATAATCCGATCGTCCGGCAGGTCGCATCGGCCAAGAAGATGGATCTGGTGGATTGCGCCCGGCTCTATGCGTTGAGTGCGATCGCCGGCGTCGACGCCTTCATCGCCGTCTTCGATGCGAAGTATACCTACAATCTCTGGCGTCCGGTGACGGCGATACGCAACGCGGACCTCACGGCTAATCCGGCGACGCCGCGCGAGGCCTCATGGCTGCCGCTCGGCACAACGCCGATGCATCCGGAGTATCCATGCGCGCATTGCATCGTCGCATCGGCGGTCTCCACGGTGCTTCAGAGTGTCGCCGGTAACGAGGTCGGCGAGATCACGCTGGCCAGTCCGACCGCTCCCGGCGTCACCCGCAAATGGACCCGCCTGCAGGACTACAGCGACGAGGTGTCCAACGCCCGAATCCATGCCGGCTTCCACTATCGCTTTTCCACCGAGGTCGGAAAGGACATGGGAAGCAAGATCGGTGAGCTGACGGTCGCGACCCAATTGCGCGGCGCCATCGCCGCCGCCCAGCCGAAGCCGTGATCTACCCTGGCGTCATCCACCATGGCGTCGCGCGCAGCAGGTCCCGAAATATCGGTCGATAGGACCTGCCCGCCAAGGGCCGCCGGGGCGCTCGCGGTCGAAGTCGAGCCCGTAAACCGTCAGGTGCCGGCGTGATCCGTCGACTATTTCTTCTTGCCGGAACCAAAGGTCGGCTGCCATCCCGCGGTCTTCTGGCTTGGCGCCGCGGCGATGGTCTTGATCTTTTCTTTCTTGGGTTTCTTGGTTTCCCGATTGCCCTTTTGCTCGCCCTTGGCCATGTCGATCTCCTGTCGCGTTGTTGATGAGGCACTATTCGAACGCAGAATTTCACATCGAAGCGTAGCGCCTCGCACTGGTAATGGCGCCGTCGATCTCGTCAGCCAGTTCGGTCTCCCCGATCTGGTGAAGACTGGAGGCCATCGTGGTTGCCTGGACCGCGCTCATGGAGAGCGGTTCGCTGGCCTCATAGTTGAACTTGATCCGCCAAATTCCTCCGGGGTTGCGGTGCGGCTCGATCAGCAACACCGGAAGGTCCGGCAGGCCATTGTCAAAAAGCAGTGCCGATCGCGTCAGCATGACGGCCTCAAATCAGCGGCGCAGCCGTGCAAGGCTTGAACAAGGAAGTTGTCCGGCGCGACATGACGACCCGCATGTCGCAATCCTGCGCCCTTTTCGACTTAATAGCCATGCATTTGTTGGAGCACGCCGCGCCGCCCCGAGACGTCAGGTGGTCCGGAAGCGCAGCACGCCGTCGGTTTCCGCCGCTGTCAGGCGGCCTTCGACCAGCATGTAATTGACATGGGCGATCAGTTCGCCGGCGGCAAAGCCCATCTGGTGCACGTCGAGGACGTGCTTGTGGAACACCACCGGCACCAGTTCCTTCGAGGTCTGCGGGATCTCCCGGCAGGCATCGGCGATCAGCCGGCAGCGCTCCTCGTGATGATCGGCCAGTTGCTTGATGCGGGTCTTCAGGCCGTAGAACGGTACGCCATGGCCGGGCAGCACCAGCAGATCATAGGGCAGCGTGGTGGTGAGGCTCGCCAGCGAGGCCAGATATTCGCCGAGCGAGTTCTGGTCGGGCTCGACCGCCCAGACGCTGACATTGGGTGAGATCTTGCTCAGCACCTGATCGGCCGACAAAAACAGCTTGTCGGCGGCGCAATACAGCATCACCTGGTCGAGCGCGTGGCCGCCGCCGGTGATGACCTTGAAGCGCCGCGTGCCGATCGAGATCTCATCACCATGCGAGACGCGGCGATAGGCCGGCGGCAGCACCGACACCCGCTTCAGATAATCCTGGCCGCGGCCGAGCAATTTGTCGGTCAGGTGCTCGTCCATGCCATGACGGCGGAAGAACTTGCGCTGCGCGCCGCGGCGCTCCTCGGTGCCGCGGTTCTGGTGATACACCGACTGCAGGTACTCGACCTGCGACATATGAAGCGGGCAGTTGAAGCGCTCGACGATCCAGCCGGCGAGGCCGACGTGGTCGGGATGCGAATGGGTCACGATCAGCCGCGTGACGTTCACATGCGAAAGCGGGCCTTCGAACAGCGCGGTCCAGGCCGCGATCGATTGCTCGTTGCCGAAGCCGGAATCGACCATCGCCCAGCCGTCGCCGTCGGCCAAAAGATAGATGTTCACGTGGTTGAGGCGGAACGGCAGTTTCAGCCGTACCCACAGCACGCCCGGCATCACCTCGACGACCTGATCCGGACCCGGGTGATCTTCCCAAGGGTATCTCAGGGCCTCCGCCGAGGACTGAACCGTGTCGGTCTTTGAATGCATATTGGGCGCCGCTGTCACTTTTATCGGCTTAGCCGTACCGGTGGCGCGGCGCCAGCCGAAAAAGCAAGGGCGGGTTTGGACAAAAAGCATGGGTCATTGGTTGAGCCGTCATGCCGTGGGCGATTTCCGGGCCTTGCGAAAAACAACAAGGCCGGCGCAATGCCGGCCTTCCCGAACGTTCGGATCACGCGGTCAGTAGCGCGCGGTGACGGGGGCGCCGAAATTGAAGCGATAATTGACGCCGAGTTTCAGCGTATGCTCGTCATTGTGAAAGCTGCCGAATGGCACCAGCGCGGCCGGGGCGAGGAAGCGGCTGTTGCCGAAGTCGTAATACTGATACTCGGCCTTGGCCGACCAGTTTTGGGCGAACATGTATTCCACGCCGGCGCCGACGGTGTAGCCGTTGCGGTGGTCGCTATCGAGCATGAAGGCGGCCGGCACGCCGGCTATGGTCAGGGTTTCGCGGTTGTCGGAATAGGCGTAGCCGCCCTTGACGTAGACGAGGCCCGGACCCCAGCTGTAGCCGACCCGGCCGGTGATCGAGGCCAGCGCGCGCTGATCGTTGTTGTAGACGATGCCGCCGGGGAAGATCGCGTGCATATAGTTGCCGCCGAGCCAGCTATACTGGCCCTCGACGCCGACGAGCCAGTTCGGCGCGAACTGCCAGTCGCCGCCGGCCTGCACGCCGCCGAGCAGGCGGGCGTTGGCATCGCCGAGCGCGAGGCCGTTGAAATTGTTGCTGGCGGCGAACGCGCCGCCGACATGGCCGCCGATATAGAAGCCGGTCCAGTTGTAGTAGATCGGCGCGGCATAGGCCGGCGCCCTGTTGTAATAGGGGCGGCCGCCGAGGTCGGCGGCAAAGGTTGGCGCGGCGGCGCCGAGCACGGCGAGCGCCAGGGGAGCGAGCAGCAACTTCTTCATGGGTCGGGGTCTCCGGCAAATCGTTTGCAGGCGCCAGGCGACGGCGCTGTCGATGACGGAGAGATAGCCGGCATTTGTCTAAAATGCCGTGACTTGCCGGTTCACGCCGGTCGATGACCTGACTGATGGGCAGACAAACGCTTTCCGTGCTTAACGACGCCCTAATCAAAGCTGAAGGAAGGCTTAATCGGTCGTGCGGACGGAATTGATCATACACAATCGTGAACCATCCCCGTCATTCCGGGCTCGCGCCAAGCGGCACGCCCCGGAATGACGAGGGCCGGGGATTACCCTTTCGCTAATGCAAGTCTTTCCGCGGCTAACCAAGCCGCCGGCGCACGTCGTCGCGCATCTGTTCGCGGAAGGCCTGTTTGCGTGCGGGGCGGTCCTTCTCGGCGACATCGTAGCGGTCGAACACGTTGAATTTTTCCAGGATCGGATAGCGGTCGCTGGCCATCGCCAGGATGCGCAGCATTTCCGCGACCGGCGCGCGCGGGCCCGCGACCTCCCATCGCAGGATGGTGTCGGCGCCATCGGCAGGCGGCAGCCCGCACAGTCTTGCCATGTCGGCCGCGCTCAGCGGCCGGCCGATGGCCTCGCCCAGATCCTGGCGAAGTTTCTTGAATTCAGGTCCCGTCACGGCTCCTCCATTCCGGCTTGATGTGTGAAGCAGGTCACACACGGCGCGTCAGGCGCAAGTTATACCGCGCAGGTTGGTTCCAGACGGGAGACAGCCATGCGCCGGTTAATCGAAAGCCTTATCCCCGCAGATCAGCGAATTTACTGGAAATGGGTCGGCACCGTCTTCGTGTTTTACGTCGCGGTAATGGCCGCTGCGCTTGGCATGATCGCCAGCCACGATTCCCGAGGAAGCCCGAGCCATCAAGCCGCCGCGGCTGGCAAGGCGGGGTCGCTGGTCGAGGCGCCCGTTGTTGTCGGGCGCGTGGCGAGATCGGATTGAGGTCGGACGAAGCTGTTTTCGGACAGGCCGCGGGTCGGTCCGCGAAAAAAACTGGTGCTGCCAGACAGGATTGAACTGTCGACCTCTCCATTACCAATGGAGTGCTCTACCACTGAGCTACGGCAGCATGCCCGGGGAATACAGAATCGGCCTCAAAGGCCCCTGCAGGCGGGCGGTTCTTGCCACAAGGACTCCGCTGGCGCAAGCACGCGGGGCGGGGTCGCCGGCGAACCAGGACGGCTAAAAATCAGCGCGGCGCGCCAGCCGCCTGCTTCATTTGGGCCAACTCCGGACCGATCCGGTTCCCCATTTCCCCGGCCAGCGCCTCGAGCGCCTTGAGCGGGCGGATCATGACCTCGAATTCGATCATCTTGCCTGATGGGTCGAATTTGACGGGATCGTCCCTTGAGCTGCCATTGGCCGATATTGGCGGAAAAATTCCAGCGCGGTGTCGTGGCCGCCGCCGATAAAAGGTTTATTGGTCTATTGTCGCGGTCATGCTTTTTGAACAGGTCGACGATGAAGGATCACAACGACAAGCACGAGAGCCCAACCGGCGGTTCCGTGAAAGCTTCACGACAGGATCGGCTGAAGCAGGCGCTGCGCGAAAACCTCAAGCGGCGAAAATCGCAGGCGCGGGGACGCGGCGGCCAGCCGGTGTCCCCTTCCGAACACGCCGACGCCTCCCTGGATGACGCAGGCGAAAGAAAACCGGGCCGATAGTCGCCTGCTCAATTCGTGAGCGCCCAAAATGCTCGCCCGGAACATGCTTTCCGCGCGGGGGTGATCCGGTTTTGCATTCTGACGATGAGGGACGGCGATGAGCGAGGACGGCGCGGCGGGGAATGGAACGGAGGGCGGCGCCTCCGCGGCATATGCGTTTCCGCGTCATGCGCAGACATTCCCGACGCTGACGCCGCAGGCCGTCATTTATCACAGTTGTGCAAGAGAAATAGACACGTATAAATAGTGGCAATCTTCCTCGCTGCGTCGTAACCTCAAAGTGGATTCTCGAAAGGGGAGTGCGTAGATGGTTTTGGGTATGAGCCTGGCCACGTTCACATTGGTTCACGTGATCATCAGCCTGATCGCAATTGTCTCCGGCGTTGTGGTGATGTTCGGGATGCTCGGCTCCCGCCGGATGCCGGAGCTCACCGCGATCTTCCTGCTGTTCACGATTCTGACCAGCGCCACCGGCTTCCTGTTTCCGTTCACGGAACTGCTGCCGTCGCACCTGATCGCCATTCTCTCGCTGGTGCTGCTGGCGATTGCCTGCATTGCGCGCTACGCCATGCGGCTCGCCGGCCCGTGGCGCTCGATCTATGTGGTGACAGCGATGATCTCGCTGTACCTGAACGTATTCGTGCTGATCATCCAGGGTTTCCTCAAGGTGCCCGCGCTGCATGCGCTGGCGCCGAGCGTGCCGCCAAGCGAGCCGCCATTCGCCGTCGCGCAGGGGATCGTGCTGCTGTTCTTTGTCGTCGTGATCATCGGCGCATGGCGGCGGTTCCGCCCGACGGCGGCCTTCGGCTCGGCGTGAAAGTCATCCTGTTCGGCGCCACCGGCATGGTGTTCAACCCGGCCGCGCCATGGTCAAGGTCGCGCGCGACGGCTTTTCGAAGCCGGGGCTGGAGAGCGAGGATATCAATCGCATTTAGCTGGCCGTCATTCCGGGATGCGCCACCGAACTCGGGTTTACCCGAGTTCGGCAATATCATTGTCCAAGTCGGCAACAGCCGACTTGGATGCGCAGGCCCGGAATCCATACTCCCGATCGTGGCTATGGATTCTCAGATGTGCAATTGCACATCAAAGCTCGCGCCAAGCGGCGCGCCCCGGAATGACGATGCGGCAATGCACCCCATCAAATAGCCGCAAACTTCAAGGCTTTTGCGCTCCAGCGCATCAGCGACTGAGTTATATTGGATGCCGCCCGCGCCGCTCAAACTGATCGCGCTCGATGCCGATGATCTCGCGGTGATCTCGGCGCATGTGCAGGATGCCCGCGTGCAGACCGCCGACATCATCTGGCGGCAGGGCGAAAAGCGGCTGGTGGTCGGCATGAGCCGGCTCGACTGGGAGCAGACGCTGACCGGCGAAACCACCCCGCGCCGGCTGGTCGCGGCGCTGCGCTTCGACCGGGTGCTGGCCTGCAAATCGCGCAACATCGATCTGGCGCAGCCCCGCACCGCGCTGCGACTGCTGGGCATCGAGTTTCACCCCGGCGAAGCGCCCGGCGGCCGCGCGCTTTTGATGTTCGGCGATGGCAGGGCGCTGCGGCTCGACGTCGAATGCCTGGAATGCGAGCTGACGGATCTGGGTGCCGACGATATCGCGACCGGCGAGGGCGCCGAGTCGCCGGGGCTGGAGGCGTGAAAAGGGAGTGGCTCAACTCTCAATCGTCGTCCCCGCCAAAAGCCGGGACGACGGGGATTTTGCTGTTAGGCAACCCCCAGCGGAGTGCGTATCGGATATAGCAAGGGTTGACGGCCATGGGCCGCCACGCCATTGAGCATGGGCCCCGATGTGAGTCCCAGAAAGCCGCCATGCCCGTTCGCCTGGACCGAGACAGCGCCGATTTCGACCAGCGATTCCGGCAATTTCTCGCCGCCAAGCGCGAGGTCTCGGCCGATGTCGAGCGCGCCACCCGCGCCATCGTCGACGACGTGGCGGCGCGCGGCGACGCGGCGCTGCTGGAGGCGACGCGCAAATTCGACCGGCTCGATCTCGACGCCGGCGGCCTGCGGGTGACCGTGGCCGAGATCGATGCCGCGGTGACGGCCTGCGAGCGCAAAACGCTCGACGCGCTGAAATTCGCCCGCGACCGGATCGAGACCTTTCACCGCCGCCAGATGCCGAAGGACGAGCGCTTCATCGATGCGCTCGGCGTCGAGCTCGGCTGGCGCTGGAGCGCGATCGATGCCGTCGGCCTCTATGTGCCCGGCGGCACCGCCGCCTATCCGTCCTCGGTCTTGATGAACGCGGTGCCGGCGCGCGTCGCCGGCGTGCCGCGGGTGGTGATGGTGGTGCCGGCCCCGGACGGCAAGCTCAATCCGCTGGTGCTGGCGGCGGCCGATCTCGGCGGCGTGTCCGAAATCTATCGTGTCGGCGGCGCGCAGGCGGTCGCGGCGCTGGCCTACGGCACCGCCACGATCGCGCCGGTTGCAAAGATCGTCGGCCCCGGCAACGCCTATGTCGCCGCCGCCAAGCGGCTGGTGTTCGGCAAGGTCGGCATCGACATGATCGCGGGCCCCTCGGAAGTGCTTGTGATCGCCGACGACACCGGCAATGCCGGCTGGATCGCCGCCGATCTGTTGGCGCAGGCCGAGCATGATGCGAGCGCGCAGTCGATCCTGATCACAGACAGCGGGCGGCTTGCCGCCGAGGTGGAGCGCGCGGTGGAGGCGCAGCTCGCGACCCTGCCGCGCGCGGACATCGCGCGGGCCTCGTGGAACGATTTTGGCGCGATCATTCTGGTCGGCAAGCTGGACGATGCGGTGACGCTGGCAAACGCGATCGCGGCCGAGCATCTGGAAATCATGACGCGGGATGCCGAAGCGCTGTCGGCGAAAATCCGCAACGCCGGCGCGATTTTCCTCGGCCCCCATACGCCGGAGGCGATCGGCGATTATGTCGGCGGCTCCAACCACGTGCTGCCGACCGCGCGTTCGGCGCGGTTCTCGTCGGGGTTGGGCGTGCTTGACTTCATGAAGCGAACCTCGATCCTGAAATGCGGGCCGGACCAGTTGCGCGCGCTCGGGCCGGCCGCGATGATTTTGGGGCAGGCCGAAGGCCTCGATGCCCATTCGCGTTCCGTCGGATTTCGCCTCAATCTGCCATGACCCAGCCGCCACCAGACGAGGACCGGCATAACCGCATCGTCGCGGTGACGCTCGACGAGGAGTCGATCGGCCGTTCCGGTCCCGACATCGAGCATGAGCGCGCGATCGCGATCTACGATCTGATCGAGCAAAACGTGTTCGCGCCGGAAGGCGCGGGCGCCGGGCCGTTCACGCTGCACCTTGCGATCACCGGCAACCGGCTGATGTTCGACATCCGCCGGGAAGACGGCACGCCGGTGGTGGCGCATCTGCTGTCGCTGACGCCGTTCCGGCGGATCGTGAAGGACTATTTCATGATCTGCGACAGCTATTACCAGGCGATCCGCACCGCCACGCCGGACAAGATCGAGGCCATCGACATGGGCCGCCGTGGCATCCATGACGATGGCTCGCGCACCCTGCAGGAGCGGCTGGAGGGCAAGGTAAGAATCGATTTCGAAACCGCCCGCCGGCTGTTCACGCTGATCTGCGTCCTGCACTGGAAGGGGCAGGACGCATGAGCAGGACCCGAAGGGCCGCGTCAGCGCAAAACGGACACCGGTTTTCGGATCGGTCATGCGCGAAACAAACGGAGCCTGAAGGCATGGTGGCGCCGCCGCGCGCGCGCGATCCGCAGGCCGTGCTGTTCGCATGCGGCCGCAACAGCGTGCGCTCGCCGATGGCCGAAAGCCTGCTGCAGCGGATGTTCCCGCAGGCGCTTTACGTGAAATCCGCCGGCGTCAAGAAGGGCGAGCTCGATCCGTTCGCGGTCGCTGTGATGGCCGAACTCGGCCAGGACATTTCCGGCCACAAGCCGGTCACCTTCGAGGAACTCGACGACTGGGAAGGGCTCAATTTCGACCTGATCGTCACGCTGTCGCCGGAAGCCCATCACAAGGCGCTGGAACTGACGCGCACGATTGCCGCCGATGTCGAATACTGGCCGACCCAGGATCCGACCGGCGCGGAAGGCAACCGCGAGCAGAAGCTGCAGGCCTATCGCGAGGTCTGCGACGCGCTCTCGATGCGCATCCGTCGGCGCTTTGCAAAGGTCGGGGCGGCGAGCGGGTAGGACGGCCGCATCCGGCGTTCCCCGGATGCTGCGCAGCACGCCGCTCTTCGCGGCGTGGTGCGCTGCTGGTCCGGGGTCCATGCTGGGTCCCGGCTCTGCGGCGCACCGCCAAAGAGGCGCTGCGCCGCGTCCGGGACACGAGCTTTTCGGGGGGAGGGCGACGCGGATATTGAAGC
>NZ_JBAVNZ010000177.1:0-7276 GCF_049691595.1 Bradyrhizobium sp.
TTGGCGCGGTTGCGGACGATGCCGGAATCGTTCATCAGCGCGTGGACCTTTTTGGCGTCATAGCGGGCGATCTTATCGGGCCGGAAATCGTCGAAGGCGCGGCGAAAATTGTCGCGCTTGCGCAAAAAGGTGATCCAGGAGAGGCCGGCCTGGAAGCCGTCGAGCATCAGCTTTTCATACAGCGCGCGGTTGTCATATTCCGGCACGCCCCATTCGGTGTCGTGATAGGCGACATAAAACGGGTCTTCGCCGGGCCACGGGCACCGCGTCTTGCCATCCTCGTGCAGGCGGGCCGATCGGCTCATGCGACGGTCTGTTTCGGGGCGGGGCGCAAATCATTCGGCTCGGCAAGGCGGATGGCAAGGCCGCCGGCGGTAAGTTGCGCGCCGGCGGCGAGCGCGTCGGCTATGCGATCGGTCCGGACCAGCGCGAGACCGTTGCCGCCGGCGGTCGAGCCCATGGTGCCGACCGGCTTGTCGCCGGCGAGGATCGTCGCACCGGGTTCCGGCGACGGGCCCTCGAGAATGACCCTCACGGTCCGGGTGCGCGCGGTGCCGCGATGCTGGATCCGCGACACCACTTCCTGGCCGACGTAACAGCCCTTGTCGAAATCGACGCCGTGCAGGCGGTCCATGTTGGTCTCGTGCGGAAACGCGTCGCCATAGATGAAGTCGAGGCCGCCGCGCGGCACGCCGGCCGCAATGCGATGGGCCTCGTAGTCGGCGCTGTCGACCAGGTCCGCGCCGAGGAGATCGGCGACCTTCTGCGCCAGTTCCTCGGGCACGAGAATCCGCCAGCCGAGCGCGGCGGCCCTCGGATCGGCGAACGAAAGATCGGGCTGGATCGCCGGTTCGCCGCCCCACGCCGCCAGCACGCCGATTCTGTCGGTGAGGTTTTCGACCGTGACTTTGGCACGCAGCTTGTAGAAGCCGAGCTTGTCGGCAAGCCCCTGCGCCAGCGCGCGCGGGGCATCGAGCAGGAAGCCGCCGCCATGGCCGGCGGGCGCCTCCGTGATCAGGAAATCGGTCGTGATCTTGCCCTGCGGCGTCAGCAGCGCGCCGAACCGGCCAAGCCCCGGGCGAAGCAGCGTCAGGTCTGACGTGACGAGGCCGTTGAGGAAATCGCGCGCGTCATCGCCGCCGACCTTGACCACGCCCCGATCCGGAAGAAACGCTGCTTTCATGCGGTTGGAAGCTCTTTCTGCAAGTTGTTCTTGAAGCTGTTGTTTTGGCTGTTCTTCAAGTTCTTGGGGAAACGCAATGGCCTGACATCAAGTGCCGGATGTCACAGATCAACGTAAGGCGCTAAGGTGCGGTCAACAAGGCCCGCGCCACCCTCCAGAAGCGGGCGCCGAGGACCGATGAATCAGCATTTTGACACCATTCTGAAATCCGGCACCGTGGTCAACCAGGACGGCGAGGGCGTGCGCGATATCGGCGTCACCGGCGGCCGGATCGCCGCGATCGGCGGATTGGGGCAAGCCTCCGCCGGCGAGGTGATCGACTGCAAGGGCCTGCACATCCTGCCCGGCGTGATCGACACCCAGGTGCATTTTCGCGAGCCGGGCCTGACCCACAAGGAGGATCTGGAAACCGGCTCGCGCAGCGCCGTGATCGGCGGCGTCACCGCCGTGTTCGAGATGCCGAACACCGATCCCCTGACCGTCGACGAATCGACCTTCACCGACAAGGTGAAGCGCGCCCATCACCGCATGCATTGCGATTTTGCGTTTTTCATCGGCGGCACCCGCGACAATGTTGAGGTTCTACCGGAACTCGAACGCGCGCCGGGCTGCGCGGGCGTAAAGGTGTTCATCGGCTCATCCACCGGCGCGCTTCTGGTCGAGGACGACCAAAGCCTGCGGCGCATCCTTCAGGTGATCCGCCGCCGCGCCGCCTTTCACGCCGAGGACGAATACCGCCTCAACGATCGCAAGGGGTTACGCGTCGAAGGCGATCCGCGTTCGCATCCGGTGTGGCGCGACGAGACCGCGGCGCTGCTGGCGACGCAGCGGCTGGTCAAGCTCGCCCACGAGACCGGAAAGCGCATTCACGTGCTGCATATCTCGACCCGGCAGGAGATCGAGTTCCTGCAGGGTCACAAGGATGTCGCCTCCTGCGAGGCGACGCCGCATCACCTCACTTTGGTCGCGCCCGAATGCTATGAGCGGCTCGGCACCCGCGCCCAGATGAACCCGCCGGTGCGCTCGGCCGAGCATCGCGACGGCATCTGGCAGGGTATCGATCAGGGCATCATCGACGTGCTCGGCTCCGACCACGCCCCGCACACGCTTGAGGAAAAGGCAAAGGCCTATCCGGCCTCGCCCTCGGGCATGACCGGGGTGCAGACGCTGGTGCCGCTGATGCTCGATCATGTCAACGCCGGGCGGTTGTCGCTGGCGCGCTTCGTCGATCTCACCAGCGCCGGCCCGGCGCGGCTGTTCGACATCGCCGCCAAGGGCCGGATCGCGGCGGGCTATGACGCCGACTTCACAATCGTCGATCTCAAGCGAGCCGAGACCATCACCAACCGATGGATCGCCTCCCGCGCCGGCTGGACGCCCTATGACGGCATGCGCGTCCAGGGCTGGCCGGTCGGCACCTTCGTGCGCGGCCGCCGCGTGATGTGGCAGGGCGAAGTGGCGACGCCGTCGACCGGCGAGCCGGTGCGGTTCCTGGAGACGCTGAAGGCGTGAGCCTACTGCTTCGGCTGCGCGATGGAAAACTCGCCATTGCGCACGCGCAGCGGAAGCCCTTCGGCGAACTTCGCCACCGCGTCCTCGCCATAGGTGGAGACCAGTTCGGCGAAGGCTGCGAACAGGCTGGCCTGCGCCAGGCAGTCGCCATCGACGCCATCGTGACGCGCTTCCGCCCAGGCCTCGCTGAGATAGCCGAGCGCGGCCTGCTTCTGTTCGAGATCGTCGAGCGGGTCGCGGGCGATGGCAAAGGACGCGGGATGGCTCATGACGCTCTACGGAGGGTGTGCGCAATCCAGGGCGGAACGCGTCGAACGCGCGTGGTGTAGCATGCGGCGCCGGGCCGCCTAGGCCACATCTTTAGGAAGGGTTAACGAATGTATCCAGGTTGAATCAATTGTTCCGCTTGACCTCAGGCTGCGTTCAGTTGGCGTAGCGCGCGGTCAGATCGCGGGAGATTTTCGAGCCTTCCTCGATGTAGCGGCGGATCGCGACCGAGGCCGCCGGCGTGCAGGTCCGGTAGGTCTGCTGAAAACCGTTATAGCCGCGGTTGAAGCCCGCGATCATCCGCGCGCGGCGCTCGCCGGAGGGGGTTTCGGCGTCGATCAGCGCCTGCATTTCGTTGCGCCATTTGCCGCCTTCATTGCTGCCGCAGATGCCGCGCAGATAGTGCAGGGTGCCGAGGATTTCGGCCAGCCGCTGCAACTCGCCGTCGAACGGCGCGGCCGCATCCTGGGCCCGCGCCGGGCCGGAAATGCATGCCGAAACAAGGATAAAGGCGGCCAGAAAGTAGTTGGACATCAGCGGTTCCGAAACCGCGTGTATGCCTCCTCAATACGCCCGAGGCAAGGCGGGCGAGCCTCGCAAGCTAGCCCTGGATCAGCCGCCGGGCCGCCTGGACGACCTCCGGCAGGCCGCCGGTGACCCTGAGATCGCCGAGCGCGTCGGGGCTGAGCCATTTGAAATCGTCATGCTCGTCGTTCAGCACCGGGTCCCGGGCCGCCCAGCGGGCCGCGAACGACATGATCAGATAATGCCCGCCGCCGCTCGTTGCTGGCAGCACTTCGCGCCATCCGGCGAGGCCCACGATCTCGATTCGGAGCCCGGTCTCCTCATCGACCTCACGGCGCAGGGCCGTATGCAGGGACTCGCCGAATTCGACCCGGCCGCCGGGAAACGAATAGAAGCCCTTTGCCGGCGAACGGGCGCGCCGCACCAGCAGCACCTTGCCGTCGCGAAAAATCGCGCCGCTGACGGCGAGCTGGGGATGGGAATGATCGGAAGAAGTCAAGGCATGATCCCGAAAAGCTTGCCCCGCACATGATGCGGGGTGGGAACCGGTTTTCGGACCAGATCATGCCTCATGGAAAAGCGAAGGTCTAATTCGACCCGGTCGAATCAGACCGGAGCGCTCAGTTGCCCGCCATGATGGTTTCGACATCGGCGTCGGTGCCGCCATTGATGATGCCGCCGGCCAGCGACACCAGCGGCTTGACCCAGATCGTGGCCTGCTCGGCGAGCGTGGCGCGGGTCTTGTCCTGGCTGACTTCGCGCATCGCCGAACTGACCGCGGTCAGGATCGAGGTCATGGTAGAGGCGATATTGTCGAACTCGGCCCGGATCCGGGTGTCGGCCGCCTCATAGGCCAGGATCGCCAGATCGCGCGCCTTGAAGTTGGAGGCGGTGAAATGCTCGGCATAGGACAACGGGCGCCAGCTCATGAAATCTTCCGCGCATTCCGGAATGTCCGGGATCATCTCCAGCAGCATGATGGCTTCGTTGAAATGATTCAGATAGTCGGTGGCAAGCCCGGTGCGGGGGTTGATGTTGGCGGCGCGCAACTGCGCCGCCCAGGCCTCCGCGTCCGGGCCGGTCGGTCGAGGGGTCGAGCGATCGGATCGCGCGGGCGTGGCGGCCGTCGAGGTCATCCGTTCCAGTGTTGACATCCGGGGTTAAAAGGTCCTGAACGGATGCCTATCTTGGCCAAATAATGTGCGGACGCTTCGTCATCACGTCGCCGCCGGCGGCGCTCCGGCAGTTGTTCGGCTATGCCGAGCAGCCCAATTTCCCGCCACGGCATAATATTGCGCCGACCCAGCCGATCCCGGTGGTGATCCTCGAGCATGGCGGCCGACATTTCCGGCTGATGCGCTGGGGTCTGGTGCCGGCCTGGGTCAAGGATTTCAGTCAATTTACGCTGCTGATCAATGCCCGTGCCGAAACGGTACAGCAAAAGCCGGCGTTCAAGAACGCCGTGACGCGGCGGCGCTGCCTGATCCCGGCCGATGGCTATTATGAATGGCGGGAGGCCGGCGGCCGCAAGCGGGCGTACTTCATCCACCGCCGCGACGGCAAGCCGGTCGGCTTCGCCGCGCTCGCCGAGACCTGGATCGGCCCGAACGGCGAGGAGGTCGACGGCGTCGCCATCGTCACCGCGCCGGCAAGCCGCGATCTCGCGGCATTGCATCACCGCGTGCCGGTGACGATCGCGCCCGAAAATTTCGAGCGCTGGCTGGACTGCCGGGCGAACGATGCCGAGGCCGTGATGGCGCTGTTGACCGGGCCTGGCGAAGGCGAGTTCACCTGGCATGAGGTCTCAACGAGGGTCAACCGCGTCGCCAATGACGACGCGCAGCTGATGCTGCCGATCACGGCGGAGGAAAGCGCGGCGGAAGAGGCGAGGCCGGCGAAGAAGGCGGTGTCGCGAAAGACCACGCCGGTCGCACCCGACGACGGCCAGGTCTCGTTGTTTTAGAATCGCAGAATCGTAGGATGCGCAAAGGCGCGTTCTTCGCGCCGTGCCCACCATCGGCAAACGCGGTGGGCATCGCGCAAATGTGCCTTTGCCCACCCTGCGAACTACGAACTACAACACCTTGCCCGGGTTCATGATCCCGAGCGGATCGAGCATCGCCTTGATGCCGCGCATCAGCGAGATCGCGACCTCGTCCTTGACATCGGGGAGCTCGTCGCGCTTGAGCACGCCGATGCCGTGCTCGGCGGAGATCGATCCGCCCATCCGCATCACGATCGCGTGCACCATCGCGTTGACCTCGTGCCAGCGCGCCATGAAATCGGCCGCATGGCCGCCGACCGGTTGGCTGACATTATAATGGATGTTGCCGTCGCCGAGATGGCCGAACGGCACCGGCCGCGCGCCCGGGATCAGCTTTGTCACCGCCGCATCGGCTTCCGCGATGAAATCAGGCACCGCCGCCACCGGCACGGAAATGTCGTGCTTGATCGAGCCGCCTTCCGGCTTCTGCGCCGCCGACATCTCGTCGCGCAGCTTCCAGAGCGCGGCGCGCTGGCTCAAATTGGCCGCGATCGCGGCGTCGTCGACGATGCCATCTGCCATGCCCTTCGCCAAAATCGCTTCCAGCGCGGCGCTGGCATCGTCGCGCGGCGACGACAATTCCATCAGCACATACCAGGGGTGCTTGCTCCCAAGCGGGTCGCGGATATCGATGCCGTGGCGGATGCTGAAATCCACCGCGATATCGGCCAGAAGCTCGAAACTGGTGAGACTGCCAGCCGCTTCGCTCTGCGCGATCGCGAGCAACCTCAAGGCCTTGGCCGGGGATTTCAAACCGACATAGGCGGTCGCCACCGCGCGCGGCTTCGGAAACAGCTTTAGCGTCGCCGCGGTGATGATGCCGAGCGTGCCTTCGGCGCCGATGAAGAGATGGCGAAGGTCGTAGCCGGTATTGTCCTTTTTCAGTTTCGACAGCGCGTTCAGAACGCGGCCGTCGGCCAGCACCACTTCCAGCCCGAGCGCCATCTCGCGCGCCACGCCATAGGCAAGCGCCGCGGTGCCGCCGGCATTGGTGGAGAGATTGCCGCCGATGGTGCAGCTTCCTTCCGCGCCGAGCGACAGCGGAAACAGCCTGTCGGCGTCGCTGGCGCGCCGCTGCGCGACCTGCAGCACCACGCCGGCCTCGCAGGTCATGGTGTTGGAGGCGGGATCGACCTCGCGGATCTTGTCCATCCGTCGCGTCGAGACCACCACCTCGCCATGATGTGGCGTTTGTCCGCCGACCAGGCCAGTGTTGCCGCCCTGCGGCACCAGCGCGATGCGGTATTCAGAGGCGAGCTTGCAGATCGCGGAAACTTCCGCGGTCGAGCCCGGCCGCAACACCAGGGGAGAGCGCCCCTGAAACAGCTCGCGCTCCTCGGTGAGGTAGGGCGCGATGTCGGCCGGCTCGGTCACCGCATATTTGTCGCCGACGACCGCGCGGAATCTGGCGATCAGTTCCGGCGATAGCGGCGGCGCGGCGGGCTGGACGATATTCATGTTTCGCACTTCTCTTCTATCACTTTCATTTCCGCCCGACTGCCGCGCGGCGCAGCCGGTCGTTGATGGCTTCGCCCAACCCGTGGTTCGGGATCGGCATCACCGCGATCGCCCGCGCGCCCTTGCCGTCGAGCGCGCGAAGATAGCCGAACAGATGGGCGGCGGCCTCGGTGAGATCGCCGCGCTCGGACAGATTCATCACCGCGGCCGCCGCGTCAATTCCGCTGACCGCATCGGGGCCGAACGCCAGCAGCGCCTCGCACGGCTCGAGCCGATCAGCGTTGAGC
>NZ_JBAVNZ010000178.1:0-3578 GCF_049691595.1 Bradyrhizobium sp.
CTGCGGCGCCGCCGGCGAAAGCGCCGCGCTCGCGGTCGGCGCGCGCGCGCACCTTGATCTTGAATCCGTCCGGCTTGATCGTCAGCGTTTCCTTCAGATGCATCTGGTAGCGATGGATGTCCATCAGCTTGAAGCGCTGCAGGATCATGCCGATCGCCAGCGCCGCCTCATGCATCGCAAAGCCGCGGCCGATGCAGGCGCGCTGGCCGTTGCCGAACGGCTTCCAGGCGTTGATCGGGCGCTTGGCCTCGGCCTCGCGGCTGAAATTTTCCGGATCGAACGCATCCGGGTTCGGCCCCCACACGCTTGCGTCGCGGTGCAGCGCCATCACCAGCACCGTGATGAAGGTGTTCTTCTTCAGCCTGTACTTGCCGCCGATGGTCTCGTCGTTGAGCGGCGCGATGCCGTAAGCCGGCGCCGGCGGCCACAGCCGCAGCGCCTCCTTCAGGATCTGCGTGATGTAGCTGAGCTGCGTCACCTGCTGATAGGTCGGCCTGGCCTCGATATCGGGTCCGAGCACCCGGTCGACTTCCTCATAGGCCTTCCTGAGCACTTCGGGATGCTTGAGCAGCGCGTAGATCGTGCACGACAGCAGGCCGCTGGTGGTCTCGTGTCCCGCGATCAGGAAGGTGTTGATCTGGTAGCGGATGTTGACGTCGTCGAGCTGCTCGCCGGTTGCGCGGTCGACGCCGGTCATCATCGCCCCGAGCATGTCCTTCTTGGCCTCGGCCGCCTCCGCGTTGCCGCGCCGCTCGGCGATGATCTCGTCGACCATCCTGTTCATGAAGGCGACGTCTTCGGCGAGTGTCTTGCGCCGCTTCTGCATCCACAGATTTTCCAGCGGCAGGCCGCGGGTCATCATGATGGTCTCGAGCGAGCGCACCAGCGATTCCACGAACGGATGGTAGTCGCGGCGATAGAACGAGTTGAACCGGTAGTCGAACCCGCACAGCCCGATGGTGTCGAGCGTCAGCGCGGTCATGTCGTGGACGACGTCGATTTCCTCGTCCGCGTTCAGCCGCTGCCACTTCTTGACGAGCTGCTCGGCGATGTCGACCATGCTCGGGTGATAGGACTGCATGGCGCGGTTGCCGAACGGCTGCAGCAGGATGTTGTGCGCCTTGCTCCAGTTCGGCTCCGTGGTGTCGGCGGTGAACAGGCCGTCGCCGGCGACCGCCCGCACGCGGCGCAGCGGCCCACGCACCGCCTTGTCGAACCGTTTCTCGTCGCTGAGCTCGTCGACCAGCGCGTGGCCCGACACGATCACGAGCGGCGCGCCCATCATGTCGAGCCAGAAAATCGGCCCCAATTGCTTGGCCAGCCGGGTCAGATTTTGCACCGGCGCGCTCGAGTCCAGCGACAGCATGTTGCCGACTACCGGCTTGGTCGGCGGATGCGGAATCGGGCTCAGTCTGTTCGTCGATGCCATCGCGATAGTATCTCCTGCCCGCTTGCCAAATAAGTGCCGTCATTGCGAGGAGCACTTGCGACGAAGCAATCCAGTCTTCGCTGCGACCAGGTGGATTGCTTCGCTTCGCTCGCAATGACGATTTTCCGCGCCCTACCCAAATCGCCTTCTACGCCATTCGATCAGCTTGGCGCTGACCTCCTCCGGTCTTTCCTGCTGCGTCCAATGGCCGCTGCCCCGCACCAGATATTTCTCGAGGTCGGGGACGATCTTCTCCATGCCGTCGGCCGCCGACGGCGGCAGCACGTGATCGTTCTCGGCCATGATCATCAGCGACGGCACCCGCACGGTGTGATCGAGGCCGGCCGAGCGCTGCCAGTTGCGCGACATGTTGCGGTACCAGTTGATGCCGCCGGTGAAGCCGGATTTGGTGAAGGTGTCGACGAACACCTTCTTCTCCTCCGGCGACAGGATCGGCGTACGCGGATCATGCCTGGCGTCGTAATTGGCGATCATCTGCGGGAACGCCAGATTGAGCCGCGGCGACGCCCCGACCCCTGCGGTCGGCGGCTCCGAAGGCGCGGTATCGGCGCGCGGCACCGGCTTCTTCATGAAGGCATCAAAGGTCTGTTCGACCCGGCTGTCGAATATCTTGTCCGCTTCGCGGGAGGGGTCTTGAAACTGCACGATATACATGTGCTCACCGAAGCGCTGGCGGAACAGCTCGATCGGATCCGCCGGCGCGCGATCGCTATGCGGCGTGTTGACGCCGACGACGCCGGCAACGCGGTCGAGATGCCGCAGCGGCATCTGCCAGACGATGAAGCCGCCCCAGTCGTGGCCGACAAAGATCGCCTTGTCGATCTTCAGATGGTCGAGCAGGCCGACCAGATCGCCGGTCAGATGCTCGATGTCATAGGCTTCGACCGGCTCGGGCCGGTCGGTCGCGCCATAGCCGCGCTGGTCCGGCGCGATCACCCGGATGCCGGCCTCACCCAGCGCCTTGATCTGGTGACGCCAGGAAAACGCGATCTCCGGCCAGCCATGGCAGAGCACGACCGGCGGCCGGTCGGTCCGCGGTCCGGCCTCGTAATAGCCCATGCGAATGCCGTTGGTTTGGGCGAACTGCAGCGGCGGCATTTCCAGCATCTTTCCGAACCTCTATTCAGCCGCGCGATGAACATCGGGCGGCGGCGCGAATGCCGCTTCCAGTGCTTCGAATTCCAGCGGCAGCATGTCGCACAAGACCTGGACGTGGGGAATGATATTGGCGCCGGCGATGAAACCGAAATCGAGCTGGTCGCGATAGCTCTGCACGGTGATGTTGAGCGCGAGCCCGTGGGTCGAGATCGACACCGGGAAGATGTGCAGCAGTTCGGCGCCCGCCGCATACAGCGTCTGGCGCGGGCCCGGCACGTTGGACACCGTGATATTGGCCGCCGGCGGCAATACGTCCGAGAGGTTGGAGCGGCTGTACAGCAGCGCCATGATCTGCACCAGGATCGGCGCACCCAGCAGCGAGATGTTGGAGACCTGCGGCATCAGGGCGCGCAGCGGATGCGACATTTCCTTCGATTTGGCGGATTGCGCGATGATCGCTTCCAGCCGCGCCTTGGGGTCCTCGATGTCGGTCGCGATCGAACAGATCATGCCGAACACCTGGTTGTTGGCGTCGGTGTTGCCCTCCTCGCGCAGCGAGATCGGCACCGCGGCGGTCATTGATTTGGTCGGCAGCGCGCCCTGCTGCAACAGATAGCGCCGCACCACGCCGGAGGCGAGCGCCAGCACCACGTCGTTGAGCTTGCCGCCGGATTGCTTGGCCAGCGCCTTCGCCCGCGACAGCGAGATCGACGTTCCCGCAAAACTGCGTTCCGACGAGATCGCCTTGTTCAAAATGGTCGGCGGCGAGACCATGCCGGCGATGCTGTCGCGCGACGCCGGATCGGAGATCTTGCCGATCACGTCGGAAACGCTTTTCAGCATCGTCGGAATGCTGCCGGCGAACTTCACCGCGTTTTCGATCTGGAACATGGCGTTGTCGAACAGGATCGATCCGAGATCGCTCTTGCCGGAACGCGGCAGGTCGAGGGTCTTCGGCGTCGACGAGCCGTCGAAGGGCTGGCGCCAGAGCTGCTGGTAGGAATCGATCAGATTGGCGGCGATGTTGCGC
>NZ_JBAVNZ010000179.1:0-2947 GCF_049691595.1 Bradyrhizobium sp.
AGTTCGGGGTGCGGAGCATTTCCGCTTCCGACTTCTGCACGAGGTCGCCGATATAGACGATGTTGTCGTTCTTCAGGCAGTTCGCCGAACGCACCGACAGTTCGAGCTCGTCGACCTTCTTGAGGAAGGCCGGGTTGAACGCGAGATCGGGAATGATCTCCTGCGCCACTTCCTTGCGCGGCTCTTCGAAGTTCACGAATACGTTGAGCTGGTCCTGCAGGATGCGCGCGGCATAGGCCACGGCGTCCTCCGGCGTGATCGCGCCGTTGGTCTCGATCGTCATGGTCAGCTTGTCGTAATCGAGGATCTGGCCCTCGCGGGTGTTCTCGACCTTGTAGGAGACCTTGCGGACCGGCGAGAACAGGCTGTCGACCGGGATCAGGCCGATCGGCGCGTCCTCGGGCCGGTTGCGCTCGGCGGCGACATAGCCCTTGCCGGTGGCGACGGTGAACTCCATGCGGATTTCCGCGCCTTCGTCGAGCGTGCATATCTGCAGGTCGGGATTGAGCACCACGACGTCGCCGACGGTCTGGATGTCGCCGGCGGTGACGACGCCCGGACCCTGCTTCTTGACGACCATGCGCTTGGGGCCTTCGCCCTGCATCTTGATCGAGATATCCTTGATGTTGAGCACGATGTCGGTGACATCCTCGCGGACGCCCGCGATCGAGGAGAACTCGTGCAGCACGCCGTCGATATGCACCGACTGCACCGCCGCGCCCTGCAGCGACGACAACAGGATGCGGCGCAGCGCGTTGCCGAGCGTCTGGCCGAAGCCGCGCTCGAGCGGCTCGGCGACCACGGTCGCGAACCGGTTCGCATCGGTGCCCGGCGTTATCTGCAGCTTGTTCGGTCGAATCAGTTCTTGCCAATTTTTCTGGATCGTCACTGTGTCACCCATTAGGCCAGTCGATTTGGGCCAATCGATTTGCCCCTCAAATCACCGGCGTTGGAGTTCGCGGATCAGTCCGCGGTAAAATTCCAAGAACGATCGCCGGCGGCTCGAGCCGCCCGCGAGCAGAAATCATACCCGCCGGCGCTTGCGCGGACGGCAGCCATTGTGCGGGATCGTGGTCACGTCGCGGATCGAGGTGACGGTGAAGCCCGCCGCCTGCAGCGCGCGCAGCGCCGATTCACGGCCCGAGCCGGGGCCTGCCACCTCAACCTCCAGCGTGCGCATGCCGTGTTCCTGCGCCTTCTTGGAAACGTCTTCGGCCGCGACCTGCGCGGCATAGGGGGTCGACTTGCGCGAACCCTTGAAGCCCATGGTGCCGGCCGACGACCAAGCAATGGTGTTGCCCTGCGCGTCGGTGATGGTGATAGTGGTATTGTTGAACGACGAATTCACATGCGCGATGCCGGAGGCGATGTTCTTGCGTTCGCGGCGGCGTATGCGGGTAGCTTCCTTGCCCATTCCAGAACCTTTCCTGTGATCTCAAACACCGCCGTAATGCCAGCGGCTACACCGAAAAAGGCGAGTGGCGAATGGCGAGTAGCGAATAGAAACCATTCGCCACTCCCTATTCGCTATTCGCCCGCTTACTTCTTCTTGCCAGCGATCGACTTGGCCGGGCCCTTGCGCGTGCGCGCATTGGTGTGGGTGCGCTGACCGCGCACCGGCAGGCCGCGGCGATGACGCAGGCCGCGATAGCAGCCAAGGTCCATCAGCCGCTTGATGTTGATGCCGGTATCGCGGCGAAGATCGCCCTCGACCATATAGTCGCGGTCGATGACTTCGCGGATTTGCAGCACCTCCTGATCGCTCAACTGGCTGACGCGGCGATCGGTCGGGATCTTGACCTTCTCCATAATTTCGGCCGCGTTTCTCTGGCCGATACCATGGATGTACTGAAGCGCGATCAGAACGCGCTTGTTGGTTGGAATATTCACGCCGGCAATACGGGCCACGGACATCTCTCCTGTCGCCGATCCCACGCGGATCGGACTTTAAGTTCTTGCTGTTCTCGCAGGTGTCCGCAAACGCGAACACGACGCCCGTCCCCTCAGCTTGTCTTGGGGGCCGGCATCGTCATAAAACTATCCAATCTGGATGCGAGGCTTATTAAAGGATTCAACCCGGTTTCGTCAACCGCCTCTATTGTTTAGCTCGCTTTTTCGTGACCTTTTTCGTCACTTTCTTGACCGTCCCGGCCTCTCGGGCTTTGGCCGGCCTGTTAGCCGCCCTGGATGCCGGTTTCGCGGCCATCCGGGCCGCCGTGGCGCCCTTTTTGGTCTTCCTGGGCATCTTTTTGCTCGCCGACCTGGATGCTGTCCCGGCACCCGTGGCGGCCCGCTTGGCCGGCGCCGACTTCCTGGCCGCCTTGGGCTTCGCGGCGCCGATCGCGGCCAGGATTCGGTTGATTTCCCTTGTGACGTGCTCGATGGTCATCATGCCGTCGACCGTCAAGAGCTTCCTTCGCTCCGAATAATAATGAATCAGCGGCTCGGTCAGCGAGCGGTAGCTTGCCAGCCGCCTGGTCAGCACCTCAGGCGTGTCATCGACGCGCACTTCCTCGCCCCGCGCCCGCATCTCCGCGGCCCGGGTTTCGACGCGCTCCAGGAGCGCGCTTTCGTTGACGCGAAGCTCGATCACGGCATCGAGCTTGAGGTGCTTCTTCTTCAGGAGTTCATCGAGTGCCGCCGCCTGCGGCACCGTGCGCGGAAAGCCGTCGAGGATAAAACCCTTCGCCGCGTCCGGCTGGTCGATGCGATCGGATATGATCCCGATCACGATCTCGTCGGGCACCAGGCCGCCGGCAGCCATGATGTCCTTGGCCCGCAGCCCGACCGGGGTTTGCGCCGCCACCGCGGCGCGCAGCAGTTCGCCGGTGGAGAGTTGAACGATGCCGTAGCGCTGAACCAGCCGCTGGGCCTGGGTCCCCTTGCCCGAGCCCGGCGGCCCCAACAGGATCAATCTCATGATGTTTCGCCCCCCGGCCTGGGGGGG
>NZ_JBAVNZ010000180.1:0-5233 GCF_049691595.1 Bradyrhizobium sp.
GGTTATGGGTCCCCGCGTGCGCGGGGACGACAGGTCAAGGCCTCTGCAAAATCAGGCTCTGCTCCAGTTCGCGGAAATTGTAGTAGTTCTGGCGTATCCACTGATGCAGTTCGGTCGAGGAATCCCGTTCGCTGCGCAAATAGCCCGTGAACGAGAAATTCAGCCGGTCGACATAGGTTTTCAGGAACGACGGCAGCGCGGAGATGCGCAGCAGGCGGCCATCGGCGAAGCCGGCCGGCAGTTCGCCGCGCACCACATATTCGTTGTCGATGGTGACGAGCGAGGTCGCGGGAATCTGCTGTCGCAGCATCGGGTAGCTGCGCGCGGAGACACGGTCGGTGTCCGCCACGAACAGCACGATCGGCGCGACGCCGCGGCGTGCCGCCTCCTTCACGAAGCCGATCTCTTCGGTCATCTTGAAGAATTCGTCGAAGGCGTGAAAGCCGAGATCGATCACCTTGGCAAGGCCGTCATTGACGATCAGGCGGTCCATCAATTGCATCTTGCCGAAGGTATCGTCGACCTCGGCGGTCTCGGTGATATCAGGGAGGTAGTCGAGCAGCGTCGGCTCCCTCAGATTGAGGTCGAAGGAACTCACCGTGCCGTTTTTCAGCAGCAGGAATTCGCTCAGCAACCGCGCCACCAGCGTCTTGCCGACGAGCGGGCGGGGCGAGCAGACGATGTAGACGGGCGTGGATGACATCAGGCGCTATATCAGGCGAATCGTCCGCCCAATCCAGCCCCAATTCCCGGCAGGCCAGCGATTATTTTTCGCCGCCGCGCGGGAGCGGTTTGCCGGCGCCGACGAGATCGGTCAGCCTGATGCGGTCGAACTCGCTCCAGACATTGGCGAGCCAGTGGCGGACATAGCCGCGCAGCACGAACGAATAATTCGCCACGTCGTCGTGGACGCCCTTGTTGGCGACGAATTTGAGGAACGGCACCGAAGCGATCTCGACCTGCTCGAAGGCCATTTCATTGAGCTTTGGAATCGTGAGGTCGGTGGCGTCCTTGATGCGGTGGAAATAGGAATTGTAGGTCGACTGGTCCCATTCGAAGAAGCTGGTGTTGTTGATGAAGTTCTTCACCAGGAAGTATTTCGCGCCCTGCATGAAATTGGCGGTCTCGGCGATTTCGTCGAGCGAGGCGATCGAGGAGCCCAGGATATGGAATACGGCGAAGGTGATCTGGCCTGATTTGGCGGCATCGAGAAAGCCGATGTCGCGCAGCGCGACCAGCGAGGGCGACAGCAGGCCGGCGCGGACGTCGATCACGGTGACGGAGGGGCTGACCGCGTTCAGGGTATCGAAAATCTTCATCTGGTCCGAGGTCACCGTCATGTCGACGATTTCGGTGATCTCGGGATGGAACCGTTTCAGCGTACCGCGCGGGAATTCGGTGTCGAAGGCACGGGTGGGGACATGGTTGGCATTGAAATAATCCAGTAGCGTCCGCGATACCGTGGTCTTGCCGACCCCGCCCTTATCCGCGCCCACCACAATCACGACCGGCTTTGCCATGGAATTTCCTTAAACTGCGCCCCGATCGCGGAAGCGACCGGGGCGTTCCTGCCTGCTTTGGGGCGCGAACATGGCAGAAACCAAGAGGAATTCAATTCCTTAGACCGCCGGGCGCGGGGTTTATTCTTGCCGATTTCGTTAAAGGGCTGCCGGCATAACCATCGCTTATCCGCCCCGGCCCCACGGACCCGTTGATGGGCCCTCGGAGGCTTCGACCGATGGGGGACCGTCGCTCCAGGGGCCGCGGGGCGGCGGCGGAAGCTGGCCCTGGGAGGCCGGGTGCTCCGGCTGGCCGTCCTGCCCGTCGGCCGGGTCGGAGGGCAAGGCCAGCGGCCCGGGATCGTGGCCGCCGGCGAATTGCACCAGCGCCCGGACCCGCGAATCGACCGAGGGGTGGGTCGCGAACAGATCGGCAAAGCCCTCGCGCGGATTGTCGACGCACAATTCCATCACCGCCGAGGTCGCGCCCGGGAGTTCGCCGCGGCCCTCGATCTTGCGCAGTGCCGAGATCATGGCATCAGGATTTTTCGTCAGTTCGACCGATCCGGCGTCGGCCAACAATTCGCGCGATCGCGACAGCGCCAATTTTACGACTTGCGAGAGCAGCCAGGCCAGCATGATCAGCGCAATCGCGATGATCACGACAATGATCGCGCCGCCCCCGGAGCCCTTGCTGTCGCGGTCCGACGAGGAGGAGGAAGAAGACGAGGATGACCAGCCGCTACCGCTGGAATTCCACGACAAATTGGTGAACATCCGGAAGAACAGCTCGCCGAAGAAGCCGATCACGCCCGCGATGATCACCGCGATCACCATCAACTGGACGTCGCCGTTGCGGATATGGGTGAGCTCGTGGCCGAGCACCGCCTCGATCTCCCGATCATTGAGCGTCTGCAACAGGCCTGACGTCACGGTCACGGCATATTGCCGCCGGTTGAGGCCGGTCGCGAATGCATTCAGCGCCGGGCTGACCATCACTTTCAGCTTCGGCATCGGGATGCCGCGCGAGATACAGAGATTTTCCAGGAGGTTATAGAGCCGCGGCTGCTGCAATCGCGTCACGTCCTCGCCGCCGGTCACCGCGTCGATCATGTTCTGGTGGAAGAAGTAGGCGATCATGATCCACAGCGCGGCGGCGAAGGTCGCATAGGGAAATGCCGAAATCAGGTCGCGCAATGCCGCCATCAGATAGTAATCGACCGAGCCATTGCCGTTGATCACGACCTCCGCGATCAGCGCGCCGGCATAGACCAGCACATAGATCAGGAGGAACAGGCCGGCGAGCAGCAGCATCGAACGAAGCTTGTTCGAGGCGATATGCGTGTAAAGACCGTAGGCGGCCATGTTGCGCTGCTCTGCCGAACTATTCGGGCGTTCAGAACTTCACCGTCGGCGTCGCCTCGACTTCGGTGCGGCTGGCGCCGAGGTCGAAGAAATCCTTGCGGGTGAAGCCGAACATGCCGGCGAATAAAGCAGCCGGCATCTGCTGGATGCCGGTATTGTATTCCTGGACCGCGTTGTTGAAGAAGCGGCGGCTGGCGGCGATCTTGTTCTCGAGGTCGGACAGTTCGCTTGCCAATTGCTGGAAGTTGGCGTTGGCCTTGAGGTCGGGATAGGCTTCCGACAGCGCGATCAGCCGGCCGAGCGCGCCGCTCAGCTGGTTTTCGGCGGCCGACACCTGCGCCGGCCCCTGCGCCGACATCGCCGAGTTGCGGGCCTTGATCACGTCGTCGAGGGTGCCGCGCTCATGCGCGGCGTAGCCTTTCACGGTCTCGACCAGGTTCGGGATCAGATCGTGGCGCTGCTTGAGCTGCACGTCGATGTCGGCGAAGGCCTGACTGACGCGCTGGCCGAGCGCGACCAGGCGGTTATAGGCGCCGAAGGCGAAAAGCGCGAGAATGACGATGACGCCGAGAACGATCCAGCCGGTCGACATGGCAGAAAACTCCTGATGGGACGAAGAAGGCGGGCACCCTAGAGGAAAACGCAGCCATGGGTAGCCCGCCCGCGAAGTGAGGCATTGCTTTGGTCGAATCTAAGGCGGGATTAGTTCAAGGGCATTTAGCCCTCGATGATCGCATCGCCCCATCGCCAGCGGCGGGCGCGCGCATAGTCCGCCTTGGCGCGGCGGGGTATTTTTGCGATGGCGAGACCGTCGGGGGTGCACAGTTTGGCCGATATTTCGACCTTGGTGAGATCAGGCTGCGCCAGCACGCGGGCAAGGCGCTGCGCAACCGGCGCGCGCGTGAGCGCGACATAGGCGAATTTTTCGTCCTCGAACGGCAGTTCGGCGCCCTTGACCTGCTTGTGCGCGCCGGAGCGCGGTAGCCGCTGGGTGAAGTGGCACCAGTCCGGCGCGGAAAGCGGGCATTTGCCGTCATGCGGGCAGGGGGCCGCGACATGCGCGCCGAGCGCGATCAACTGCTCGCGCAGCGCGATGATCCGTGCATAGCCCGCGGGCGTGCCGGGCTCGACGATCAGCAGCGTGTCGCGGGTTTTTGCCCAAAGCGACTCGGCGAGCGCCCGCCGTTCCGCGTCGCCGATCTCGCCGACCATGTAGCTCGCTATCACAAGGTCGGCTGCTTCAGCATGGGCGAGCAGGTTGCGGGCTTGCCCCGGCTCGTAGTTCATATTGCGCAGGCGCGCGCTGCTGCGGGCGAAGTCGAGCGCCAGCGAGCGCAACGCATCATTGGCGTCGAGCAGGATGAAATCCTGCAGCGATGGAAGCGCGTCCGCCGCGGCCCAGGTCGCGGTGCCCGGCCCGGCGCCTACATCGAGTAAACTGGCTGGCGCGAAGTCCGGCCTGATTTCGCCGAGCGCGTTCAGGCTGGCGGTAACGGCGGCATAGGTCGCAGGCATCCGCGCCAGCGCATAGGCGAGCGCGTCGATTTCGGACTTGATCGCACCGGAGCCGCCGCCGTCGCGATAGGTTTTCGAGATAGCAGCGGCGCGAGCGGCGGCGGCGTTGCGCGACAGGCCTTGAAGCCTGGCCTCAAGCGCCGCCTTCAGCTCGGCGGGGAGATCGGGTGAGGTCATCGTCGTCTTCTTCCCCTCTCCCGCTCACACACAGGGGGAAGGGAAGCAAGTGGTCACGCCACGTTCTGGTCGAGGATCTTGACCGCGTCTTCGAGGTCGACCGAGACCAGTTGCGACACGCCGCGCTCGGCCATGGTGACGCCGAACAGCCGGTTCATTCGCGCCATCGTGATCGGATTGTGGGTGATGATGATGAAGCGTGTTTCCGTTGACGCCGTCATTTCATGCAGCAGGGTGCAGAACCGCTCGACATTGTGGTCGTCGAGCGGCGCGTCGACTTCGTCCAGCACGCAGATCGGCGACGGGTTGGTCAGGAACACCGCGAAAATCAGCGCCAGCGCGGTCAGCGCCTGCTCGCCGCCCGAGAGCAGCGACAGCGTCTGCGGCTTCTTGCCGGGCGGTTTTGCGATGATCTCGAGGCCTGCCTCCAGCGGGTCGTCGCTTTCGATCAGGTGAAGGGCGGCTTCGCCGCCGCCGAACAGTTCCACGAACAGCCGCTTGAAGTGCTCGTTGACGATCTCGAACGAGGCGAGCAGCCGCTCGCGCGCCTCGCGGTTGAGGCTCTGGATGCCCTGGCGCAGCCGCTTGATCGCTTCCACCAGATCGTCGCGCTCGGTGGTGAGCGCGGTGTGCTGGGCTTCGACCTCGCGCAGCTCTTCCTCGGCGCGCAGATTGAC
>NZ_JBAVNZ010000181.1:0-15096 GCF_049691595.1 Bradyrhizobium sp.
CCCGCATCGCATCAATCGATGCGATGCGACCTCCCCCGCAAGCGGGAGAGGTGAAGCGAGTCTGCGGGCAAATCACCCGCGTGATTACCGATTACGGTGACCGATTTGCGCATTCGCGGAATAGTGATCTGCATGCAGCGCGCTTTCTCGGCTGCAATGCCTAAATATTTCCTATCTGGAAAGATCCAGAGGGAGCGCCCCGGAAGCAACAGTCGCCAGCGCGAATTCTTGCGCGCAAGGAAGAATGGAGAATCACTATGGCCGGACTCAAGACGCTTGTCGCGACAGCTCTGATATCGGCGATCTCCGCAACATCCGCGCTTGCGCAGGAACCGGCAGCTTTTCAGTCGATGTTTCCAAATCGGGATGTGCTGAATGGAGGGGCGCTAACTCCCGCAGGCCGAATGGCGCTGGAGCAACCTGGTGGCGCTGCGGCGGCAAACAATGCCTATGCGGGAACGGGCGGCGCTGGTGGCTCCGTCCGGGCCCAGCGCTATCGCTCCTACGACCCCGCCACGGATACCTTCCTCGGCGTTGATGGTCGCCGCCATCGAGTTCGGTGAATGCCTGTCGCGAGCTGAACCCCGGGGCGCATTCGCGCGACCCGGTGGCTCGCAATGACGGGCGGAGGCCTTAGCCCGCCGCGGCCGCCGGGATGTCGCGCTGGCGCTTCATGACGATCTTGTTGAGCGCGCCGAGATAGGCTTTTGCCGAGGCCACCAGCGTATCCGGATCGGCGGCCTTCGCGGTCATCGAGCGGCCCTCATGGGCGAGCCGGACCGACACCTCGGCCTGCGCGTCGGTACCCTCGGTGACGGCATGAACCTGGTAGAGCTCGAGCTTGGCCTCGTGCGGCACCAGCAGCTTGATGCAGTTGAACACCGCATCGACCGGACCGTTGCCCTCGGCTTCCTCGATTTTCGTCTGGCCGTCGATGTCGAGCTTCATGGTGGCGCGCTGCGGGCCGTGAGTGCCGGCAATCACGGTGAGCGAGGTCAGCTTGATGCGGTCATGGGCGGCGGCGATCTCCTGATCGACCAGCGCCTCGATGTCCTCGTCATAGATGTCCTTCTTGCGGTCGGCCAGCGCCTTCATCCGCACGAACGCGTCTTCGAGCTGGTTGGCCCCCAGCTTGTATCCCATCTCCTCCAGCTTGTGCACGAAGGCGTGGCGGCCGGAGTGCTTGCCGAGCACCAGCGACGATTGCTTCAGGCCGACCATTTCCGGCCGCATGATCTCGTAGGTCGAGGCGTCCTTCAGCACGCCGTCCTGGTGGATGCCGCTCTCATGGGCGAACGCGTTGCGGCCGACGATCGCCTTGTTGTACTGCACCGGGAACGAGGTCGCCGCCGAAACCAGCTTCGACGCCCGCGTCAATTGCGTGGTGTCGATCCTGTTCCACCACGGAAACTTGTCGTTGCGCACATTGATCGCCATCACGACTTCCTCGAGCGCGGCATTGCCCGCGCGCTCGCCGATGCCGTTGACGGTGCATTCGATCTGCCGCGCGCCGCCGGCGATGCCGGCCAGCGAATTCGCCACCGCCATGCCGAGATCGTTATGGCAATGCACCGAGAACACCGCCTTGTCGGAATTCGGCACCCGCTCGATCAGCGTGCGCATGAAATGGGTGTATTCCTCCGGCACGGTGTAGCCGACGGTGTCGGGGATGTTGACGGTGGTGGCGCCGGCCTTGATCACGGCCTCGACGATGCGGCAGAGGAAATCCATCTCGCTGCGGGTGCCGTCTTCCGCCGACCATTCGACGTCGTCGATCTGGTTGCGGGCGCGGGTGACGTTGGCGATCGAGAGATCCAGCACCTGCTCCGGCGTCATGTTGAGCTTGACGCGCATGTGCAGCGGCGAGGTCGCGATCACGGTGTGGACGCGGCCGCGCCTGGCGAATTTGACCGCCTCGGCGCAGCGGTCGATGTCCTTGGGATGGGCGCGCGACAGGCCGGCGATCACGGCGTTCTTGGCGCGGCGGGCGATCTCGCTGACCGCCTGAAAATCGCCTTCGGAAGTGATCGGGAAGCCGGCCTCGATGACGTCCACGCCCATGTCGTCGAGCATTTCGGCGATATCGAGCTTCTCCTCGAACGTCATGGTGGCGCCCGGGCACTGCTCGCCGTCGCGGAGCGTGGTGTCGAATATGATGACGCGGTCCTTCTCGGACTTGCTGGCGGTTGGCATCTGAAAAATTCCTTTTGGGTGGTGC
The DNA here is from genome assembly GCF_049691595.1 of Bradyrhizobium sp. Taxonomy (GTDB): domain Bacteria; phylum Pseudomonadota; class Alphaproteobacteria; order Rhizobiales; family Xanthobacteraceae; genus Bradyrhizobium. The sequence continues at coordinate 2,219 of NZ_JBAVNZ010000181.1, forward strand.
GCCGTGGTCTGAGCGCTGAAGGGCTTTTGATCTCGCGCGAACCCCTGAGTGCCCAGGCGCAAACCGCCCAGACGGCCCTCAGGGGCCGATAAGAAGCAGAAGCCCGCCGAGACGCAGGGTGGGCAGGGACGCAGCCGGAAGCGCCCGGGCGCGGACGGCGTCAGCCGCCCCTCCCCGAACTCCAACCTTTTCGCTGCGAATCAGCATTGCCAGACCCTTGAGAACGGAATCCTCGGCCAAAACCGTTGACGGTTCGTTGCCGGAACGACGTCTTGAGGTCGTTCTAGACGAGAAATGCGGCCGGCCGCAATGCCAAAAGATGGTCAGACGGGTTGACCTAATTGTCTCACGCAACCGTCGCGGTCCATGGCGTTTGGAGTGCGGCGCCATGGTCATGAGCCGGCATCCGCAAACCTTCACAAAGGCGACATCATTCGATCACCTCGTCTGCGCGGGCAATGAGAGCGGGTGGCACGATAAAGCCCAGCGCCTTCGCGGTAATGAGGTTGATGATGAGCTCAAACTTGGTTGGCTGCATCACGGGCAAGTCAGCCGGCCTGGCGCCTTTGAGGATTTTGTCGACATATCCCACGGCTCCGCGCTGCACTTCCGCGCTGTTTGCGGCGTAGGTCATCAACCCTCCCGTGTTCGCCACTTGCCGGTTACTTGAGAACGACGGCAATCGATGCCTGATCGCGAGATCAAACAGTTCCCTTTGCTGCAGACTTCCCTGAACGATGAGGGCCTCGGCCTTCCTGCTGCCGATCTCGTCGAATACGGCCTCGAACGGCGTCTCCGGCCGCACCATTATTGTATCGACCTCGAGACCAAGCGTGCGCGCCCCCTGCTCAATCTGTTCAAGGAATGGCTTTGCAAGCGGATCGGCCTCGTTGGCCAGAACCGCCACGCGGCGCGCTGACGGCATCACTTCCCTGACCAGCTCGAGGCTTTTGCCCGCAAGCTCCGCGGTCGCCGCGGACATCCCTGTGACGTTTCCGCCCGGTCGCGCGAGGCTCGCCACCAGGCCGGTTCCCACCGGTTCGCCGGCCGGCGCCATCACGACGGGAATGTCGCCGGTCGCCTGCTTTGCGGCTTGAATGGCCGGTGTCAATGAGGCCACGATGATATCGACCTTGAGACCGACCAGTTCGGCAGCCTTCTCCGGGAGAAGGCTGCTGTTGCCTTCGGCCGAACGAACCTCCAGTCGAATGTTCTGGCCGTCGGCGTAACCGGCCTCGCGGAGCGCTTCACGAAAACCCTTCAGAAAGATCTCGGGGTCTGGATTACCGGTAAGCAAGACGCCGATGGTCGGCACCTTTCCGGACTGCGCGCGGGTCGCAAGCGGCCATGCCGCTGCGAGGCTGCCAACGACCGCGAGGAACTCGCGCCGCTTCATTCGATCACCTCGTCGGCACGCGCGAGCAGCGTCGGCGGAATGTCGATGCCGAGCGCCCTGGCGGTCTTGAGATTGATGGCCAGCTCGTACCTGGTCGGTGCCTGAACCGGAAGATCGGCCGGCTTCTCGCCCTTGAGGATGCGATCGACATAGCCCGCTGCGCGCCGATACTGGTCGATCGGATCAGGCCCGTAGGAGAGCAGGCCGCCGCCGGTGGCGAAGTAGCGATAGGAGTAGACCGCGGGCAGTCGGTACCGGGCAGCCAGTGTGATGATCAATTCGCGATGAACCGCCGCCAATCCGCTCGACGTCACGATCAATCCGCTATTCGATCCGCGCGCGAATGCCGTGACGTCGCGCTCGATCTCGCTGGCGTCGCGCACGTCGACCGCACGCAATTCCACTCCCAACGACGGCGCCACCGACTGGATTGAGGCGAACTGGCCGATCCCGCTGGGTATGGTGGGATCGCGAAGCACTGCCGCTCGTGTCACGCCCGGCGCGATCTCCTTGAGCAGCTCAAGCCATTTCCCGCTGATGCCGTATTCGGAGGTGGTGAACCCGGTGGCATTGCCGCCCGGCCGCGCCAAACTCGTAACAAAGCCGGCGGCGACCGGATCAGGGGTCTGGGTGAAGACGATTGGCACGGTGCGGGTCGCGCGCAGCAACGCCCCCACAACCGAGCCACCAGAGGCCAGGATGACGTCCGGCGCGAGCGCGACCAATTCATCCGCGTATCTCTGCGTGGGATCCCTATCCCCCGCGCCCCGGCGATAATCGATTTGCAGATTGCCGCCGTTAGTCCAGCCCAATTGCTGCAGACCCTGCTCGAACGCCGCGATTCGATCTTGCCCTTCCGCATCATCCGCGGCCAGTCCCATGAGGACGCCGACCCGCCGCTTCCGCTCGCCCTGCTGCGCGCGCGCCGCGAATGGCCACGCCGCTGCCAGGCCGGCAATCGCCTTGATGAATTCGCGCCGTTTCATTCGATCACCTCGTTGGCACCAGCGAGGAGGGAGTCGGGGATGGTCAGCCCGAGCGGCGTCTGCGCTCCGCTCCGGCCTGTCATCGCCATGCACGCGAATCCGGGAGCTCCCTTGAGCAGATCGCGCCGCTTCATTGGATTGCACTCGTCAGCGCGGGCGAGCCGTGTGGGTTGAACTGTAAGGCAAAGCTGATGCCACGCCCCATCCAGGAAGGTGATGAACCCGCGTCGCCGTATGGTCCCGACAACCCCTGGAACCGAATGAGTATTCCAACATTTGTGTGTGGGAACAAGAGCCGTGAAGAGCGTTACGTTTAACGACGGGACGGGGACGCAACCGCCACAAACTCCCCTCGTCGCATGTCCGTCCCGGTTCCCAACGGGCGGTATCCTGGCAGCAAGGCAGGTAGCCGGTTCCGTCTATCCCTCAACCGCGGACATCTATTTGGGCTTCAAGTTTTGCCCAAGACCCCGCATATTGCTGCCTGATATTGATCCGGTCGGAGGGCCTTTCTCATGCCAAGGAAGGGGGTCACGGGCCATGACGAGTGGGTGGTGACGCAGGCACTCGCGACGGCATTGGTCGCGCTTGAACAGCTTCCAGAAAAACTCCAGCCGCGTCCCCATATGGACGATCTCAGGAAGCTCTTGACTGCCGGTTGCGCACCCGGAAGTGTCAACCTGCATCTGGCGCAGGCGAAGTGTCGGCTGTTTCCCGGCAGGGATTCTGAGGCGATCTATCGAGAATATGGCCTGGAGGCCGGACGGGACTGAACGCCGGGCAGCGCTGCCATTTTGCTGGCCAACTTCGCAGTATCCCCTTTTCACGCAACGCGGCGAGTTCCTCTCGCGATCGCGCATTTTCCTTTTTGAGTTTCTCCCAGACTCGCCGGGTTATCTTCTGCGGCCGTGGCTTTGGGGGCAGCAGCGCCTGAGCGGCGATGATAACCGCCACGAGCGTACTCGCCCGAAGCAACTGACTCTTCATACAAGCCCCCTTAAAATTCTGGTGCGTTCAAAAACTTTGTTTGTCCTGCCCCGCCCTGTCGGCGTTATGTGGAGCTACCGTGAGCAAAAATAGCCTCCGATTAGCCACGTGGAATATTGCATCAAATGAGGATTTCGAGGCGGTCGCTGCGAAAATTGCGCAGTTGGACATCGATGTATGCGCGATGCAGGAAGTCTCGCTCGATCCGGCGGCCGACCTTTCGACCATGTTTGGTCACGGGCCAGGGCATGCGTCCGGTTATCATTGGTACTTCACGCCAGCCCTTGTGCCGGAGGAATTGGGCGGCGGGAAACGCGCATATTACGGGCTCGCGATGGCATCCAGAATCCCCCTCTATCGCATGGCCGCGTTCCAATTGGGTCCGCAGCATACCGGTTCGGTTGTCAATGCTGAACATGAGCCGCGCATCCTGCAGGTCGCGGCGCTGCCGCTGCAGGGGCCGATATTCATCGGCAACACCCATCTCGCCTCGACCGGGGATTGGTCGTCGTCCGCCGTGCGGCGATCGCAAGCCGAGAAGATTGCCGGCATTCTGCGACCGCTTGCAACGCTGGGGCCGCTGATCCTGTGCGGCGATTTCAATGCAGCACCATCGAGCAGCGATCTTGCGGAGATACGGGAGGCGCTGCCCTGTTTCTATGCGAGCAAGCAGGGCACCTATGTCGGGGCGCCAGACCGGCCGCCGATCGATTTCTTTTGCGCGTCCATCGCACTGGACGCGGATATTTCGGTTTGCCCCGCGGCTGGCCTGTCGGATCACAACATCGTTGTCGCCAATCTTACCGGCATCGGGGGACCATGAAGCCGGGCCGCCTTTGCGTCCGTCGGTCAAAGGCGGCTCAACGACGGTCGAGCCACGTGGCGAATTCGGCCGGCGAGGCGAAGAGCGCGTCGGCATGAGGTGCCAGAATTGCATATGGCGCGGGGCCGGTCAGGACACCAATGGCAATGGCGCCCGCCGCGCGGGCCGCGGCAAGGTCCAGAACCGTATCGCCGACCACGGCCGTTTCGGAAGGCGGCACGCCGACGGCATGCACGAATGCGAGCACCGGTCCGGGGTCCGGCTTGGCGCCGAAGCCGGAATCATATCCGGCAACGAACTCGAGATATTGATCCAGGCCGAGCTTGCGCGCGTGAGCGCGTGCGGTGATTTCGGCGTCATTGGTCATCATTCCGAGCCGATAGCCGCGGGCGGCGAGAAACGTCAGGAGCGCCTTCGGATCGCCGACCGCCGCCAGATGCCGGGTCGTCGCATCGCACAGAAGCCGGTCGATCTCGGCAAAGAACCCGGTGTTCGCAGGCCGCCCAAGCGCCGTGGCCCACAGCGCGCCATAGACGCGGGTCGGCTCGGCGATCAGGGGAGAATCCGGCAGGAAACGCTGCCCGGCTTCGACAAAACGGCTGGCCACCACCAGGCGCTCGTAGGCGGCGCGGTCGCCGCCCGCGAGACGCCGCATCACCGCCTGAACCGCCGGCCCGAAGGTGCGTTGGAAATCGACGAGGGTCCCGTCCTTGTCGAACAGGATCGCGCGGATTGGCCCGACATTGCCGACATGCATGTTCGCGGGCGTGGTCGGACTCTTTCCGGGACCGGCGGAGTCTGGTCGGGATGCTGCGATGGCGGGTGATGGCGCTTTCGGGCGCTCCATGGCCGGTTCACCCGATACACTTTCGGATATAGGGCCGGTTTACATCCCATAGCTCGTCAAGCAACTGGACGGCAGCGGTTGCGGAATTAACGACAGGGTCGATCAGCAGCGCCTGCAACGCCAGCTCCTTCGAAGCATGTACCGCCGCCTCGACGGCCAATTGTTGCACGTTGACCTGAACGGCCATGAGTTTGGCGACGGGATCGGGCAACGGGCCGGGCGAAACCGGATGAATGCCCGCCATGTCTGCCATGACCGGCACTTCCACGGCGGCGCTGGCCGGGAGGTTCGGAATCGCTTTCTGATTATAGACCACGCCCGATTCGATCAGTTGCTTGCGGTGATGCAGGACCGCCGCGATGATGGTGACGGCGCGCTCGCCCGATGGGGTCAGCCACCACGCCGGAATCTCCGCCGTTCCCGAAAGCACGTCGTCGATCAGCCGGTCCAGTTTCGCCCGCTCGCTTTCGTCCCATTCGAAATTGTATCCGCCCTCGCCGGCCTCCCAGCCGAACGCCAGGTATTCGCCGACATGGCCATCGCCGCAGCCCAGCCAATGACCGAAGGCGCGAAACAGATTCCGGGTCAGCGGAGAAACCGACGGATCGTGGACTTTCTCCTTTTCGCGCAACAGCGGATACAGGTCGTCGCCGGTCTCCCGATCACGGATCTGCATCAGGCACTGGAAATGATTGAGACCCGCGCCCCACACCTCGACCCGTTCGGCAGGCAATCCAAGGATGGAGGCGACCTGGTTTCGCGCCAGAAAAATTCCGTGGCACAGACCGATGGTGCGGATCTTGCTGTATTGGCCCAAGGCCAGAACGATGCGGGATTCCGGATTGGAAAAGTTGAGGAACAGCGCCTGCGGGCAGCGCAGCTCCATTTCGCGCACAAAATCGAAAACGACCGGCAAGGTGCGCAGCGTGAAGAACAATCCGCCCGGGCCGCCGTTCTCTCCCAAGGTGTGACGAATGCCGAATTTGCGCGGCACCTCGAAATCGAGCTTCCAGAGCCGGTTCCGATCAATCGCGGTCGAATGGACGACGAACGCCGCGCCGTCGAAGGCAGCCCGCCAATCGGTGGTGCACTCGATCTTCAATCCCGCGCCCGATCTCTCGTTCAGCATTCTTGCAAGGCGCCCGGCGCGCGCGAGCCGGTCGACGTTCCTGCCGACCAGGATCAGGGTGCTGCCGGCCAGATCATGGCTGGAGAACAGGTCCCGGAACATGCTGATGCCGAACGATGCGCTGCTCGCGCCAAGAAAGACGATTTTGGTGACCGCGGTCATGTTCGCTTCCGTGGCGGCACGTTGCTGCGCCGTTCATGTTGGTCCAGCATATACAAGGGCGGGCAAAGCGAAAGCGTGCCGCCATCAGGGTTAGCGCACCTTGCCCCCTACTTCGCCGCCTTTTTCCCTCCGCCCTTCCCTTCCGCCTCGAGCGCCTCCCGCACCTGCTTGAATTCGCTGCGCTCCGCCTTGTCGACTTTCGGGAAATGCAGATCGAGCCTGTCGAGCGCGGCGACGATAGTGGAGCCGATCACCACGCGGGCGAACCATTTGTGGTCGGCCGGCACGACGTGCCAGGGCGCCGTCGCCGTCGAGGTGTGCCGCACGATGTCCTGATAGACGGCCTGGTATCGCGGCCACAGCGCGCGCTCGGCGATATCGCCCATCGAGAACTTCCAGTTCTTCGACGGCTGTTCCAGCCGGTCGAGGAACCGCTTGCGCTGCTCCTCCCTGGAAATATTGAGGAAGAATTTCAGGATCACCGTGCCGTTGCGCGCAAGGTAACGCTCGATCGCGGCGATGTCCTCGAAGCGTTCGCGCCAGATATTCTTGGTGACGAGCCGCGGCGGAATCTTCTCTTTCGCCAGAAATTCCGGATGCACCCGCGTCACCAGGCATTCCTCGTAATAGGAACGGTTGAAGATGCCGATGCGGCCCCGCTCCGGCAGCGCGATCATGCAGCGCCACATGAAATCGTGATCGAGTTCGTGCGAGGTCGGCTGCTTGAACGAATAGACCTCGCAGCCCTGCGGATTGACGCCCTCGAAGATGCTCTTGATCGCGCTGTCCTTGCCCGCGGCATCCATGCCCTGAAAGATCAGGAGCAGCGACCAGCGGTCCTGCGCGTAAAGCCTTTCCTGAAAATCGTTCAACCGTTTCCGATTGGCTTCGAGAATTGCTTGCGCCTTTTCCCTGTCGAGCCCGCCCCTCGCATCGGTTTTGTGCGACTTCAGATGGAACTTGCCCGAGCCGTCGAAACGGAACGGCGCGATGAAGGGTTTTAGCTCGTCGGCGAGCGGTTGCCTTGATTTCTTGCTCATGGCCTCAATGCTGTCTTGCGTGGCGCCTTCAGTCGCCCGATCACGCTACCAAGGATGCCCCTGGGAAGGAAGATGATGAACAGCACCAGCAGGACGCCGTAGACGAGGTTGTCCCATCCGACCGCCCTGGTTCCGAACCCGATGCGCAAAATCTCCGCCAGCATGATGGTGATGATCGCGCCGACGGTCGGTCCGAGCGACACGTAGACGCCGCCGACGATGGCGGCAAACACCATCTGCAGCGACACCGCAATGCCGCTGACGGTGTCGGGAGAGATGAACATCTGGTACTGGCAATAAAGCGCGCCTGCCAGCGCCGTCATCAGCGCGCTGACCAGCGTGATCTTGAGCTTTTCGGCGGTGACGTTGACGCCGGCCGCGGCCGCCGCGTCCTCGTCCTCGGAGATCGCCTCCATGGCGTAGCGGCTCATGCTGCGGTCGACCCAGCGCCAGATCAGCAATCCCAGAACCCAGATGAAGAGCGCGATCAGGTACCACGTCGTCTTGTCGTCGAACTGGAGCGCGAGCAAATGATTGCCGGTGGTGCGGTTCGGCGTATAGCCGAGCGAGCCGCCGGTGTAGTCGCGCGTGGCGGTGATGACCTGCAGCACGATGCCGGACAAGGCCAGGGTCACCAGCACGAAATAATGCCCGGTGATGCGGAAGCGGAAGCAGGGATAGGCCACCACCACGGCAAGCGCGCCCGCCGCCACCATGCTGACGGGGATGCCGATCCATGGCGAGACGCCGAGATGGTTCCACAACAGCGCCGTCACATAGGCGCCGACGCCCATGAAGCCGCCGTGCCCGAGCGACACCAGGCCGAAACGGCCCATGATCGACCACGAGGTATAGGCAAACGACCAGATCAGGATCAGCACCAGGATGTGTAGATGATAGGGGTCGCGATAGACGAAAGGCAGCGCGATTAGCGCCGCCAGCGCGGCCAGCCAGCCGGCTTGCCGCGCCTTCACGAGCGCCTCGCCAACAGGCCGGCGGGCCGGATGAACATCATGACGATGAAAAAGGCGAAGGCGAGCACGTAGCCCCATTCGAGGTCGGAGAACAGGCCGCCCAGCGAGATGATCTCGGCAAACACGAACGCCGCGATGAAGCCGCCGACGAAATTGCCGAGCCCGCCGAGCACGCAGATCAGGAAGGTGATCGGCCCGAACGACAGGCCGACGAAGGGATGCACGTCGTATTGCAGCACCAGGAGACAGGCTGCGAGACCGGCGAGCGCGCCGCCCAGCGCCGAGGTGACGAGGTAGATGCGCCTGGTATCGACGCCCATCAGCGACATGATCTGGCGATCCTGCGCGATGGCGCGGATCGCCGTGCCGGTGAAGGTGCGCGTCATGAACAGATAGACCGTGACCATGCCGATCAGCGCGGCGGCGAACGACAGAAGCCGCGCATAGCTGAAATGCATCTCGCCGAACACCAGCACCGGCAGGCGGATGCCGAGGTTGCGGAAATCGATGCCGAACGCGACGGTGGCAAAACTCTGCAGGATGAAGAGGACGCCGCCGGTGGCGAGCAGCTGGTTGATCGGCGGCGCCGTCAGCAAGGGCGCGATGACGATGGCGTGCAGCGCCGCCCCAAGCGCCGCGACCAGAAGAATGGCGAGCGGCGCCGCCGCCCAGTACGGCACGCCATAGACCTGGACCAGATAATACATGCCATACATGCCGATCATGACCAGTTCGGCGTAGCAGATCCAGGTCACGTCGATGACGCCGAAGATCAGGTTCAGCCCGAGCGCCAGCAGCGCCAGCACGCCGCCGGTGGCGAGCAGCTGGTTGATCGGCGGCGCGGTCAACAGCGGCGCGATGACGATGTAATGCAGCGCCGCCCCGAGGACAGCGACCAGCATGATGGTCAGCGGCGCCGCCGCCCAGTAGGGGAAGTGGAATACCTGCACGAGATAATACATCCCGTACATGCCGATCATGACCAGCTCCGCATAGCAGATCCAGGTCACGTCGATGACGCCGAAGATCAGGTTGAGCCCGAGCGCCAACAGCGCCAGCACCCCGCCGAGCAGGATGCCGTTGATGACGGCCTCGAGCAGATAGACGTCGAAAATATCCAGAAATGCCTGCATCACTCACCTCTCCCGCTTGCGGGGGAGGTCGCATCGCATCGAATGATGCGATGCGAGTGGGGAAACTCGCTCCGCGCGAACGGTGCGAATCGCGGCGGCATCCCCACTCCAGCCCTCCCCCGCAAGCGGGAGAGGGAGCGCAGTTGCTTCGCAGTCGCCAGCCCAACCATCATCCCCTAGACTCCCAGATATGCCTGTTTGATGGTGTCGCTTTCCGCCATCTGCGCCGAGGTGCCGGAGGCGCGGATGCGGCCTGCCTCGAGCAGATAGGCGCGATCGACCACGCGCAGCACCTGCTGCACGTTCTGTTCGACGATCAGCACCGTGAGCCCGCTTGAGCGAATCCGCTTCACCAGTTCGAACACCTGCTGCACCACGACCGGCGCCAGGCCCGCGGACGGCTCGTCGAGCAGCAAGAGTTTCGGGTTCGACATCAGCGCGCGGCCGATCGCGCACATCTGCTGCTCGCCGCCCGACATCGTCCCGGCCATCTGGCCGCGCCGTTCCTTCATGCGGGGAAACAGATCGAACACGAATTCCAGCCGCTCAGTATATCTGGCGCGGGCGCCCGGCATGAACGCGCCCATCTTCAGATTGTCGTCGACGGTCAGCCGCGGAAACAGCCGGCGATTTTCCGGCACGTGGGCAATGCCGAGACTGACGATGCGATGCGCCGGCGTCGCCAGCACATCGGCGCCTTCCATCGTGATCGAGCCTTTGGTCGGCCGGATCAGGCCCGAGATCACCCGCATCAAGGTGGTCTTGCCGGCGCCGTTCGGACCGATCACGCCGACCGCCTCGCCCGCCTTCACCTCCAGGCTGACGCCGAACAGCACCTGAAAGCTGCCATAGCCCGCATCGACCGATTCGAGTTCGAGCATGCCTTAAGCCCCCGCGCGGCGGCGCGCTTCGGCGGCGGCGACCTGGCTCGAATCCGCGTCGGTGCCGAGATAGACCTCGATCACCCGCGGATCGCCCGCCACCTCGGCCGGCAGGCCCTCGGAAATCTTCTCGCCGTGATCGAGCACCATCACGCGATCGACCACGCGCATCAAGACGCCCATGATATGTTCGACCCAGATGATGGTGATGCCGAGCTCGTCGCGGATCTTGCGCAGCATGTCGGCGGCCGCATCCATCTCGGTCTCGTCGAGCCCGCCGAGGCTTTCGTCGGCGAGCAGAAGTTTTGGCCCGGTCGCCAGCGCCTTGGCAAGTTCGAGTTTTTTGAGGCCGGCGGCGCCAAGCCCGTCGACGCTGGCGTGACGGTCGGTCGGCAGGCCGACCATGCCGAGCGCCCGTTCCGCGGCTTGGTCGGCCCCGGCCCGGCTGTGGCTGCCCTGACCGTAGTAACCGGCCAAGGCGACGTTCTCGAAGATGCTGAGCCGGTGAAACGGCCGCGGGATCTGGAAGGTGCGGCCGATGCCGCGGTTGATGATCCGGTGCGGCGCAAGCCCTGCGATTTCCGAACCGGCGAACTCGATCGAGCCCGCCGACGGAGCGAAAGTGCCCGAGAGCATATTGAAGATCGTGCTCTTGCCCGAGCCGTTCGGGCCGATCAGGCCGAGAATTTCGCCCTGCTCGACCTGAAACGACACGTTGTTGACCGCGGTGAAGCCGCCGAAGCGCTTTACCAACCCGCTGACCGTCAGCACCCCAAAAATACTCCGCTAGCCGGCGCCCGACCTACTGGTTGCTGAAGGTGGTGCCTTTCGGCAAAGGCAGCACGGCGTCGCGCTGCGCCTGGCTCTTCGGCCACACCACATAGGACTTGTCGTCGACATACTGGATGACCACCGGGAACGAGCGCTCGTTCTGGCCGGCCATCGGCGTGCCTTCGCCAAAGAATTTGACGCCGAAACCGAGCATGGTGCCGCCCTCGGGAAGGTCGACCTCGAGCGAGGCCTTGCGCAGCGCATCGGGATCGACGCCGCCGTATTTCTTGATCGCGCGCGGCAGCACCTCGGTCAGGAAGACGTAGGTGTTCGATGCCGCCATGCCGACATGGGCCGAGCGGATCGCCACGCCCGGCTTCACCTTGTCGAACTCCTCCCCGACCATCTTGATGACCGGCGGCAGCCTGGCGTCCATGGATTTCTGGTTGGCCAGCCAGATCGAGATCGGGTCGGTGTTGAAGACATAGTTGACATCGCCGCCGAGACCCTCCTTCAGCTTCTCATAGACGCCGTAGCCCGCGCCGTGGCCGACCAGCGCGCCGAATTTCAGCCCCTGCTCGCGCGCCTGGCGCAGCAACAGCGTGATGTCCGGGTTGTAGCCGGTGTGGAAGACCACGTCGGGCCGGGCGCGCTTCAATTTGGTGACGAGCGCGGAGAGATCGGGCGCGGTGGCCGAATAGCCTTCCTTCATGACGATGTTGAAGCCGGCCTTCTTGGCGCCGGCCTCGTTGCCCTTCGACACGTCGACGCCATAGGCGCCATCCTCGTGGATGATGGCGACCCGCAGCTCCTTCGGCTCCTTGCCGAACTTGGCCTGGGCGTTCTGGGCGATGAAATCCATCGTCATCATGCCGAACTGGTCGCCGCTCGCCTGTGGCCGGAACACGTATTTGTAATTCTTGTCCGCCAGCACCGCCGAGGATATGCAGGTGGTGATCCACATGAACTTCTTGAGCTGCTCGACCCGGGCGGCCACCGGCACGCACTGCGCCGAGGAGAAGAAGCCGAGCAGCATATCGACCTTTTCCTGCTCGACCAGGCGAACCGCCTCGTTGATGGCGATATCGGGCTTGCTCTGGGCGTCGGCGTAGACCGCCTCGATCTTGTAACCCTCGACCCCGGTCTTGGCGTACTGGTCGAGCATGATCTTGGCGCCGATGTACTGCAGCTCCGAACCGCCGCCCGCCAGCGGGCCGGTCAGGTCATAGATCACGCCGATCTTGATTTTCTTTTCCTGGGCGTGGGCGGCGACCGCCATGCCCATCGCCGCCACCGCGGCACATAGCCCAACAAGCAGGCGTGCAGCTCTGCGCACCGGCATAAAAACCTCCCTGGAAGATTGTGCACTGCGTTTTGGTCTTATTGGGCCTATCACAGGGGGAGCGCCGACCGATGTCAAGCGCAATAGAATGCGTCCGCCCGGCGCAGGCCGGCTTCGCGCCGACCCGAGCTCGCAACTTAAGGGTTACCTCGACAGATGCGCCTCGACGAATGCCGTGACAAAGCGCGGCATCGCGGCGGTGAGATCGCCCGTCCCGCGCACCAGGTGAATCGCGGTCAGTTCGGGCGATGGCTGGCACGCGAGATTGGTCTCGATCCTAGCGCGCAACGCATCGCCCGGCATATCGACATGCAGGATCTTGATCATGGCGACGGCAGGTCCGGTGAAGATGCAGTGCCAATGCGCGGCGCTGCGATAGTCGGCCGGGGCAAGGCCCGTCTCCTCCT
>NZ_JBAVNZ010000182.1:0-12298 GCF_049691595.1 Bradyrhizobium sp.
GCGCAATGGGGGCCCGCGCGGCCAAGGCCAAGGGGGTGCTCGCCGCCGCGGTCGCGGGCGCCGTGTTGTCAACGATCGCAACCATCGTCCAGATGGTGCCTGTGTTGGCCGCCACCAGCACGGCGACCCTTTTGGCCCTGGCGGTTCCGCTCGTATGCGGCGGGTTGGCGGCCACCATCTATGGCGTCGTGTTTACCGTTTTGGCGCTGCGGCAGCCGGCGGAACCCGAGGTGCAAAGCGGCCGCGCGTTCAGCCTCTCGACGGCATTGGTGTTCGCGTCGACCCTTTCTGTCATTCTCGTCGCTTGCGCCGCGCTGCAGGACCAATTCGGGGAAAACGGCGTTATTCTTGCCGCGGCGATTGCCGGTTTTGCCGATACGCACTCGGCCGCGATCTCGGTCGCTTCGCTTGTCGCCGCCGGAAAACTTGAAGCCCGCGATGCCATCCTGCCCATTCTGGCCGGTTTTACGACCAACTCCATCAGCAAAATCCTCCTCGCCGCCACGAGCGGCGGCCGGCCCTTTGCGCTTCGCGTGATCCCCGGATTGATCATCGTCGCGCTGGCCACCTGGGCGGGCGCGTTCTACGGTCGGATCGCGGGCTGAGGCGGCGTACACGGCGCACCGGGGCGAACTTCCCTGCTGCCGGCACGAGCCGGAAAAATCAGATCACGATCTCCCGCAACACCCGGCGGCAATCCATCTCGTATTCGAGATCGACCACCGGCGGGCGCGCGAAATGCCAGGTCAGGCCGGAACGGGCGGCGCCGCGGCGGACCAGTTCATCGGTCATGACCGGATGGAAATCGTGCACGGTGTAGACCTGCGCCGCCGTGGTGTCGCTCCACTCGAAGCCGAATTCGCCGAGCCGGCGCTCCATCTCTTCGACCGTGAAGCGGACTTTTTCCTTCCACGCCTGTGGACTCAGATCGCGGTAGCGCACGATCCGCTCGGGGTAGCTTCCCGGTCCATCGCGCGCCTCGGCGCTGCCGGCGATCACGAAGGACGGCGTCGTGCTCGAAGTCGTTCGCGTAAAGGAGAACGCATAAAACGACGGCTCGGCCGGCGGGTCGATCTCCGGGCAGACATTGCTGCGCGCCACCGGATTGATGGTGCCGTCGAACAGGCCCCATTCCGCGAGCGTTTTGACGTAATGCTGGTTGAAGGCGCGAAAGCCGTCCTCGCTGAATGCCGCGGGCGAACGCAGTTCGCAGGCACAAAACGCCGTGCGCGGCCGTCCCGCCGCCTGAATGTGCCTGGCGATCCGTGCGAACCCCTCGGCCAGCGGCAACGGTCTGTCGAAGCGCACCCGCTCGACCTCAAAACCGGCATCGGCGGCAGCGCCGCTCGAATACTGGAACACGGCCGGAATGAACCGGTAATTTCCGGCCGGAAAGTCGCTGGTCATCGCGCGATCCCCACCTATTCCAGTTGCATGCGCACGCCCTTGGCGCCGTTGAGCAGCCGCTTCAAGTGGAAACCGGCCAGCGCGTCGTCGGCGTGCAGGCCAACCAGCGCCGCGAACGCCGGCATCGCCGCGGCGTCGCCGGCTTCGAGCTTGGCGAAGGCTCGCGCATATTGCGCCGTCGCCGTCCCCGCGAACGCGGCCTTCGGCAGCGGCTCGTAGGCGCGCAGCGGTTCGCTGCGGCCGCGCAGCATGAGATCGCCGACCGGCCGCCCCAAAAATTTGCCGGCGCCGGCGGCGACCGTGGCGCTCACGCAAATCCGGGTTCCCAAGAACTTGTTGGCGGCCTCGAGCCGCGCCGCGGTGTTGATGGTATCGCCATAGGCCGTGTAATCGAAGAACCGGTTGCCGCCGAAATTGCCGACCAGCACCGGACCGGCATGAACGCCGATGCGGGTCGCGCCGAAGTCGACGCCTTTGGCTTTCCAGCGTTCGCGAAACTTGATCGCCCAGGAATCGAGATCGTGCGCGCAGGCCACCGCACGCGCCGCATAATCCGGCTGGTCCTCCGGGGCGTTGAACAGAATATGGATTCCGTCGCCGATGATCTTGGCAACCGTACCTTCATGCTCGAACACGACCTCGGTCATTCCACCCATATACTCGTTGAGCAGCGTACTGAGCATTTCAGGGGCCAGCGCCTCTACCAGAGAAGTAAAGCTGGTCACATCGGTGAAGATGGCCGCGACGTCGCGGCGATGCACGTCCATGCCGTCGCCTTCGGACGCAAGGCGGCTTGCGATCTGCGGCGAGAAATAGCGCGACAGCGAGGCATGGGCGCGCTCGGCCTCGGCCTGGCGGCGGCGCGCCTCGCGCATCATCTCGACATGGCGGATGGTCTTGTCGATCGTCAGCTCCAGATCGCCGAAATCGATCGGCTTGGTCAGGAAATCGAACGCGCCGCGGTTCATCGCGGTGCGGATGTTGCTCATGTCGCCATAGGCTGACACGATGATGGTCGATTTCTTGTCCTCGGCCTCCTGCAGCTTCGCCAGCAGCGACAGTCCGTCCATCCTGGGCATGTTGATGTCGGAGACCACCATGTCGACCTGCGGGTGCTGCTCCAGTCTCTGCAGCGCCTCGATTCCGTCACGGGCGAACATGAAGCTGACCACGCCATCGCGGATCTGCTTGCGGAATTTCTGCAGCACCAGAGCTTCGAGATCGGGCTCGTCGTCGACGACGAGGATGGTCGCCGTCATGCCGCCTGCCCGAGCCTGGTGTCGATCTCGTGCCGCAGCAGCGCGAAGTCGATCGGCTTGGTCAGAAGACCGACCGCGCCGCGCTCGATGGCTTTCCGGCGCGTCTCGGCGTCGCCATAGGCGGTGATCATGATGACGGGAACGTCGGGACGCTCCGCGCGCACTTTCGGCAGCATCTCCAGGCCGCTCATGCCGGGCATATTGATGTCGGACAGAATCAGGATCAGCGATGGGTCGCGAATCTCCGCGGCGCGCGCCAGCGCCGCGGGCGCCGATGGTGCGAACTCCATCATAAATCGCCCGGACTTGATATCGCGCCGGAACTGCTGCCGAAACAGGGCTTCGACGTCGGGCTCGTCATCGACGACGAGAATGTAAACGCTCAATTTTTGCCTCCAGTAATTGCCTGTGCTGCGCCTGTTCGCGGCAGCGTAATAATGAATTCGGTAAATAGGCCTGGCTCGGTCTCGACGTCGATCTTGCCACCATGCTGTTTCACCACGATGTCGTGGCTCATCGACAGGCCGAGCCCGGTGCCCTCGCCGGCAGGCTTGGTGGTGAAGAAAGGGTTGAACATTTTCTCCTTCACTTCCAAGGGGATACCTGTGCCATTGTCGCGGATGCGGATTTCAACGCGGTTGCCGAGGCTTTTCGTCGAAGCCTTCAAGGTCGGCTCGAAGGTGTCGCCGCCAGCTTCCTTGCGCTTGGTGGCGGCGTAGAAGCCGTTCGAGATCAGGTTGAGGAATACCCGCGTGATCTCCTGCGGATAGAGATCGATCATGCCGGCATCGGGATCGAGCTCGCGCAGCAGCGTGATGTTGAAGCCGGATTTTTCGGCGCGCGCGCCGTGGTAGGCGAGATTGAGGCTCTCCTCGACGATGGCGTTGATGTCGGCGGGCCGGTGCTCGCCCGAGCCCTCGCGCGAATGCAGCAGCATGTTCTTGACGATCGAATCGGCGCGCTTGCCGTGCTGCACCACCTTTTCGAGGTTGCCCTTGAGCATATGGGTGAGTTCGTCGATCTCTTCGCGCGTCTTGTCGTCGAGCGCGGCCGGCTTCAGCACGTCGTTAAGTTCATCGATCAATTCCGTCGAAAGCGCCGAGAAGTTGTTGACGAAATTGAGGGGATTCTTGATTTCATGGGCGATGCCGGCGGTGAGCTGGCCGAGCGAGGCGAGCTTTTCGGTCTGCACCAGGCGGTCCTGGGTGGTGCGCAATTCCTCGAGGGAAAGTGACAGCTCGCTGGTGCGTTCCTGCACCTGCTCGAACAAGCGCACGTTCTCGATGGCAATGACAGCCTGGTCGGCAAAGGTCTGTACCAGATCGATCTGGCGCTGGCTGAATGGTCCGGGCGCCGGCCTTCCCAGCAGCAGCACGCCTTCGACCGCGCCGTCGCGCGTCAGGGGCACCGCGAGCACCGCCCTGTAATCGCCGATCACCGGAGCCTGACCAAAATTGTACTCGGGATCGAGCTGCACGTCCGGAACATGGACCGGCTTGCCGTCCATGAAGACCCGGCCGGTGAGCGTGCCACGGCCAGGCCTGATCGGGTTGGCCTGCATGAAATCGATGAAGGCCGGCGTACAGCCCGATTCGGCCCGCAGCCGCATCACCTCGCCATCGCGCAGGCAGATGATGCCCAGCGATGCGCCGCACAGCGCCTTGGCCGATTCCGTCAGCGTGGTCAGCACCGATTTCAGGTCGAAGGCGGAGCGGCTGATGACCTTCAGCACGTCGGCGGTCGCGGTTTGTTGTTGAAGCGACTCGCTCAACTCCGCCGTCCGCTGTTCGACCTTGTTCTCCAAATCCGCATAGGATTCCTGAAGACGCGCGCCCATGTCGTTGAATTGATTGGCAAGTCCTTCCAGTTCGTCGCCGGTTTTGATGTCGATGCGCTGGGCGAAGTCGCCGCTGCCGATCCGGTCCGCGCCGACCCGCAACGCCTGGATCGGGCCGACCATGCGCCGAGCCAGGAAGATCCCGGCGAGCACGGCGAAGCTCGAGGCCGCCAGCAGCACGATGGCGAGGCGTTGCAGCGCCTGGTACAGTGACGCATGGGCTTCCTGGGCCGGAAGCTCGACGAACATGGTCCAGCCCAGAGGCGCGATCGGGGCGGACGCCGTCAGCACTTCCTGGCCCTGGATGTTGAGCGAGCCCTGCAGCGCGTCCGCGCTTCCCGACCTTGCGGCCTGCACCTGCGCCAGCTTCGACATGTCGGTGTTGCGCAGCACCAGGCTGATATCGGGATGGGCGATCAGGCGCCCCCCCGAGCCCACGACATAGGCATGGCCGCGCTCGCCGACCTTGATCTGCGAGACCACGTCCCAGATCAGCTTCAGATTGACCTCGGCGATGCTGACGCCGGCATCCTTGCGGGTGCCGGCCAGCGACAGCGTCATGTAGGGCTCGGACTCCCGGCGAAAGTACACCGGCCCGTAATAGACCTTGTTGGCGACGGCCTCGGCGAATTTCGGCTCCCTGGAGAGGTCGAGCCCGCTGTCGACGACGTCCATCGCGAGCCGCGAGACCCGCAGGCGTTCCTTGCCGGTCGAATCGATCTGCGACAGTTCGGTGATCGCCGGCACCTGCCGCAACAGCCGCAGCGCGTCGAACCGGCGGTCCTGCAGCGATCCGGCTGACCAGGGCAACTGCGTGGTCCAGCCCAACTGACTTTCGATTTCCTTGATGAACTGGCTGATTTTGGCGGCCGCGGCTTCCGCCTGCTCGTGCTGAATCCGAATCAGGGACGCCTTGTGCTCGCGGTAATAGAAGAAAACCTCGAAAATCCCGTTGGACAAGAGTGCAACGCCGACCACCGCGACGAACAGCGCGACGTACTTGGTGAATAGCCTGCTGCGAACCTTCGGCCCCGACGATTCGGCGGCGGGGGCCGCGGCCGCAGATGCCGCCAGAGTCCGGCCCTCGGGCGTATCAGGATGCAGGGAGATGCTCATCCCGCCCAAGTTAGCAAGAACGGCGGAACTTGTCTCTTGCCGCGGCGCGGGAGGATTGAACGACGGCGGCGACCGAAGCCGCCGCCCCCCGCCTCCGGCCGACCGAGTTTCTCAGGTCGGCTTCAGCGCCGGCCGGGCGAGATCGAAATCCGCGATCTCCCTGGTGCGCTCCGACCCGGCTTTGGCGCGGTGGTCGGTCGCGATCGCCACATAGACGGCGGGCAGCACGAACAGCGTGAACAGGGTGCCGATCGACATGCCGGCGACCACCACCAGCCCGATCGAGAATCGGCTCGCGGCCCCCGCCCCGGTCGCGGTCAATAGCGGCAGCAGGCCGGTGACCATGGCCGCCGTCGTCATCAGGATCGGCCGAAGCCGCACGCGGGCCGCCATCTCGATCGCCGAGCGCCGGTCGAGACTTTCCTTGAGCTGCAGCTCGTTGGCGAACTCCACCATCAGGATGCCGTGCTTGCTGATCAGGCCGACCAGGGTCAGCAACCCGACCTGGGTGTAGATGTTCATGGTCGCCAGGCCAAAGAACAGCGGGATCAGCGCGCCGACGATCGCCATGGGGACGCTGATCATGATCACCAGCGGATCGCGCAGGCTTTCGAACTGCGCCGCCAGCACCAGGAAGATGATGACGATCGCGAAGCCGAGGGTAATCAGAAGCTGACTGCCTTCCTGCACATATTGGCGGGCGTCAGCCAGATAATCGTGGCTGAAGCCGGCCGGCATTTTCTTCGCCTCGCCCTCGAGGAAGTCGACGGCCTGGCCAACCGTGACGCCCGGCATCGGCACCGCCTGGAAGGTCGCCGAGTTGAGCTGATTGTAGTGCGTCAGCGAGTTGGGATCGGTTCCGGTCTCGATCGACACGATGGTCGACAGCGGCACCAGCTGCCCGGTGCTGGTCGGCACGTAGTAGCCGCCGAGCGACTCCGGCGACAGCCGGATGCCGCGCGGCACCTGCGGAATAACCTGGTACGACCGTCCCTCGAGATTGAAGCGGTTGACGTAATTGCCGCCGAGCAGCGTCGCCAGCGTGCCGCCGACCTGCTGCATGTTGATGCCGAGATCGCTGGCCTTGGAGCGGTCGATCTTGACCCGCACCACCGGCTGGTTGAAGTCGAGATCGCTGTCGGACACGATGAACAGCCCGCTCTTGCGCGCGGCATCCTTCAGCTTCGCCATCTGCTCATAGACCGCCTGGAAGCCGGCGGTCGAGTTGATCACCATCTGCACCGGCAGGCCGCCCGGTCCGCCCGGCAGCGGCGGCAGGTTGAACGCGAACGCATTGATCCCTTCGATCTTGCTCAATTCCGCCTGCACCAGCGGCTTCAGCTTGATCGACGAACGCTTCCGCTCGTCCCACGGGCTCAGCAGCATGCCAGCGATGCCGTTTTGCGGGCCGTTGATGCCGTTCAGGACGAAACGCAGATCGGTTTCCGGAAACCGGGTAAACGCCTTGTCGAGCTTGTCGCCGTAGAAATTCAGATAGTCGATGTTGGCGTATTTCGGCGCCTTGGTCAGCGCGAACACGATGCCCTGATCCTCTTCGGGCGCGAGTTCCTTCGCGGTGTGCATATAGAGGAAGCCAACCAGCCCGAGGATCGTCAGCGCGAACAGCCCGGTGATCGGACGATAATCGAGCGAACGGTCGAGCTGCCGGCCATACCAGTGCGTCATCGTGCCGAACACCCGGTTGACGATCCCGGCGAAACGCCCCTCTTCGGCGTTCCTCAGCAATACCGAACACATCATCGGCGACAGCGTCAGCGCGATCACGCCGGACACGATCACCGAGCCCGCCAGCGTGAAGGCGAATTCGCGGAACAGCGACCCGGTCAAGCCGCCGAGGAAGCCGATCGGCGCATACACCGCCGCCAGCGTGATCGTCATCGAGATCACCGGACCGGCGATTTCGCGCGCGCCCTGCAGCGACGCCTGCACCGGCGTCTTGCCCTCCTCCAGATGGCGATGGATATTCTCCACCACCACGATGGCGTCGTCGACCACGAGCCCGATCGCCAGCACCATCGCCAGCAGCGTCAGCAGATTGATGCTGAATCCCATCGCCAGCATCAGGCTGCAGACGCCGACCAGCGACAGCGGGATTGTGACCACGGGAATGACGACCGAGCGAAACGACGCCAGGAACAGGAAGATCACCACCACGACAATCAGCACCGCCGCGCCCAGCGTCTTCTCGACCTCGTCGATCGACGAGCGAATGAATTTGGTGGAGTCGTAGGCCACTTTCATCTTCATCGACGGCGGCAGGTTGCGTTCGAGCTCCGGGATCAGCGCCCGGACGCCCTTCACCAAGGTCAGCGGATTGCCCTGCGGCGTCGCCTGCACGCCGATGAAGATGGCACGCTCGCCGTTGAAGGCGACGCTGGCATCGGTGCTCTGGGCGGCGAGTTCGACGGTCGCGATGTCCTCGATGCGCACGAAGCCGCCATCCCTGGCCTTGACGATCATGCGCTTGAACTGATCGAGGTTTCTCAGGTCGGTATTGGTCGAGACGTTGGAGACGATGAAGTAGCCCTTGGCCTGGCCCGCGGCGGCCTGAAAATTGTTGGCGGCGATGGCGGCGGCGACATCGCCCGGCGACACGCCGCGTCCGGCCATCTTGACCGGGTCGAGCCACAGCCGCATCGCAAAGGTCTGGCCGCCGAGAATGTCGGCCGACGCCACGCCGTCGACCGTCGACAGCACCGGCTGCACCACCCGCGTCAGATAGTCCGAGATCGCCGATCCCGACAGTTCGTCGCTGGAGAAGCCGAGATACATCACCGCGGTGGTCTGCCCGGTCGTCTTGGTGACAATCGGGTCGTTGGATTCCTTCGGAATCAGATATTTGACCGAGTTCACCTTGGCCAGCACCTCGGTCAGCGCCTGGTTCGGGTCGAAATTGAGCTTGATGAAGACCTGGATGGTGCTGGTCCCCTGCACCGACGACGAGGTGATGTAGTCGACGCCTTCGGCGGAAGCGACCGCCTGCTCGATCGGTGTGGTGATGAAGCCCTGGATCAGGTCGGCCGACGCACCGGGATACACGGTCACGACGTTCACGACCGTGTTCGACAGCTTTGGATATTGCCGCAGCGGCAGCACGGTCGCGGCGCGCAGACCGATCAGCAGGATCAGCAGGCTGACGACGACCGAAAGGACCGGGCGCTTGATGAAGATATCGGTTAAGGCCATCGCACGTGTCCCGCTTGGTTAAATCAGGGCATGATCTTTTTCGAAAAACCGGTGCCCGCTTTTTCGGATCATGCGTCAGTAGCGCGGCGGCTTTGCCGGAATCGGCGGCGGCGGATCGGCCGAGATCGTGACCGCCGCGCCCGGCTGCAGCTTGAGCTGGCCGACCGCGACGACGCGGTCGCCGGGCTTGAGGCCCTTGAGGATCTCAGCGCGCCCCTCGATCCGGCTGCCGGTCTGCACGAAAGTGCGGGTGACCGTCAGGCTGGTCTTGCCATCCGCTTCCTTCTCCGTGATCAGATAGACCGAGTCGCCATAGAGCGTGTAATCGACCGCGGTTTCGGGAACGGTGACGACCGGCGGCCTGTCCGGCAGCACCACGGTGGTGGTCGCGAACATGCCGGGCTTGAGGATGTGATCGGGATTGGCGATCGTCGCCTGCACGCGGATGTTTCGCGTATCGGTCGCGATCTGCGGCTCGATCGTGGTGATCTTGCCCTCGAAGGTGCGGCCGGGATAGGCGTCGACCGCGACGCGCACGGTCTGCCCGACCTTGAGCTGGGCGCTGTCCTTTTCGGTCACGGTGAAGTTCGCATAGAGCATCGACAGATCGGTCAGCGAGACGATCTGGGTTCCCGCGGTCAGATACTGCCCGACCTCGACCTTGCGAACGCCGAGTTCGCCGTCGAACGGCGCGCGCACCAGCTTCTGCGAGATGATGGCCTCGGTCTTGGCGATGCCGGCATTGGCCTGGTCATAGGCCGACTGCGCCTGGTCGACGGTCGCCTGCGGCCCGAACTGGCGCGCGGCCAACTGCTTGGCACGCTCGAGCGAGAGCTGCGCCATCGTCGCCTGCGCCTTGAAGCTGGCGAGATCGCCCTGGTCGGGACCGTCGAACAGCTGCAGCAGCGGCGTGCCGGCCTTCACGCTGGCGCCCGCGGTGAACATGATGTCGGTGATGCGTCCGTTGACGTCGGAGGTGACATTGACCTGATGCACGGCGGCGAGATCGCCGACCGCGGTCAGCAGATTCGGGATGGTCTCGGATTTGGCTTCCGCAATGCTGACGCTTGCCGGCGGTGGCTTGTTGTTGGCGAAAATCCCCTTGATCAGGTTGGCGCGGAAAAATTCGAAGTAGACGATACCGCCAGCGACGGCCGCCAGCGCCAGCCCGACGATGATGAACCAGCGCAGCATCCGCACCGGACGCTTGCGCGGCTTTTCGCCGATCGGCTTGCCCGAAATAGGGGTTTCGGTGACGATGTTCATGTCATGCACTTTCTGCGGCTACCGATGGTCCCGAATTCGGCGACAGCTCGCGGTCCAGATGAGCAATGATTGCGGCTTCGTTAAGTCCGATTCCGCGCAGGATGAATTGACAAAGCTGCCGTTCGAGATCGGCCGCATTGCCGTAAGCAAGACACGGTACCGCCGGAAGCCTCGACAGCGCCGCCATCAGCAAGGTGTGATGCGCAAACCAGAACAGGTTGAGAGGTTCGGTTCCAATCCGTAAGGCATCGCCCGCCGCCACCGCCCGTTCGATCGAGGCCGTGAACACCGGGCCGATCAGGTCGCCGACTTTCGCATAGAGCAGCCGGGCGAATTCGCCGTCGTCGAGATGGCTGGTCGTCATCAGCCGCAGCCGCTGCGCATCCTGTTCGTCGGGCCCGTTTGATATCTGCATGAAGTGCCCGACCATGCCCTTGACCAGTTCGACCAGCGTCGCGGTCGACGGCTCCTGGCCAAGCAGATGCGCGAGATCCGGATCGGCCTCGCATTCTTCCGCGAGGATTTCCGCGTAGAGCGCCGCCTTGGACGGAAAGTGCTTGAACAGCAGCCCTTCCGAGATCGCGGCGGCCGCCGCGACGCTTTTGGTGGTGGTGCCGGCAAAACCGTTGCGGGCAAAGCACCGCTTGGCGGCGCTCAGGATCAATTGCCGCCGCAAATCGCCGGTCATGCGCAGGGTAGACATGGACACGTGAGTAAGCACTCACCTTGATCTATGTCAAGGAATTATTGCAGCGCAAAAAGCCCCTCCGGCTCAAATCGTCGTGTCCCCCAGCGATCCCGGATGCGGTTGATGACGAAGGTGCCGTTACAATTTGGACAACGTGCTCTTAACTCTACCTCGGCTGTCGGCTTGGCCGTAGATACGATATAATTTGAGTATGACAAAAGCCCAGGTAAAGGAAATCCTCGACCGCGTATTGACCTGGCCGCCGGAGCGGCAGGAGGATGCAGCGCGCGTGCTGAGAGAGATGGAAGAGCAAGATAGCAGTAGGCTGCAGCTGAGCGCAGAGCAGGTCGCCGAGGTACGGCAGCGGCTGGCCAACCCAAGTCGCCAGACGATTCCCGCGGAAGAAGTGTTCAAGCGCTTTCGTACGCCCTGAACATGAAGGTCACGTTCGAGCCTGCCGCGCGCGATGACCTCGATCGCATCTTCGCCTGGATTGCCAGGGAGAATCCGCGTGCCGCATTGGCAATGATCACGCGCATCGAGGCCAAGGTTACGCGGCTTGAAAATCCTGAACTGGCGTATATGGGTCGTCCCGGCCTCGTTGAAGGCACGCGCGAACTGCTCGAATGGCCGTACATCATTGTGTACAAGGTCGACGGCGTTCGCCACGAAATCGTCATCGTGGCAGTCGTGCATGGCGCGCAGGATCGCGAGGGGCAGGCACCGTAGCAGTGGCGCCATCGGTATCGGTCAAATTCAACACTAAATCGGCTTATGCCCCAGCGATCCCCGGATGCGGTTGACGATGAAGGTGCCGTCCCGGCTCGACAGCACGCGCTCGAGATTGGCGGCGTCGATCTTCACGCTGGCAAAGCGCGGCCCGCCGGAAACGTCCTGCAGGGTCGATGCAAAGGCCTCGACCTCGGCCATGGTCGTGATCGCGCGGCTGTCAGCGATCCCGCAGGCCCTGGCGACGCCGACGAGGTCGGCCGCGACCGCGGTGTGGCTCATCTGCCCGCCGGTCTCGCCGTAGCACTCGTTGTCGAGCACGACGATCGAGAGGTTTCCCGGCTTTTGCAGGCCGACGGTCGCAAGGCTGCCCATGCCCATCAGCATCTCGCCGTCGCCGGTGATGACCACCACCGGCAGTTTGGGCTGGGCCAGCGCGATGCCGAGCCCGATCATCACCGCGCCGCCCATCGCGCCCCAGAGATAGAGGTTGCGGTCGTGGTCGCCGGCCGCGGCGATGTCATAGGTCGAGGCGCCGAGGCCGCCGACGGCGATGGCCTGCTTGCGGTTCGCCAACAGGCGGGAGACGACCTTGCGGCGATCGAGAAGATTGGCTTTGCTCATTTGGTAAAAACCTTCGCCCCGATCAGGCGCTGCGACAACAGCACGGCGGTCGGCGTGCAGGCGTTATAGGCCTGCATGGCAGCGGCCTCCACCACCTCGCGCACCTCCCGCGGATGCTGGGCCCGCAGCACCTTGATGTCCGACAATTCGAACACGGCCTCGGTG
>NZ_JBAVNZ010000183.1:0-1551 GCF_049691595.1 Bradyrhizobium sp.
CGGGAAGGCTTGCCCCAGACGTCATAGACCGACACGGCGGATGTCAGATTGCCGTGGCTCAGCATCGCGCCCTTCGGGAGTCCGGTGGTGCCGCCGGTATATTGCAGCAACGCGACATCGTCGGCGCTGATCGGCGGCCACTGCGAAGGCTTTGTGGCGCCATCGACGAAGTTTCTGTAGGTGATGATCGCAGGATGGTCCGGCAGCGGCGCCTGCGGCGTGCCGGCCTTGCCCCAATCATCGTCCTCGCAGACGATCAGGCGGTCGAGCAGACCCTGGCCGAGGAATTTCAGCGCGGTCGGCAACAATGCCGACAGGTTGCTGGTGACCAGCACGCGCGCGCCGGAATCGGCAAGCTTGTGCGACAGCGCGATCTCGCCGTCGAGCGGGCTCAGATGCACGACCCGCGCCCCCGCCTTCAGCGCGCCGAAGAAATTGACGGGATGGTCCGGCGAATTGCCGAGGAACAGCGCGACCGAGGTATCCTTGCCGTAGCCGGCGCGCAGGAAGGCGGACGCCGCGGTCTCCACCATGGCTTCGAGCTCGGCATAGCGGATCGGCCGGTCGCGGAATTCGATCGCCGGCCGCGCGCCGAATTCGGCCGCCGCCGTCGACAACAGGTCGGGCAGCGTGCCGCGCGCGATCGGATCGTCCCAGCGGACGCCTTGCGGATAATACTGTTCGCCTGGATGAGTCATGTTGATTTCAGCAAGAAGCCACAGGGCGACCGTCATTCCGGGGCGTGCGAAGCACGAGCCCGGAATCCATAACCACGATCGGGAGTATGGATTCCGGGCCTGCGCCAAGAGGCGCATCCCGGAATGACGGATGGTGAGAGGAACCGCCCATCAAGCCGCTTTCGAGGTCTGCGCCAGCGACGCAAAGGTCTTGCCCTCGGCGGCGAGGCGCTTGAGCAGCGGCGCCGGCTCCAGCGACGGATCGCTGGTCTCCCTGGCATAGTAAGACAGCCGGTCGGCGATGTGCTTCAGCCCGACCTGGTCGGCGTAGAACATCGGCCCGCCGCGATAGATCGGCCAGCCATAGCCATAGAGCCAGATCACGTCGATATCGCTCGGCCGCGCCGCGATGCCCTCTTCCAGAATCCGCGCCCCCTCATTGATCATCGGGTACATCATGCGCTCGAGGATTTCGTCGTCGCTGACCACGCGTTTCTTTCGACCCATCCGCTGCAACGTCTCGTCGATCAGCTTCTCGACTTCCGGATCGGGCAGCGCCGCGCGCGACCCGCCTTCATACTTGTAGTAACCCTTGCCGGTCTTCTGGCCGAAGCGCCCGGCCTCGCACAGCGCGTCGGCGATTTCCGACTTGATGCCGCGATCCTTGCGCGAGCGCCAGCCGATGTCGAGGCCGGCGAGGTCGCCCATCGCGAACGGTCCCATCGGCATGCCGAATTTCGTCACCACCGCATCGACCTGCTGCGGCAGCGCGCCTTCGAACAACAGCTTCTCCGCCTGCTTGCCGCGCTGCGCCAGCATGCGGTTGCCGACGAAGCCGTCGCAGACGCCGACCACCGCGGGCACCTTTGCAATT
>NZ_JBAVNZ010000184.1:0-4382 GCF_049691595.1 Bradyrhizobium sp.
CCGGCGGCAATCAGGCCGTATTCGATGGCGGTGGCGCCGGACTCGTCCTTCACGAAACGCGAGATCAGGTTCTTCATAGATAAAACTCCATGTACACGTGGCTGTCGAACTTAAGTTTGGTCTCGCCGGCGTTCTCAGCACCGTGACCATGGGCGCCACCCTACGGTCGGGAACTTGCGGCGTAGTTAATTCGATTGCGTAAATCCCGCTGTAACAGGCACTTCTTGCGCAGAGTAAATTTGGCATTAAGGGCACTGCATCAATTCGAAATAATCAGGGATCGCGCATCATCATTATATTGAGTGCGCCGGAGCGCGCCACGCGGTGGATTCATGGCTCCTTAAGCGCCAGCCTGTAACCCTTTCGGCTCTCGGATCAGCAGAGGCGGACATGTCCAATCTACCCATGGAAGTCGTCGAGATGCTTGGCCAGACGATCGCCAAGGTGGTGCCGGTCACGATCGCTCTGGCGCTGATTTTTTCGGTGCTGACGCATTTCTGGGCCTGCAATCCGGGTGCACAATGGTGGCGCAAGCGCGAACTCGTCACCGACATCTGCTACTGGTTCTTCGTGCCGCTGTTCGCGCGCGTATTGCGGATCGGGCTATTGGTGCTCGGCGCCGGCGTCGTCTTCAACATTCACGATGCCGACGAACTGATCGCCTTCTACGACAATGGCCATGGTCCGCTGTCGACGCTGCCGCTGTGGCTGCAGGCGGTGTTGTTCCTGGTGCTCGCCGACTTCATGATGTACTGGCTGCACCGCATGTTTCATGGCGGCGGATTCTGGAAGTACCATGCCATCCATCATTCGTCGGAAGATCTGGACTGGATATCGGCGGCCCGGTTCCACCCCGTCAACCTGATATTGGGCACCATCGGTGTCGACGTCATCCTGCTCATGGCCGGCATTTCGCCGAACGTGATGCTCTGGGTCGGACCGTTCAATATTTTCCATTCGGCCTTCGTCCACGCCAATCTGAACTGGGAACTTGGCCCGTTCAGATCCGTGATCGCGACCCCGGTGTTCCACCGCTGGCACCACACCTCGCCCGAAGAGGGCGGCAACACCAATTTCGCCGGCACCTTCCCGGTCTGGGACATCCTGTTCGGGACCTTCCGGATGCCGCAGAACCGGCTGCCCGGCCATTACGGCCTCGAAGATCAACCGTCGTTCCCGACCGAGATCGCCGGACAACTGGCCTATCCGTTCCGGAAATAGGGCATGGCGGAGCGAAACGCGGAATTCCCGCCGCCATTTGCACTTCGTTCATTAATTGAGGTCAGATTCGTCTGGTCGGGCGCCGGTTCCGCAGCGTATCGCTTTTGCCGGCTTGTCAACGTCCCGGGGTACAGTATGTCGTCGAAATCCTTGCATATTCGCGCTGGCGCGCATTTCTGGCTCCGTGCCCTGATGGCCGGAATCCTGTTATGGCCCGCGGTCGCGCTGGCCGCGCCCGATCCCGAAAGGATCGCGGTCAATGTCGATCAGGCCAAGCTCGTCAAGCTTCCGGTCGGCGTCGCCACCATCGTCGTCGGAAATCCGCTGATCGCGGACGTGGCGTTGCAGACCGGCGGCGTCGTCGTCGTCACCGGCAAGGGCTACGGCGCCACCAATTTCATTGCAATGAACCGCAGCGGCGAGGTTCTGGTGGACCGCCAGATCCAGGTCGAGGGCCCGACCGACCAGCTCGTCACGGTCTATCGCGGCGTCGAACGCGAGTCCTATAGCTGCATGCCGATATGCCAGCGGCGCGTCACCCTCGGCGATGGCGAGAACTATTTCAAATCGACGATCGATCAGGCTGGCTCGCTCTCCAGCCAGGCCAGCGGCTCGGCCGCGACAGCGGGCAAAGCCGCGAATTGACGGGACCAGCACGGCGATCGGCGGCGTCGGCCAGTCCGTCGCCGCCCGCGCCATCGCGCCGGATGCCGCAAGAATTTGCTCGGGAAATGGTTAACATCCGCTTAACGGGACGGGGGTTCCGGCTTCGGTCGGGCGAAACACTTCGACAATGACTTTCGGGTAAATCTGGCCGGCAATTCCTCATCGCCCGGGTTACCCTATGCCGCAGGCTTCTGTTTCCGTCACACCCGCATGGCGCCGGTTTCGTCGCAACCGCCGCGGCTCCGCCGCCGTCGAGTTCGCGCTGGTGGCGCCGTTGTTCTTCGCGCTGTTGTTCGCGATCATCGAGACCTCCATGGTGTTTTTCGGCAGCCAGCTCCTGGAGACCGCCATTCAGGATGCCGGGCGACAGCTCTATACGCACCAGTTGCAGGACAGCGGACAAACCACCGCCCAGATGCAGGCGCAGTTCAAGGCCGACGTCTGCAACCGCGTTTCTGTCCTGTTCACCTGTCCGATCGACACCGATGTCAGGTTCTATGCCGCGGGCACGGCGATCACGATCACCGATCCGATCGACGGCGCCGGAAATTACGACAGCAGCGGCTTGACGTTTCTGCTGCCGCCAGGCGGCAGCAACGCCACCGTGGTGGTCCGCGGCTTCTATCAATGGCCGCTGTTCGTGACCGGGCTCGGCTACAATATTGCCAATATCGGCCGCGGCACATCCAACAGCAAAAGACTTCTTACTGCGACGACCGCCTTCCATGTGGAGCCATGATGCGATGAGCGCCGGACAGATGCAGAGAATATCGCGCCGGATGCGGCCGCGGCTCGCCGAATTCGCAGGGGATCGCCGCGGCCTGGCGGCGGTTGAATTCGCGATGGTCGTGCCGCTGATGCTGGTGATGTTCTTTGGGGTTGTCGAGTTCTCGTCCGGCGTGGCCGTCGACCGCAAGGTGACGTTGGTGGCGCGGACATTGTCCGATCTTACTTCTCAATCGACGAGCGTGACGGATACCGACATCGCCGGTTTCATCATCACCGCCAACGCGATCCTGACGCCGTATTCGGCAACGCCGCTGCGAGCTACCATCACGGAATTATACATCGATCCCTTGACCCATGCGGCGAGGGTGCAATGGAGCAAGGGGTCGGCGCCGCGCGCGGCGGGGAGCCCGGTGTCGATACCGGCCGCGCTGCGGATCGACGGCACCTATCTGATCTTCAGCGAGGTCAGCTACCTCTATGTCCCGACCGTCGGCTATGTGATGGCGAGATCCGGAATCACGCTGAGCGATTTTTCCTATACCCGTCCGCGTCAGTCGAGCTGCGTGCTGTACAGTACGACGGTCTGCCCCACGACCTAGGCCAGGATCGGGCTGCCGCTTTGCCAAAACGGGAAAGGCCGCGCCGCCGGGACGCGGCCTTTCGCTTATTCCGAGAGCCGTTTCCGGAGCGCATGGCTCCAGAACGCAAGGCGCCCTTGAGGAAATCGCTTATCCGGCGGCGCGCAGATTGTCGGCCGAAGATTTGCCAGAGCGGCGATCCGCCACGATCTCGTAGCTGATCTTCTGGCCTTCACGCAGCGTCCCAAGCCCGGCACGTTCAACGGCGCTGATATGCACGAACACGTCATTGCCGCCGTCATCCGGCTGGATGAAGCCATAGCCCTTGGTAGCGTTAAACCACTTCACGGTTCCCATGCTCACGGGGGTAGTCCCTTCTCAGATATAGAACGTCGAAACCCACTTGTCGGTGGGCTGGTGAGATCGAATTTTTGGAAGGGTCGTCAGCGTCTAAACCGGCTGTACCGGTGGATAGCTAATTTCGTCCGGCCGAAAATCGATGCGCCCGATATTATGCGAAGGTAGGGTCCAAAACAATCCTGAGGCGCGCGATTTTTTGATCGGCGGCCCCGCCAACCGCGATCGCGCACGGCATGGTCTGTCGTGCGCGATCTTGGCAAGCGCCTATCGGCGGCGGAATTGGCCGCCACGCGGCGGTGCACCACGCGGGGCTCCGGTCGCGCTCGGGCGCTCGTCCTTGTGACGGAAGATCAGCCGGCCTTTTTCCAGGTCATAGGGCGACATTTCGATCGTGACCCGATCGCCTGCCAGCGTCTTGATCCGGTTCTTCTTCATTTTGCCGGCGGTATAGGCGACAATTTCGTGTCCGGCATCGAGCTGCACGCGGTAGCGTGCGTCGGGGAGGATTTCAGTCACCAGTCCTTCGAACTGGATCAGCTCTTCTTTAGCCATGGATATCTCCAGATCGACTAACGGCTAGCGCTGCGGTCGGTTGGTACGGTTGGGTTTGGTATTCGGTCGGCTTTCGCGATGCAAAAAGGCGATGCCCTGTATGCCTTCGCTCTTGACGCCGTGCGACGAACGCGGCGACTCGTGCCGGGCCGCCTGCGGCGCGGTATTATTACCACCGGGACGGGGGCGACGGCGAGGGCCTTTCGAGCCCGGCGCCGCTTCGTGGCCCCTGACGGCGTGGGCGCGCGGAGCGGACCGTCCGCCGCGGTGTTGCGC
>NZ_JBAVNZ010000185.1:0-2590 GCF_049691595.1 Bradyrhizobium sp.
GGCGTGCGGCGAGGCCTATCCCGTCGCCGAGCGTTTCCTGAAGGCGCTGCGCATCGCCGGCGGCCAGCCCTCGCGACCGCGCTCTGATATCTCTTCCGACATCGCCGAACGGCCCGCCGCCGCCTCGCCCGATTTCACCTATCGCCCGAGCGGCGACATCATCGCCAACCGCGGCGCCCGCAAACATGGCGGCCATTTCGACGCGACCGCCTATTCGCAGATCCGGTTTCCGCTCGAGAAAGCGCCGGCGTTCGCCCGCTCGCAATCGCTGAGGAAACGCAAACTGGACGGGTCGGCCGCCGATTATCCCTGGCGCGACAATTTCTGCGAGCCGCGCAGTTTCGAGGTCGGACAATGCGCCGGCGGATTCGGCCATCAGGGGCAGGATATCCGTCCCGGCGCATGCCCGCCGAACGGCGAAGGCGGAGAAAGCTGCGATGCCAAGCGGCAGGCGATCGTCGCGGTTCGCGACGGCGTGCTGATCCGCTCGTTGAAGCAGCAGACGGCGACGCTCCAGGTCAACACCGCCAACGAGCACATCCGTTTTCGTTACATGCACATGAACCCGTCAAGCATGGACGCCGACCGCGTTCTCAATGGCCGCCGCGTCGCGGAAGGCGAAAAGATCGGCGTGGTTTCGAACTACCTCGATCGCCCCAACGGCACCTCCCGCCACCTGCATTTCGACGTCCAAGTGTTCACGCGCGACGGCTGGCTCTGGGTCAACCCCTACACCACCCTGGTCTCGGCCTATGAGCGCCTGATCCATGGCCGAGGGCGCGAGATCGGTCCCGACCCCATCGAGTCGGTCGCCGCGGTTGCGCACGCCTTGCCCGAGGACGTGATCCAGCATCTGGACCCGCAGGAAGGCGGTGGTAACTAAGATCAAAGGTTCGCAGATGGCCGGCATCAATTCCGTCTCCCAAAAAATATTTCGAACCCTGTCGGTTTTGCCCCGGCTCGAACGACTGTACTGGCCAATCGGATCGCAACCGCGAAGCCAGGCAACCAACCAAGGAGGACAAGGTGACAACCGACCTCAAATACCTGATCTATACCGCGATACTGACCGCCTCGCTCTGGATCCCCTATATTGTCTGCCAGGTGACGACCAACGGGCCGCTGCAACCGGCCAACTACGTCGATCCCGCGCTGCCGCGGCCGGTGCCTTCCTGGGGGCATCGCGCGCATCGGGTGTATCTGAATGCGATCGAGGTCTTTGCGCCGTTTGCCGCGCTTGTTGTCGTCGCACACCTGACCGGCAAGGCGAACGCGATGACCGCGCTCTGGTCGGCGAGCTTCTTTTGGCTGAGGCTCGCCCACGCCGTCGTGTATTGGGCCGGGCTTCCCTATCTCCGCACCATCCTGTTCACTTTGGCATTTGTCGCCGAGCTCGGAATTTTCTGGGAGCTCATCAAGTAGTTTCGGAAGGACGACGCGATCGAACAACGGACGCGCGGGATGCCGCAAGGCGCCCGCGCGTCTTGTTATCGGCTTGTCGGCCCCGTCGCGGCTCTGGGAATTTCCTGTCGACATCGATGGTGAAGCCCGCTTGCCTGCGGACAAGCCTCGCAGTTGGCCAAATCCCCGATGCTTACGACGTTTGCCGCGCCGGTAGGATCGGATGAAAGGCTGGAGCGGCGGCTGGCGGCAGGGCCGAGCGCCAGCGCGCAAGTCACGGTCCGGCACTGGCTGTCCAAAATCGCCACAGATTTCCGGGATAGCTGATCCTGCGGCGTCATGACTTTTGGTCCATGCTTGCAGCGCCGCTACACTGGCCCGATGAAACCGCCTGATTCTCTGAGCCTCCCTACCCGCCGCGCCGTTCTGCAAGCCGGCATCGGCGCCGGCGCCCTGCTCACCGATCGGCGCGCGGCGCTGGCCGCAGCGCCGCCCGGCTTCGACCAGTGGCGCGACAATTTTCGCGCTCGCGCATTGGCAAAAGGCATTTCGGATGCGACCTGGATCCGGGTGATGGGCCGCATCGAGCCCGACATGAGCGTGTTCCGGCAGATGGCTAAGCAGCCGGAGTTCAACGAGCAGATCTGGCAATACATCAATCGCCGCGCCTCCGACTGGCGCATCATCGCCGGCAAGGAAGCGCTGAAGCAGAACGAGGCGCTGTTTGCGCGGATCGAGCAGGATTTTGGCGTCGAGCGCGGCACCTTGCTCGCGCTGTGGGGCGTCGAATCCGCCTATGGCGATCCGCTGGTGCAGCAGAACCACATGCGGCCGGTGTTTCCCTCGCTCGCCGCGCTGGCCTGGAACGAGCCGCGCCGCCGCGCCTATTGGGAGACCGAGCTGATCAACGCATTGAAAATCGTCGATCGCGGCTGGGGCACTCCGGAGGAAATGCGCGGCTCCTGGGCCGGCGCCATGGGCCATACGCAGTGGATGCCCGAAGTCTGGCTCAATGTCGGCATGGACTACGACAGGGACGGCCGGGTGTCGCCGTTCGGCAAGCCCGACGATGCGCTCGGCTCCAGCGCGCGCTTTCTGGTCAATCGCGGCAAATATCACCGTGGCGAACATTGGGGCCATGAGGTGCGCGCGCCCGGTGCGGCCTCGGGCGGCAGCCGGACCTATGCGG
>NZ_JBAVNZ010000186.1:0-37755 GCF_049691595.1 Bradyrhizobium sp.
CTTGACGGCTCCGAGCACGCTGCCAGGCTGAGGCGCGTCGGGGCTGATCTCTTTTCCGCCGGCGTCAAACGTCGCCAATCGGTGCGGGCCGAGGAACACGCTCACGGTAGCATCGGGATACTCGTGAAGGCGCACCACGGCCTTGACGAAGTGGGGCCTGAGCCGGCTCTCGGGCAGCTGCAACCGCCGACCGCTCCATGCGATCGTATTGTCGTTGGCGACGGTTCGCTCTTCGATCACGCACAGCGTCTCGCGCCAGGCCTGGTGGCGGTCGGCCACGAACGCTGTGCCTTGCTGTTCGGGCTGGATCGCAAATGCCGCGTTATGCTCGGCGATGTAATGCGCCTTCAGCCACGCATTGGCGGCCTCGACGGTCCTGATCCCGGCGAGCCGCAGGTCCTTCGGCAGCCGGCCCTGCAGCGTGCCGAACATCCGCTCGGAGCGCCCGCGCGCCTGCGGCGAATACGCCGCGATATGCTCGATCCCGAGATGTAATAAAGCCCGTCCTACCTGGGTTTGTTGCGTCTTCGAGACCTTCTCGCCAGCCTTCGGAGTATAGAAATAATGGCTGCCGCGATCGGTGTAGAGCGCGCAGAACAAACCATGCTCGCCAATTACCTCGCCCAGGGCCTGGAACGTCGAGGCCGTGCCTTCTTCCTCGACCAGCAGCATCGAGTAGATATCGCTCGTCGCATCGTCCAGCGTGACGATCAGGTCCATCGCCGGCAGACCTTCGATCCAGACATGGCGCGACCCGTCCTGGTGCAGCAGCATGCCCCGAAGTGGCCGGCGTGGACGCTTCTTGCGGTGCGCCGAACGCTTCGGCGCCTTCCGCACCAGGCCCGCCGCATGCAAGGCCAGCTTCGTCACCGTGTAGCCCAGCACATAGCCATGCCGCTTTTGCAACTGCTCGTGGAAATGCTTCACCGTGAAGTCCGCATACTTGTCCCGGAACAGTCCCAGCATCCGTTCCAGTTCTTCCTCAGGCGCACGCCTCGGCGATCGCCGGCCCAAGCGCCGGTCGACCAGTCCGTCATCGCCCTCCGCCTCAAAGCGTTCCGCCCAGCGTTGAAACGTCCGCACGTTGATCCCGAGCATCTCAGCCGCCGACTCCTGCGTCAGGTTCTTCGCCTCGGTTCGATCCAGCAAATCCGAAAATCGCATCCGTCGTACACCCTCGTGAATGGATGCCGTGCCCATCGTGCCCCCTTTGTTCCGGGCACAAAAAACACGACACTTCACGAGCTACAAACAGGCGACAGATCACGCGCTACGGACACCCAATCCCGCGATAGCTTGTTCGCCTCCCAAAGGTTCCGCATACTGAAGGCTGGAAGAAATAGCGCTCGTTCGACGGCATAGATTCGCCTAAGCGGGGTCGTGGTTGCCTGCATGAGTCCAACCAGCCTCTCGGCGTCGCGCAACAGCCGATCCTTCCAAGGTCCGCTCTCATAAATCATGAGCCCTCTCAGTGAGGAGCGTCTGTGCCACGGCACAAGTTGGGGTCTACTTTGGGGACCAGTTCCCGGCGCATGAATATAAATTCATATTTTTCAATCACTTACGGAAATCCCTTGGCGGAAGGGGTGGGATTCGAACCCACGGTACCCTTGCAGGCACGCCGGTTTTCAAGACCGGTGCCTTAAACCGCTCGGCCACCCTTCCGTCTTTGAATGCGAGCGGCTTAGCAAAGGGGGCAGGGCCGCGAAAGGGGCAACTGCTGATCCCTGCTTCCCGCGACAGCTCACCAAGCTCAATCTCCACAAGCTACGTGCCGGCCTCCGGCGTGCGCTTTGCGGGTTTGCCGCGCGGCCGCGCGGGGGCCGGCGGCGCCAAGGGCCTGATCGGCTTGAGCGTCACGATCACCGGGTTGGGCTTGTGGTCCTGAGCCGCTCCGGTCACGGCATCCACGCCCATGCCGACCAAACCGCCCGCCAAGATGTTGCCGGCAAAACCGGCGGCGCCGGTCGCAGGAACCTCTTTCGTCAACTGGACGATCTCCGGCTCAAAACCTTCCTTGGCGAAACTGACGGTCAGATCCGCGGAGCGCTTGGCGACAATCGCGCAGGGCGTGATGCAAGCGGCAGGAACTTCGAGGCCCGAAATCGTGGCCTCAGCTCCTGCCGGCGTTGATGAAATGCTGATGTTTTCGGTGGTCCCGCGCGTCACAGACGCGCAGCCGCCCAATGCAAGCGTCGGACGATGACGCAGGGCGCCTTCCGCAGCCGCCTAGTGAAACACAAAGGCCAGCAGGCCTGAACACAACAGCACAAGCCCGGCTGCGGTCAAAGCGAGGAATCCATCGGAGACCAAATCGTGATTGCTCATGATACACCTTCCAATCTCGATGCTCGTCCGAATTGATTAAGGCTTTCGGAACGAGCCTGCTGGAAAGAGGTGATGCGTCTCTCCACTCATCGATCTATGCGTATGGCTCAGGCCCTTGAGCTGAAGCCTTCAAATGCATGGGCCAGAAAAATCCCTGCGCTCACCAGGGCCATCACTGCTGAAACTGTCTCGATCATCGCAAACGTCCTTTTCGCCAACGCGAGCAAGACAACGACCGCTTTGCTGCACAGTCAAAAAGATTCACGTGCCGGAATCGAAGTTCGGGCCGACTGATGATTTGCTGCAACAGGTTGTGGCATAGCGCGGGCGCGAGCGAGGCGGATTTATGCGCGCGCTCCAGCAAGACCCCGTAGATCCACGGAACGCTCCAGCGAGACTCCGTAGATCCACGGAAGCGGAACGGAACGATTGATTCACCATGCACGCGCTCTCCCCATTTCCGCCGCGTTCAGGTTGCGATATCTTCACGCGCCGGTGCGGAGGTGGGCCGCATTGTGGCAAAGGGACGTCCAGCCCGCGGCGTACGCACGCGTCCGGCAGAACGGTAATTGGGGCGTATGGGGATTCGACGGCGATATCCGATGGTTCAGGCGGCGGTCGGTGCCGTTGCCGTCGCAATGTGCCTGATGCTCGCCAATTGCGCCTCGTCGAACAAGTTTGCGAGCCGCGTCGATCCGAAATACGGGGTCTCCTCCAGCCCGCGGGTGGTCGAGCTCGGCGATCCCGTGCCGAAGGGCGGCGGTACTTACCGCGTCGGCAAGCCTTATACGGTCGCGGGCCGGATCTACGTGCCGGAAGAGGACGTCAACTATCAACAGGAGGGGATGGCCTCCTGGTATGGTGATGACTTCCACGGCCGGCAGACCGCCAATGGCGAAGTGTTTGACATGGGTTCGCTGACCGCGGCCCATCCCACCCTGCCGATGCCGAGCTATGCGCGGGTCACCAACCTGCGCAACGGCAAATCGCTGATCGTTCGCGTCAATGACCGCGGGCCATATCACAGCAACCGGCTGATCGACGTCTCGAACAGAGCCGCCGAATTGCTTGAATTCAAGAGCAGTGGCGTCGCCCGGGTTCGGGTCGAATATGTCGGCCGGGCGCCGCTCGAAGGTTCCGACGACCGCCAGCTGCTTGCGACCTTGCGCACCGGCGAGCCGGCGCCGTCGCCGTCCACGGTCCGGGTTGCTTCCGCCCGTCCGTTCGTGCCCGAGATTCCGTCCGCCGCCGGCCGGATCCGGGGCGAGGTGCCGATGCCGG
Source organism: Bradyrhizobium sp. (assembly GCF_049691595.1). Classification (GTDB taxonomy): domain Bacteria; phylum Pseudomonadota; class Alphaproteobacteria; order Rhizobiales; family Xanthobacteraceae; genus Bradyrhizobium. The sequence goes on from NZ_JBAVNZ010000186.1 coordinate 3,610, forward strand.
AAGGGCGTCCCTACAGCCTCGGCAACAACTCGGCCGATTACGCCTCGATCAACGCGACATCTGAAATGTCGGCCTCCAGCCGCTCGCGGGGACGGGCCTTGGAGAACCCCCGCGCGGTGTCCTATGAGACCGACGATCGCTTCGCGCCCGGCCCGGCTTCGGCTTATGCGCCGATCGATCCGCGCGGGCCGCGCGAATTGCTCACCGGCCGCGGGCTATATTGAATCTACCGGTTTGCGTCACCCTCATTTGAGAAATGCGATCAAGGCGGCGTTGACCTCGTCGGCGCGCTCCTGCTGAATCCAGTGGCCGCCGCCCTCGATGATCAGCTTTTGCTTGAGGTTCGGCAATACCCGCTCCATCTCATTGACCCGCTTGGCGCCGATCAGTCCGGTAATCACCGAATCCTTCGATCCGGCGATGAACAGGGATGGCTGATGGATCTGCGCGCCGTGCCAGGGCGCCGTCAGTTCCCAATTGCGGTCGATGTTGCGGTACCAGTTCAGCCCGCCGCGAAAGCCGGATTCCTGGTAGGCTTCGGCGAAATGAGCAATGTCGGCTTCGCTGAGCCACTTCGGCAAAGGCTGGTCTGCGCGCAGATGACCCAGAAATCCCTTGCCCTGATCGATGAACATCGCTGAAGGATCAGAAATCCCACGCCCCAGGACCATCCGCATCGTCGCGGTGACATCGCGCTCGAATTCTGCTTCGGCCACGCCCGGCGTTTGAAAATACTGCCAGTAAAAATTGGTGATGCCGCTTTCACGCAAGGCATCGAGCGGCCGGACGCGGCCGCGAAAGGGCGGGGGAACGCTCAGGCCCGCGACCCCGGTAAAGATATCGGGCCGGAACATCGCCGCGTGCCAGGCCACCGGCGCCCCCCAATCGTGGCCGACGATAACGGCCTGCTTTTCGCCGAGCGCGGCGACCAGTGCGACCATGTCGCCGACGGTGTCGAAGATGCTGTAGGCATCGACATCGGCCGGCGCGCTGCTCCGGCCGAAGCCGCGCATGTCAGGCGCGACGACATGAAAACCGGCATCCGCCAGCGCCGGGATTTGATGCCGCCAGGAATAGGACAATTCCGGCCAGCCGTGGCAGAGCAGCACCAGCGGGCCCTGGCCTTGCTCGCACAGAAACAGCTCGATCCCGTTGGCGGAAATGGTGCGTGAAGAGGGCATCGCGTTTCCGCCTTGTTTTCCGGCTCTCGTCGCGGAATGGCTCCGCGCGAACGATAGGGGCGTTTGCCCGCCGCCGCAATCGGATCGACTTCGCGACCAATCTCAACAGCTCGGTTGTTTGCGATACCTGCAATTGTTAAAAGGCCGGGATTCAGGAAGTCGTCATGGCATTGCAGACCGCTATTTCCCGCAAGTCCGCCGCCGGGGCAGGATGCCCCTGGCGCGGCGTGATCGTGGCCGTGGTGGCGCTGGCGGTGGGCTGGGGCGGGATCGTCTACGCCGCCAACAACAGCGTGCAGGGTGCCAAGAAAGAGGAGGGCGGTTTTGACGGCGATGCACCGACCGCGATCCTGATCGAGGCCTCGAGCGGCAGCGTGCTGTTCGAGAAGAACGCCGATGAACTCCGCGCGCCCTCCAGCATGCTGAAGCTGATGACGACGGAAGTGGTGTTCAACGCGCTGAAGAAGGGCGACATCAAGCTGTCGGACGAATACCGCATCAGCGAGAACGCCTGGCGCAAAGGCGGCGCGCCGGCCGGCGGCTCGACGATGTTTGCGATCCTCAACAGCAAGGTGTCGGTCGACGATCTCCTGCATGGCGCGATCGTCCAGAGCGGCAATGATGCCTGCATCGCACTGGCCGAGGGCATGGCTGGCAACGAGCGCATCTTCGCGGCGGACATCATGACCAAGCGCGCCCGCGAGCTCGGCTTGACCAGGTCGACCTTCGGCAATTCCAACGGCTTGCCCGATCCCGCCAACAAGATGACGGTGCGCGAACTGTCGAGATTGGCGCGCCACATCATCCTGACCTATCCCGACATGTACAAATTGTTCGGCGAGAAGGAATTCACCTGGAACAAGATCCGGCAGCAAAACCGCAATCCGCTGTTGAACTCGCTCGCCGGCGCGGATGGATTGAAGACCGGCTACACCAAGGAAGGCGGCTACGGCATGGTCGGTTCCGCGGTCCAGAACGACATACGGCTGATCGTCGTGGTCAACGGCCTCGAGGACCCCGACGATCGAGCGGCCGAAGCCAAGAAGATGCTGGAATGGGGATTTCGCAATTTCGAAGCGCGGACATTGTTCGCATCCGACCAGCCGGTCGGCTACGCCAAGGTGTTTGGCGGCGAAAGCCGCTCGGTCAAGCTTGCCAGCCCGCAACCGATCAAGGTCATGGTGTCGAAAAACGGCGGCGACAAGCTGATCGCCCGCGTGGTCTATAACGGGCCGGTGCGGGCGCCGATCGCGGCCGGCCAGCAAGTCGGGGTCGTCAGGGTCTGGCGCGGCGCCAATATCGCCATGGATGCGCCGGTCTACGCGGCGGAGTCGATCGGCACCGGCTCGACGATACGGCGGGCGATCGACGGAGCAAGCGAGCTCGTCATCGGAATGTTTCGCGCCAGCGCCGAGAAGCTCTGACCATGACGGAGGCAGCGGTCAACCGACCTTCCGGACGCGGGCGATTCATCTCGTTTGAAGGCGGCGAGGGCGCGGGAAAATCCACCCACATCCGGAAGCTCGCGGAGCGCCTCGCGGCGGTGAAGCTGCGCGCCATCGTCACCCGCGAGCCCGGCGGCTCGCCGGGGGCCGAAATCATCCGGCATGTCGTGCTGTCCGGCATGGGCAAGCTGCTCGGCCCCGACGCGGAGACGCTGTTGTTTGCCGCCGCGCGCGACGACCATGTCCGCACCGTCATCCAGCCGGCGCTCGCGCAGGGCATCTGGGTGCTGTGCGACCGCTTCATCGACTCGACGCGGGCCTACCAGGGCAGGCTGGGGCAAGTCGCTCCCGGCGTTCTCAATGCCATGCAGCGCGTCACCATCGGCGACCTCAAGCCGGACCTGACCATCATTCTCGACGTTCCCATCGAAGTCGGCCTCAAGCGCGCCGCGGCGCGCCGCGATGGCGGTGCGCCCGACCGGTTCGAGGCGGAAGACCTCAAATTCCATCAGGACCTGCGCGACGCCTACAGGCAGATCGCCGCCGAAGATCCGCAGCGCTGCGTGCTGATCGACGCCAATGCCGATCCGGACCAGGTGGCGGCGCAGATATGGACCGCCTTGCGCGATCATTTGCTCCCGACGGCGCCGGCGGCCAGTCCCGCATGAACGCCCGCAAGAGCGAGCCAGAGATCGCGGTCAGGCATCCGCGCGACACCTCCGTCCTGTTCGGGCATCGCGAGGCCGAAGTGGCATTGCTGAGCGCCTATCGCAGCGGGCGCATTCCGCATGCCTGGCTGCTCGGCGGCGCGCAGGGCATCGGCAAGGCGACACTGGCCTATCGCATGGCGCGGTTCGTTCTCGCCCACCGCGATCCGCTCGCACCCTCGATGCAGCGCGCCGAGACGCTCGCCGTCGATCCGTCCGATGCGGTGGCGCGGCAGATCACGGCGGGTGCCCATGGCGGGCTGTTGGTGCTCGAGCGCGGCCTCAACGACCGTGGCGTGCTGCGGACGGTCATCACTGTCGACGAAACGCGGGAGACGATCGCGTTTTTCGGCTCGACCGCGGCGGTGGAGGGATGGCGGGTTTGCATCGTCGACACCGTCGACGACCTCAATCCGAACGCGGCCAACGCGCTGCTCAAGATCCTCGAGGAGCCGCCGCGGCAATCGCTGTTCCTGCTTGTCAGCCATGCGCCGTCGCGGGTGCTGCCAACGATCCTGTCCCGCTGCCGCAAATTGCCGTTGCGGCCGCTCGCCATCGATGACGTCATCCGCGCCGCGGCCAAGGCCACCGACAGCGCAGCCGACGATCCTGCGATCGCGCAAGCCGCCGCGGCGTCGGAAGGCAGCGTGGGGCGCGCACTGATGCTGCTTGGCGGCGACGCACTTGCGCTGCAGCAGCGCACCGCGGCGCTGCTGGCGAGGTTGCCGCACGTCGATCCGCGCGAGCTGCACGCGCTCGGTGACGCGCTCGGCACCAGCGACCGCGTCGCGCTCGCCGCCTTCATCGACGGGATCGATCGCTGGATCGGCGAACGCCTGCGCGTCGATGACGCCAACGCCAACCTGCCGCGCCTTGCACGGCTGGCGGAGGTATGGGAAAAGATCGTCCGCGCCGCGCGCGATACCGAATCATACAATCTGGAGCGAAAACCGCTGGTTTTCTCGGTGTTCTGGATGCTCGCGGAAGCAACCCGATAGACACTCTGCCAATTATCGCTCCGACAAGCCTGTTTGAACTGTTGAAGGAATTCGTGGTGGCGACCGCCAAGAAAAAACCGTCTAAAAAGAAGGCGAAGAAGGCTCCCAACGCCGCGCGCACAGGCGCGTCCAGAAAGGCGGCGGCCAGGAAGCGCGCGGCGCAGAACAAGCGCGCTGCGAGCAAGCCTGGAAAGACGCCCAAGAAGACCGCCAGGAAGACCGCAAAGAAAGCCGCGAAGAAACCGACTGCGAAAAAGACGGCGAGAAAATCCGCAGGAAAGACTGCAAGAAAGTCGGCGGAGAAAACGGCGGCAAGCCATCAGCCGGCGCCGAAGCCAGCCGCCGCTGTCGTGAACCCGCCGGCCGCCGAACGACGCCCAAAGGTCGCCAAACCGCCCGCGAAGGCGGCTCCGGCCGCTCAACCCGCTTCGGCCACCTCGCGCGGAAATATCTTCTACATCACGACCGCAATCGCTTATCCGAACGGTATGCCGCATATCGGCCACGCCTATGAGGCGATCGCGACCGACGCGCTGGCGCGCTTTCAGCGGCTCGACGGCAAGGAAGTGTTTTTCCTCACCGGCACCGACGAGCACGGCCTGAAGATGATCCAGGCTGCCGAAGCAGAGAATCTGCCGACATTGGAAGTCGTGACGCGCAATGCTCTCAGGTTCAAGGAGATGGATGAGCGTCTGAAAGTCTCGTTCGACCGTTTTATCCGCACCACGGAACCCGCGCATCATCAATCGGTTCAGGTGGTCTGGAATCGCATGCAGCAGAACGGCGACATCTACATCGACACCTATGCCGGCTGGTATTCGGTGCGAGACGAAGCCTATTACGCCGAAGAAGAAACCGTGGTCGGCGAGGACAAGGTGCGCCGCGGCCCGCAGGGCTCGCCGGTGGAGTGGGTCGAGGAGAACAGCTATTTCTTCAAGCTGTCCGCCTATCAGGACCGGTTGCTGGCGCTGTACGAAAACCAGCCGGATTTCATCGGGCCGGATTCGCGCCGCAACGAGGTGATCAGCTTCGTGAAGGGGGGCTTGAGGGATCTGTCGATCTCGCGGACGACGTTTGATTGGGGCGTCAAGGTGCCCGGTGACCCCGAGCATGTGATGTATGTCTGGGTCGATGCGCTGACCAACTATATCACCGGCGTCGGCTTTCCCGACGAGGATAGCGAACTCTGGCATTACTGGCCGGCCGATGTGCACATCATCGGCAAGGACATCATCCGCTTCCACGCCGTGTACTGGCCGGCGTTCCTGATGTCGGCGGGTATCGCTTTGCCAAAGCGCGTCTACGCCCACGGCTTCCTGTTCAACCGGGGCGAGAAGATGTCGAAGTCGGTCGGCAACGTCGTCGACCCCTTCAACCTCGCCGATCAATACGGCGTCGACCAGCTGCGCTATTTCTTCCTGCGCGAGGTGCCGTTCGGGCAGGACGGCAACTACAACCATGAGGCCATCGTCGCGCGCATCAATGCCGACCTCGCCAACGATCTCGGCAATCTGGCGCAGCGCTCGCTGTCGATGATCGCAAAGCAGCTCGGCGGCATATTGCCCGAGCCCGGCGATTTCACGGGCAACGACAAGTCGATCCTGGCGCAGGCCGACGCCATGCTGGCGCTTTCACGATCCGCGATGGCGACCCAGCAGATCCACCAGTGGCTGAACGCGGTCTGGGCCATGGTGGCGGAAGCCAACCGCTATTTCGCGGGCGAGGCGCCATGGGCGCTGGCCAGGACCGATCCGGCACGGCAAAAGACGGTGCTGTATGTGACCGCGGAAGTCGTGCGCCAGATCGCGATCCTGACCCAGCCTGTCATGCCGGAATCGTCGGCAAAGCTGCTGGACAGTCTCGGGGTACCCGTGGATGCGCGCAACTTTGCGGCTCTTGGTGGTGTGCGACGCATCGCGCCGGGCACCACGTTGCCGGCGCCGGTCGGCGTGTTTCCGCGCTATGTCGAACCCAAGTGAGATTGACCAGTCGGATTGAACGGTTCGCGTCATGCTCGTCGACAGCCACTGCCATCTGGATTTTCCCGACTTCGCCGAGGACCTCGACGGCATCGTCGCGCGCGCGCAGGCCGCGGGCATCGGGCGCATCGTCACGATCTCGACAAGGGTGAAGCGGCTCGGCGCGCTGCTTGCGATCACCGAGCGGTTTCCCAATGTCTATTGCTCCGTCGGCACGCATCCGCATCAGGCCGACGAGGAAGACGGCATTCCCGCCGGCGAACTGATCGAACTCTCCAAGCATCCGAAGGTCGTCGCGCTGGGCGAGGCGGGGCTGGACTATTTCTATCAGCACGGCTCACGCGAGGCGCAGCAACGCGGTTTTCGCGCCCATATCGCCGCAGCCCGGGCGACCGGCCTGCCGCTCGTGATCCACACCCGCGAAGCCGACGCGGATTGCGGCCGCATCCTGGAAGAGGAGGTCGCCAAGGGTTCGTTTCGTGCGGTGCTGCATTGCTACACCGGCGGGCGGGAGCTCGCGATGAAGGCAATCTCGCTCGGGCTCTCGATTTCGTTCACGGGCATCCTGACCTTCAAGAAGTCGGACGCCTTGCGTGCGCTCGCGGCCGAACTGCCGGCCGACCGCATCATGGTCGAAACCGACGCGCCGTATCTGGCGCCCGGAAAATTCCGCGGCAAGCGCAACGAGCCGTCTTACGTGGTCGAGGTCGCAAAAGTGCTGGCGGAAACGCGCGGGGTGTCGCTGGAGGTGATTTCCCGGCAAACCAGCGAAAACTTTTTCTGCCTGTTCTCCAAGGTGCCGGCGCCGAAAGCGTCGGCATGACGCTGACGCTGACGATCCTCGGCTGCGGCTCCTCGGCCGGCGTGCCCCGCCCGGCGCTCGGCTGGGGCGCCTGTGACCCGAATAATCCCAAAAACCGTCGCCGCCGCTGTTCGCTGCTCGCCGAGCGGACGTCGACGCAGGGGACCACGCGGATATTGATCGATACCTCGCCCGACCTGCGCGAGCAGTTGATCGACGCCAGGGTCGATCACATCGACGCGGTGTTCTTAACGCATGAACACGCCGACCAGACCCACGGCATCGACGACCTCCGTTCGGTCGTACTGCATCAGCGGCGGCGGATTCCGGTCTATTTCAACCAGTCGACCGCCAAAGACATCATGGCGCGGTTTTCCTATTGCTTCATTGCGCCCGAAGGCAGCGAATATCCGCCGATCCTGAACCGACACTCGATCGAAACCGGCGAAAGCCGCAAGATCGAAGGGAAGGGTGGTGAGGTGACCCTGTCGGCCTTTCTGGTCCAGCACGGCAACATTCCAGCGCTCGGCTATCGTATCGGCGATGCCGCCTACACGCCCGATCTCAATGACATTCCCGAAGAGAGCTGGGCGGCGCTGGAGAACCTCGATCTCTGGATCATCGACGGACTGCGCTATGCGGGACATCCCAGCCATTTCAGCGTCGCCGACGCGCTGTCCTGGATCGACCGCTTCAAGCCGAAGCGGGCCGTCATCACCAACCTGCATTCCGACCTCGATTACGAGGTGCTGCGTCAGAGCCTGCCGGCCAGCGTCGTTCCGGCCCATGACGGGATGCGGCTGACGCTGGAGCAGGCGGGCTGAAGCGCAGGGCGGGGCCGGTCGCAAAGCGCGGAGGAACGTCGATGATTGGTCTGTTCCTTGAAGTCCGGACCGGGCAAGGACATGCGGGCCAATATCTGGACCTTGCGACTTCGCTGAAGCCCGCGCTTGAGGCCATCGGCGGTTGCCTCGTTATCGATCGCTTCGGCGACACCTCACGCCGAAATCGCTTTTGCCGAATCCACCTGATCGCGCAGCATGAATTTCTGGATTTTCCCGGTCGACGTCTTCGGGACCGGCCCGAACACCACCGCCTTCGGCGTCTTGAAGCCGGACATGTGGCTGCGGCAGAACGCGATGATATCCGCCTCGGTGGCGCGCGCGCCGTCCTTCAACTCGACGAACGCGCAGGGCACTTCGCCCCATTTGGCATCGGGCTTTGCGACCACGGCCGCGAACAGCACCGCCGGGTGCTTGTAGAGGATGTCCTCGACCTCCACCGAAGAGATGTTCTCGCCGCCGGAAATGATGATGTCCTTGGAGCGGTCCTTGATGATGATATAGCCGTGCTGGTCGAGCACGCCGAGATCGCCGGTATGAAACCAGCCGCCGGCAAAGGCCTCTCGCGTCGCCTTCTCGTTGTTCAGATAGCCCTTCATCACGATATTGCCGCGGAACATCACTTCGCCGATGGTTTCGCCATCGCGTGGCACGGGTGTCATGGTCTCGGGATCGAGCACGGTGACGGCTTCCTGCAGCGGGTAGGGCACGCCCTGCCGCCGCTTGAGCTGGGCGCGCTGGTCGGCGGGAAGCTCATCCCAACCCGGCTGCTCGGCGCATACGGAAGCCGGGCCATAGACCTCGGTCAGGCCGTACACATGCGTCAGCCTGATGCCGATGCTTTCGGCGCCCTCGAGCACGGCAACCGGCGGTGCCGCGCCCGCGATCAGCCCGGCCACCGGCCGCGCGGCGGCCCCTCTGGGCGCATCCGGCGCGTTGATCAGCGTGTTGTAGACGATCGGCGCGCCGCACATGTGGGTGACGCCGTGTATGGGGATCAGCTCAAAGATCTTCGATGGGTCGACCTTGCGCAGGCAGACGTTGATGCCGGCGGCCGCGGCGACGGTCCACGGAAAGCACCAGCCGTTGCAGTGGAACATCGGCAGCGTCCAGAGATAGACCGGATGCTGGCCGAGTTGGCCTGCGAGGATATTGCTGACGGCGTTGAGATAGGCGCCGCGGTGATGCGTCACCACGCCCTTGGGATTGCCCGTCGTGCCCGAGGTGTAGCTCAGCGCGATCGCGTCCCATTCGTCTTCCGGAAGTCGCGCGACGAAGTCGGGATCGCCCTGAGAGACCGCGTCCTCGTATTCGAGCTGGCCGATCCGCTTGCCGCCGGCAAAGGCCGCATCGTCGACATCGATGACGAAGGGTTTTGGGCCCTTCATCAGCATCAGCGCTTCCGCGATCACACCGGAAAATTCCGGATCGACCAGGATGATTTTCGCGCCGCCGTGATCGAGCTGGAATGCGATCGAGGGCGCATCGAGCCGGATGTTGAGGGCGTTCAGCACCGCGCCTGCCATCGGCACCGCGAAATGCAATTCGTTCATCGCGGGGATGTTCGGCAGCATCGCCGCCACCGTATCGCCGTTGCCGATGCCAAGGCCGGCGAGATACGACGCAAAGCGCCGGCAGCGGGCGTAGGTCTGCGACCAGGTGAAACGGCGGCCTTCATAGACCGTGCTGACATGGTCGGGATAGACCGCGGCGCTGCGCGCCAGGAAGCTCAGGGGGGTCAGCGGCACGTAGTTGGCCGGCGTCCTGTCTAGTCCGGTACTGTACTGGCTTTGGGCTGCGCTCATCGGCTTTGTTCCCATCTACGACATCTGTCTCACAAGAACCCGATCGAAATCCACGGGAAGATCGCCACGATAACCAGGCCGACCATCAGCGCCAGCAGATAGCCCCAGATCGGCCTGATGCCCTCGGCCGGATCGACCCGCCCGATGGCGCAGGCGGCATAATAGCCCACTCCGAACGGCGGTGCGAACAGTCCGATGCCCATGGCGAGGATGATGATCATCGCGTAGTGGACCTCATGCACGCCGACCGCACGCGCGATCGGAAACAACAGCGGCCCGAACAGCACGATCGCCGGAATGCCCTCGAGCACGCTGCCCAGGATCGTGAAGGCCAGGATCGATACCGCGATGAACGTGGCCGAGCCGCCGGGCAGGCCGGTCATGGCGGCAGCCAGCGCGCGCGAGAAGCCGGATTGGGTCAGACCCCAGGCCATGCCGGTCGCACACCCGATGATCAAGAGGATCGCGCCCGACAGGCACGCCGTCTCGATCAACATTGGCACGATCCGCCGCCAATCGAAATTGCGGTAGATCAAAAGCCCGTAGATCAAAAAGCCGACCACGAACGCATAGACAATGCCGATGGTGGAGACTTCGGTCGCGGTTGCGATTCCCTCGACCACGGCATAGCGGATCACGAATGGCAGCGCCAATGCGGGCAGGGCGATGACCAGCGCCCGCACGATCTCGCCGGCGCCGGCCCTCGTGACATGCCGCAGGTCCTCGTCACGGTAGCGCCACCACACCAGCGCCGACAGCGTGATCGCCAGCACCACGCCCGGCAGCAACCCGCCGGTGAACAGGGCCGCGATCGATACGCCGGTGACCGAACCGATGGTGATCAGCACAAGGCTCGGCGGGATGGTTTCGGTCTGCGCGCCGGTAGCTGCGAGCAGGGCGACGAGATCGCCCGGCCGGGCGCCGCGCTGTTTCATCTCGGGAAACAGCACCGGCGCGACGGCGGCCATGTCGGCGGCCTTGGAGCCGGAAATGCCCGACACCAGATACATCGCGCCGACCAGCACGTAGTGCAGCCCGCCGCGGACATGGCCCAGCAAACTGGCCAGGAATGCCACCATGGCGCGCGCCATGCCGGTCATCTCGATCAACAGGCCGAGGAACACGAACAGCGGCACCGACAACAGGATCAGGTGGCTCATGCCCTCGTCCATGCGGCCGACCAGCACCATCAGCGGCGTGCTGGTGGTCAGCGCCAGATAACCGTAAGTCGCAAGCCCGAACCCGAAGGCGATCGGCACGCCGGCGAAGACGCAGAAGCCGGCCACGCCGACAAAGAAGATGATCAGATTGATATTGCCGAGCGGCTTCAGCCATCCCTTCAAGAGCCAGAATATTGCGATCACCAGGGCGACCGACAGGATTGCGGCCAGCGCCGTCCGCAGGTTGCCGGCGCGCGCCAGCCGCAGCAACGCCAACAGCGCCATCAGGCCGATACCGACCGGCAATGCGGCCGCGCGCCAGCTATTGGTGATCTGCAGCGCCGGCGTGGTGATGAAGCTTTCCTCGTAGGCGTATTCGCAGGCCGGCCAGGCGATCATCAGCAGGAAGGCCAGCGCGGCCGAGGTCGCGACCAGGTCGAGCCAGGCGCGCACCGCCGGCCTGGTGTTGGCGACGATCGCCGTCATCCGCATGTGCTCGGCGCGGCGGAACGCCACCGCGGCGCCCAGCATCGCCAGCCACAGGAACAGGATCGAGGCCAGTTCATCCGACCAGATCAGCGGCCGGTGCAGCCCGTACCGCGCCACCACGCCAGCGAACAGGATGACGATCTCGGCGACCACCAGCAGCGCCGTCGGGATCTCGACCAGCATTCCCAGCAAGTGTTCAAGCGACGCCAGGACCGAACGGCGGCGAGGGGGCTCAGTCACCTCGCCACCCATCAGTTCAGTTAGTTCGGCATGAGCCATGACGGCCCCCTGCGCGCGTTACGACAGCTTGCCGACGGACTTTTCGAGCAGTTCCCAGGCCTGGTCGCCGTATTTGCCCTTCCATTCCGCATAGAAGCCGGCGGCCCGAAGTTTTTCCCGGAACGGCGCGACCACCGGCTGATTGAATAGCAACCCCTTGCCGGCCAGTTCCTGCTGCAAGCCGGCATTGAGTCTGGCGACGTCGGCGCGCTCGTTGACGCCGGCGGCGTTGATGTTTTTCGCCACGATCGCGCGCACATCTTCCGGCAGCTTTTCCCAGGCGCGGCGGTTGGCCAGGAACCAAAAACCGTCCCACATGTGATTGGTCAGCGAACAGAATTTCTGCACTTCATAGAGCTTCGCGGTCGAGATAATGGCCAGCGGGTTCTCCTGGCCCTCGACGATTTTGGTCTGCAGCGCGGAATAGACTTCGCTGAAATTGATCGAGGCGGGGGCGGCATCGAACGCCTTGAACATCGAGGTCCAGAGCGGCGAGACCGGCACGCGGATCTTGAAGCCTTTGAAGTCCTCCGGGCTGTTGATGGGCTTGGTCGACGACGTGGTCTGGCGAAAGCCGTTGTCCCAGATCCTGTCCATGACCACGAGATTGGCCTTGCTGATTTCGCCCCGAATGTAGGCGCCGAGATCGCCGTCCATCGCCTTCCAGACCGTATCGTAATCCGGGAACGCAAAGCCGATGCCGTTGATCGAGGCCGCCGGCACCAGCGTCGACAGGATCAGCCCCGACAGCGTGAAAAACTCGATGCCGCCGGAGCGTATCTGGCTCAGCATGTCCGTATCCGCGCCGAGCTGGTTGTTCGGAAAGATCTGCAGGTCGAACCGGCCATTGGTCTCGGCCTTGATCGCCGCCGCCATCTCTCTGGCGCGGATGTTCAGCGGATGGGTATCCGGCAGATTGTTGGCATATTTGTAGGTGAATTCGGCCGCCTGCGCGCGCGCCACCAATGGCGCGCCGATGCCGCCCAAAACCGCTGACGCAGCGGATGCCTTGAGAAGCGCGCGCCGTGAAAAGCTCATCCGGTTCTCCCTTCAGACTTATCGTTCTTGTGAGACGCACTATACGGACCTGACGCCGCGGGGCCATCCGCGATCTCGCGCTCGCCGCGCTTATTGCAGCGTCCGAAGGCCGCGGCAATGACGGCATCTTCGCGGCCTCGAACGATGAAATCGGGCCAAGCTGTCCCAACGCCGGTGTCAAAGTTATTTGGCGCGGAAGGAATTCCAGCTAAATATCTGATTTGACTGGAGATATAAATATTCCATAATATACCTTATGCGAATTATAGATATGACACCGGTCACCGGTCGGCTTGTCTCGCCTCTCGCTACGCAACTGGCGGCCTGTGTTTTGCGATCCGATACCGCAACTTGTCGCGGCTGATGCCGAGCAGCTTTGCCGCGCTCGTGACGTTGCCGCCGGTCTGTTCCAGCGCCCGATCGATCAGGCTTCGTTCGGTCTCATCCAGCGTCGGGGATTGGCTGAAATGCTCGGGAACAGGACCAGCCTGGGCAATCTCCGCTGCATCGTCGACGTCAAGGCTGACCTGCGGCTGCGCGTATGATCCGATACCAAGATCGGCGTCATTCACGACGTCGCTTCGCGTTCGCAGAACGGCTTGCTCGATCGCGTTTTGCAATTCTCTTACATTTCCGGGCCAGGTGTGGTCGACGATCCGGTTGATCGCGCTCTCCGAAAACGACATGCCGGATCGGCCGTAGCGGCGGGCATGCAGCGCGAGGAACTCCTCGGCCAAAAGCAGCGCGTCCTCCTCGCGCTCGCGAAGCGGCGGCACGTCGATAGTGACGACCCGCAGGCGGTAGTACAGGTCGGATCTGAATTTGCCGGCGCGAACCAGATCCTCGAGAGGACGATTGGTTGCGGTGATGAAACGGACGTCGACGTTGCGATCGCGCAATCCGCCAACGCGGCGAACGCATTTGTCCTCCAGAAGTTTCAATAGTTTGATCTGGACGGCGGGTTCGATGTCGCCGATCTCGTCGAGAAACAACGTGCCCTTGTCGGCGGCCTCGACAAGGCCGATCTTGCGCTCTTTCGCGTCGGTAAAAGCGCCACGTTCGTGGCCGAACAGTTCGGCTTCGATCAGGGATATCGGCAACACCGAACAATTAAGTTCGATGAAGGGGTCGGACTGCCGCGGCCCTTCGAAATGCAGCGCGCGCGCAACCAGTTCCTTGCCCGTTCCCGTCTCACCGCGAATCAATACCGCCGGCGGCGCTCCCTCGATCAGCTTTCTTTCGTAGGCGACAATTCCCTCGATATGTTCCCTCAACTTTATCATCTTGGGCGAATTGCCGAGCAACGCTTGGATGCCGCTGCCGCGCAGTACCCTCGAATTGTAGTAGGAGACGGCGCCGCGCAGGCGCTCGTGGCCTAGCGCCTTGTCGACCAGCAATTTGAGGTCGCTGAGCACCAGGGGCTTGGCAAGAAAGTCATAGGCCCCACCCTTCATGGCGTCGACCGCGATCTGGACGCTGCCATGTCCGGTGATACAGATCACGACCAGTTTCGGGCTGAGCCTGCGCAATTCCTCGAGGACGGCCAAGCCGTGCAGATCGGGAAGATTGAGGTCCAGCAGGACGAGGTCGACCTCCGATTCGCTGAACAGTCGTACGCCATCCGCGGCGGTGCCGGCGATGATGGTCTCATAACCGTGACGTTCGAGGTAACGCTTGATATTCTTTGCGAGAACTTCCTCGTCCTCGATCAGGAGAATGCCGCTCGTCATTACAACCCTCTATAGCGGCAGCGTCAGCACCGCGCGCGTGCCCTGCCCCTCGCTGCTTTCCAATCGCATGTTTCCGCCATGACGTTCCAGAATGCGGCGCGACAGCGCCAGTCCAAGCCCGATGCCATTCGGCTTCGTGGTGAAGAATGGCCTGAACGCCCGCGCCAGTTGGGGCATGGCCATCCCACAGCCCGTATCCGCGACCATGATGCACAGGCTGTGCGGCCCGACCTCGGTATCGATCGTCAGTTTTCCGCCGGCCGTCATCGACTGAATAGCGTTGGCTACGACGGCGCCGATGGCGTGGGCGAGCGTAGCTCGGCAGGCGCTTACGGAGAGAGAAGGCCCCTCGCGGAAATCCCACTGGATATGGCGCCGCTTCAACTCGGCAGTGTAACCTTCGAGAACTTCACGGATCAACGAATTGATTTCGACCAATTCGGTTTCCACGCCGGTATTGCTTGCCGCGAGCAGAAGCTGCCGGACCCAGCTATCGAGCCGGTCCGTTTCCTTCACGATGTCTTCCAGACATTCGGCCACCCCCTGCCTCCCCTCGTCGGTCGCCAACTCCGCAGCCGAGCGGATTGACGCAAGCGGATTGCGAATGCTGTGGGCGACCGCGGCCGCCATCTCGCCGACGGCTGCAAATGTCTCTGCTTCGACCAGGCGCTCGCGCTGCGCCTGCATCAGCGTATCGCCGCGACGCACGATTCCGATAAAGGCAAAATAGAGCAGCAAGCCGCTGACCGCTCCGCCGATCCAGACCGAAAGAACATCACGGTCGATTGCCTCGAACAGATCGTGCGGCACCTTGTAGATCTCGACGACGGCGAGGATTTTGCCGGCCTTGTCGCCCCTGATCGGAAGATAGGCCTCCACGAATTTTTCGCGCTGCGACTGCGATGCGCTCTGTCCAAGGCCTACATGCTCGGGCTTCTGTTCGCTTGATGCGAACGAACCTGTTTCAACGGCAATTTCCCCGTTCAAGGCACGCTCGAGTTCGTCATTGCCTTCAAATCGCTGTCCGATGATCGCTCCGTCGGTGGACCACACCACGACACGATCTAAAGAATAGAGATTGGCGCGCTGCAAGCCTGGAAGGGTTGGCAGGTGCTCCACGAAGGGAGCCAGCTGCGCTAACGATTGATCGGTTGGTTGCCCGAACGCGAGCTTGCTGATGTTCTCGGCCCACAAAATACTTTCGAGGAAGTCCCGGCTGACTTCGGCGTCGCGCATCAGCATGCGGGCAGTGAGCGTGTGCGTCAAAAGCCATGAACCGGCTCCGCACACGATCGAGATCGCGACCAACCCGACCACGAGAAACCAGCGAAAAAGATTGAACGGCCGCGAGGAGAGCTGCGCTTGCTGAACAATTGCGCCAGGCGAAGTCGGTACGGGCTGCAGTTCCAAACCCATTGTCGAGGCCATTGTCCGCCCATCTCGCAAACACTTTCTCGCCGCAATTTCTGCGGTGATCTACAATGACGCATTTGGGAATCCCAAACCATACCGCCAAAGCAAAAAATGCCGGGGAGCCGGATGATTAACCGACTCCCCGGCGGTTGCCGTTACCGGTGCGGCTGCGGATCGACGCCATTGTCGTCGAACGGATCCGGCACGATATCATCCGCGCCGTGCTTGGCCATCGCGGACTTCACCCCGATCTTGCCCGATGCGAGGTCGATCGTGACAGGAGCCGCCACGAAGGACAGCGCACTCAAGCCGAACAGCATCGTCATGAGAATCTTCGACATAAGCATCTTCCTTTGCTAAACGCCCCGCGGAAGTGAAGAGCAAGCGACATGCCAGACTTGGGTATGTCAATTAGATCAATGATTTGTAGGCTTTCCCTGCCCCAATCCCTTCACATTGCGCGTGGCGGCACGGGCGTTTTCACCCGTCGGTGGGGCAAATGACCAATGTGGCGCCCACAGTCCAGCGGCTTCCGACGCGACAGGGGCGGCGCGGCGGTTCAACGTCCCCTGAACCGCGGCTTGCGCCGCTCCAGAAACGCCTCGACACCCTCCTTGTGGTCCTCGGTCAGGCTCGCCAGCGCGAACTGGTCGACGTCCATGTGGCTCGCGAGATCGTCGAGCGCATGCGCGAGGCGATTGACGGTGAGCTTGGTCATGGCGACCGACAATGGCGGCTGCGCCGCGACCTTGGCGGCGAGCGCCATGGCGGCATCGAACGCCTTGCCGGGATCGGCGACCTCCTCCACCAGCCCCCATTGGTAGGCCTCGGGCGCGGTGATGCGCTGGTCGGCCAGGATCACGGCCTGCTTGGTCCGCGCCGGGCCGATCAGATGCAGCATGCGCGGCACGCTCTGCCAGCTCATGTTCATGCCGAGCCCGATCTCGGGCACGCGCAGATGCGCGTCGCGGGCCATGACGCGGAAATCCAGCGCCACTGCGAGCGCAACGCCGCCGCCGATGCAAAAGCCCTCGATGGCGCCGATGGTGATCTGTTCCATCTCCTGCCAGGCCCGCGTCAGCCGCGGTCCGAGTTTCAAGTGCCGGCGCAGCGAGCCGATATCCATGGTTCGACGCGACCGGCCCTCGGGGTCTTTCAGGTCGAAGCCGGCGCTGAACGATTTTGCGCCGCCGGTAATCACCACGACGGAGGTTGCGTCATCATCCTCAAAACTGCGCGCGGCATCGGTGAGCCGGCGCAGCGCCTCCGGCGATAGCGCATTGATGCCGTCGCCGCGGTCGAAACGCACCACCGCGATGCGGCCCTCGGGCCCAAGGCCCTTCTCGATCGTCACGAATTCTGTCATCGCCCGCACTCCCTGCCCGCCAGGTTTCCGAACAATAGCTCACAAATGGCCGGTGCGTGCGCGCGCTGGTTTCCCCTCCGGCGCCGGGAAACGGATCGTGGTGCCAAGTGTGATCCAGCTGGCATTCTCGCCGGTGATGTTGTGTCCGTAGATCAAGTCGACCGAAAAGATTTCATTGGGCCGGTAGCGCACGCCGGTCTGAAACCGCGGCCGGACCACGCTCGGGATATCCGACGCGCCGGCCTGACCGAAGGCTTCGATCGTCCACTGCAATGTGTCGGTAAACTTCCAGTCGAAGCCGATGCCGCAGGTCAGATAATGGCGATCAACGCCGCGATCCCACAGCCAGCCGCCGTTGAGATTGATCCGCATGGTTTCGGAAAGCCGGAAGGTCGCCGGGATCACCGCGAACGCGGTGAGGTTTTCGCCGGTCAGCGCATCGAACGCGCCGCCCGCATAGAAGGAAAAGCCGAACTTGCCGATGCCCGTCGGCACGATATTCATCTTGGCTTTTGGCGCGATCGTGGTGCTCCACTCCCCGTCGCTCTTTGCGCGGGTGGTGAGCAGGCTCAGTTCGACCGGCTTGAACGGATTGACCACGCAGGACGGATTGGCGACCGCCGAAAAATCGGTGTTGGTCGCGGCCGACATCCAGCTTTCGACCTTGCAGGATCCGACTTCGGAAATATCGGCGGCATCGACCGCATAGGCGCCGTTGGCCGCCCTTGCCTCGCCGGCCGAAAGCAACGCCAGGATAGCCGCCGTGGCCGCCGCCGTCCGGATGCACCCTGCCCAAAGCCCCATTCTGGAATGCTAGCAGAGTCTTCGCCTCGACATAGCCCGGATTTTGCGCCTAATCTCGGCCGCATGACCGATCACGATCATGACCATCACCACGATCACGACCATTCGGAGCTGTCGGAGACCGAGCTGCGCGTGCGCGCGCTCGAGACGATTTTGACCGAAAAAGGCTATGTCGATCCGGCGTCGCTCGATCTGCTGATCGAAACCTATGAAACCAAGGTCGGCCCCCGCAACGGCGCCCGCGTGGTGGCGCGCGCCTGGACCGATCCGGCCTATCGCGCCCGCCTGCTCAAGGACGCGACGCCTGCGATCGCCGAGCTCGGCTATGCCGGGCGTCAGGGCGAGCACATCGTGGCGGTCGAGAACACCCCGGATCTCCACAACATGGTCGTGTGCACGCTTTGCTCCTGCTATCCCTGGCCGGTGCTGGGGCTGCCGCCGGTCTGGTACAAATCCGCGCCCTACCGCGCCAAGGCGGTGAAGGATCCGCGCGGCGTGCTGCGGGATTTCGGTTTCGAACTGCCGGAACCCACCAAAATTCGCGTTTGGGATTCGACCGCGGAAATCCGCTATCTCGTGCTGCCGATGCGACCCTCGGGCACCGAGGGTTGGAGCGAAGAGCGCCTGCAAGGCCTCGTCACCCGCGACAGCATGATCGGCACCGGCTTGCCGAAGCAGCCGCACGAGGTCGCCTGATGGAGGGCGCGCACGATATGGGCGGCGTCGCCTGGTCCGGACCGGTCGTGCCGGAACCGGACGAACCGGTGTTTCATGCCGAATGGGAGCGCCGCGCCTTCGCGATCACGCTGGCGATGGGAATGCCCGGTGGCTGGAACATCGACATGTCGCGCTTCGCGCGGGAGGATCGTCCGCCCGCGGACTATCTGGCCAAGAGCTACTACCAGATCTGGCTTGCAGGGCTTGAGCGGCTGATGCTGGAGCGCGGCCTGATCGCACCCGACGAGATCGACGCCGGCAAGCGGCTCCATCCGGCCAAACCGGTCGCGAAAACGCTTTCGCCCGACGGCGTCGCCGCCATGCTGCACCGGGGCGGTCCGACCGAGCGCGATGCCACGCGCCCTGCTCGCTTCGCCGCAGGCGAGCGCGTTCGCACCAGGGTCATCCATCCGCCGACCCACACGCGATTGCCGCGCTATGTGCGCGGGCATGTCGGCGTGATCGGGCGCGTGCTCGGTTGTCACGTATTCCCCGACAGCAATGCGAGAGGCGCCGGCGAAGATCCACAATGGCTCTACACCGTGACGTTCGCCGGTCGCGAATTGTGGGGCGAGGCATCCGATCCGCATTTGACGGTCTCGGTCGATGCCTGGGAGCCCTATCTGGAGCCGGCCTGATGGCGCTTCATCCCCAAGCCGCGATCGAGGCGACCGCCGCTCTCCCCGGAATTCCCCGCGATGCCGACGGTCCCGTGTTCCGCGAACCCTGGGAAGCCCACGCCTTTGCGATGGCGCTCGCGCTGCATGCGCGCGGGCTGTTCAGCTGGAAGGAATGGGCTGAGACGCTGGCCGGTGAAATCAGGCGTGCGCAGGCGCGCGGCGATCCCGACAGCGGCGACACCTATTATCAGCATTGGCTGGCGACGCTGGAAAGACTGATATCAGCCAAAGGCGTCGCAGGTGCAAAAACCCTGCGCCGCTATCGCGACGCCTGGGACCACGCCGCCGACCGCACGCCGCATGGTTCGCCGATCGAGCTCAAGCCGGAGGATTTCTCCGGTTAGTCGACGATCCCGGCAATTTTAATCGCTGGTGGGCGGGCCGCAGCCCACCATTTTGCTTCAGATGCCGCGGCCCCAATAGCCGCACCAGCGGTGGGTGCTCCATTCGATGTTCTGCTCGTAGCCCAGCAGCGTCGAATATTGCGGCAACCGCACCTCCTTGGTGGCAGGGTCGAAACATTTGCCGGCATCGGAGGCCTTTTTGACCTCGGCCGAAAGCTCCGTCATGAAGGCGAGCTGCTGCTCCATGTCCTGCCGGGTGCCAAGCCGGCCGCCGGGCCCGGGATGTCCGGGGATCTGCCGATCCCAGCTCAGCGCCAGCGTGCGCTTCAGCGAGGCTTCCCATTCGACCGGATAGGAGTCGTTGATCGCCAGCCGCGAGGGCACCGCACCGAGCGAATTGAAGTCGACCGCGAAGATGATCTTCTCCTTTGGCAGCAGCATCACCAGCGACGAGTCGGAATGGTTGCGCCCGGTGTCGATCAGTTCCAGCGTCGTGCCGCCGAGCTTGATCGTGCGTTTGCCGGTTACCACTTCATCGGGAACCAGAACGTCGGGGCCATTGCGCGCCGCCAGGCGTTCCTTGGCGCGCTTGTGCGCGATGATGGTGGCGCCAGCATCCTTGAACGGTTTGCCGCCGGCGATGTGGTCATAATGATGGTGGCTGTAGATCAGGTATTTGATCGGTTTATCAGTAATTTTCTTGATCTCGGCCACGTAGGCCACCGCCGCCTGCGGGCGGCCATAGCTGATCGGGTCGGTGGCAATCACGCCTGCGGGCGTGACCACGAACATCGACTGGTGGTTCTGATAGCGGAACACATAAACATTGTCGGTGCCTTCCACCTTGGTCGTCGCGAATAACGGCTGTGCCGCGGCGGGCGCCGGAGCCGGAGCCGGCGACTGGGCCTGAGACAGGCCCCCGACGCCAACGGTCAGGGTCGCTGCGAAAAATATGATAAGGGTCTTTTGACGCATGTTTTGTTCCTCCTACTGCACTGACACCGCGAATCCGCCGGTATTCCCAGATCGGTCGGTCCGGATAATCCCAAAGCGCCCTATTCCTGCCGCGCGGCGTAGTCCCGCCAGCCCTTGGCGCGCAACGCGCAGGCCGGGCATTCGCCGCAGCCAAAACCCCAATCATGTTGCGTGCCGCGTTCGCCGAGATAACAGGTATGGGAATGTTCGCGGATCAGGTCGACCAGCCCTGCCCCGCCGAGTTCGTGCGCGAGCTTCCAGGTCGAAGCCTTGTCCAGCCACATCAGCGGCGTGTGCAGTTCGAATTGTCGCGCCATGCCGAGATTGAGCGCAATCTGCAACGCCTTGATGGTCTCATCGCGGCAGTCGGGATAGCCGGAATAATCGGTCTCGCACATGCCCCCGATGAGGTGGCGGATGCCGCGCCGGTAGGCCAGCGCCGCGGCAAAGGTCAGGAACACCAGATTGCGGCCGGGCACGAACGTATTCGGCAAGCCGCCCTCGCCCATGGCAATCGCGACATCGCGCGTCAGCGCGGTGTCGGAAATGTCCGCCAGTGTCGGGATCTGCAGCGTATGACTCTCTCCCAGTTTCGCCGCCCAGTCGGGCCGTAGCGATTTCAGACCCGACAGCAGATGGTCGCGGCATTCCAGCTCGATCGCGTGGCGTTGGCCGTAGCTGAAACCGAGCATTTCGACGCGCGCAAAGCGGTGCAGCGCCCAAGCGAGGCAGGTGGTTGAATCCTGTCCGCCGGAAAACAGCACCAGCGCGGTTTCGGATGGGAATTGATCGCTCATCGGCTGGCCTTTAGCACTCACCGGTTCCCTGTCCAATTCGCTTGTCTAATTCTCTTGTCTAATTCTCTTGTCTAATTCTCTTGTCTACTTCTCTTGTCTAATTCTCTTGGCCAACCGGTGGAAATCGCCGCGATTTCGGTTCGTTCCGCTGGGATCAATCCGCGGCATGCGGCATAAAGCCAAAACCTCGCAAGTTCCGGTGCCCCATGACCCCCTCCCGCGACATTTCAAGGCTGCTTGAGATCATGGCGAGGCTGCGCACGCCCGTCACCGGCTGCCCCTGGGACCTCGAACAGAACTTTGCGACGATCGCGCCCTACACGATCGAGGAAGCCTATGAGGTGGTCGACGCCATCACGCGCGGCGATCTCGATGATCTCAAGGACGAGCTCGGCGATCTCCTGCTGCAGGTGGTGTTTCACGCCCGCATGGCGGAGGAGCAAGGCGCCTTTGCATTCGGCGACGTCGTCGAGGCCATCACCCGCAAGATGATCCGTCGGCACCCGCATGTGTTCGCCGACAAGAACGGGCGCGTGACGCCTTCGCACGTGAAAAGCGTCTGGGACCGCATCAAGGCCGACGAGAAGGCCGAGCGCGCCGCGCGGCGGCCGCCGGAAGAAATCCCGCGCCCATCGCTGCTGTCCAGCGTCAAGGCCGGTCAGCCGGCGTTGACGCGCGCCATGGAGTTGCAGCGCAAGGCCTCCAGCGTCGGCTTCGACTGGAATGACCCGCGCGCAGTGCTCGACAAGATCCGCGAGGAAGCCGACGAGATCGAGGCAGCGCTCGACCGCAACGATGCCGACGAGCTTGCCGGGGAAACCGGCGATATCCTGTTCGCGCTGGTCAATCTGGCGCGGCATGTCGGCGCCGATCCCGAAACGGCGCTGCGCGCTACCAACGCCAAGTTCGAACGCCGGTTTGGCTATATCGAGCGCACGCTGGCGGCAAAGGGCCGCTCGCTCGAGGGCGCCTCGCTCGACGAAATGGACGAATTGTGGAACGAGGCGAAGGCCGTCGAGTTCAAATAGCTCCGCCGATGCTCATACCACGTGCGGTACGGCATCGAACCGCGAAACCACGATGTCGCGCTTGGTTTCGTCGACGCGGACAGTCATGTCAAAACGCCCATCGTGAAGCTCTTTGTTGAGCACTTCGGCGTTACGGTGCAGCCAGCTGATGCCGGCGCCGTCGGAAGCGTCGATCGACAGGTCCAGCGTCATCCGGAATGCCGCCAGCCGGTCCTCGATCGCGGCCAGGAGCGCCTCGATCCCCTCGCCGCTCTCGGCGGATACCAGGAAACACGGCCGCTCCGGCGGGCGGCGGGCAGCGATATTGCGCAGGTTTTCGCGCGCCTCGGCATCGAAGCGATCGATCTTGTTCCAGACCTCGATGATGCGGGCGCCGGCATCCGGATCGATCCCGAGCTGCCGCAGCACTGCGTCGACGTCGCGTTCCTGCGCATCCGCATCCTCGTGCGAGATGTCGCGGACATGGAGAATGATATCGGCCTCCAGCACTTCTTCCAGCGTCGCGCGAAACGCCGCCACCAGCTGCGTCGGCAGATTGGAGATGAATCCGACGGTGTCCGACAGCATCGCCTTGCCGCCATGCGGCAGGGTCAGCGCACGCAGGGTCGGATCGAGGGTCGCGAACAGCATGTCGGCGGCCTGCACGTCGGCGCGGGTCAGGCGGTTGAACAGCGTCGACTTGCCGGCATTGGTGTAGCCGACCAGCGCCACGACCCGATACGGCACCCGCTGCCGGCCGGCGCGATGCAGCCGCCGCGTCGCCTGAACCTTCTTCAGCTCGTTCTCGAGCCGCGCGATGCGATCGCCGATCAGGCGGCGGTCCGCCTCGATCTGGGTTTCGCCGGGGCCGCCCATGAATCCGAAGCCGCCGCGCTGGCGCTCCAGATGGGTCCATGACCGCACCAGGCGGCTGCGCTGATAATTCAGATGCGCCAGCTCGACCTGGAGCGCGCCTTCCTTGGTCTTGGCGCGGCGTCCAAAGATTTCCAGGATCAGCCCGGTGCGGTCGAGCACCTTGGTGTTCCAGGCCTTCTCGAGGTTGCGCTGCTGGATCGGCGACAGCGCGCAATCCATCACCACCAGTTCGATGTCATGGCCGGTGATGAGCCCGACGATCTCCTCGACCTTGCCCTTGCCGAGATAGGTTGCAGGCCTGATCTGGCCAAGCGGCGCAATCACGGCGTCCGCGACCGTCAGGTCGATGGCGCGAGCCAGCCCCGCGGCTTCCGCGATCCGCGCCTCGTAGTCACGAACAGCACTCTCCGTTTGCGCGTCGGGATCGCCGCGGCGCATGCGCAGATAGGGGCCGATGACGATCACCCGCCCGCTGTCCTTGCCCCCTGCCGACCGCGGACGGTCGGCACCCCCTTCATGTTTGAGGGGTTCCAATCAGGTCACTTTCAAGCCGGAGCATCCTCGCCGCCCTCGAACAACTGGATCGGAGCGCCGGGCATGATGGTCGAGATCGCGTGTTTGTAGACCAGTTGCGAATGACCGTCGCGCCGGAGCAGCAGGCAGAAATTGTCGAACCAGGTGACAATCCCCTGCAGCTTCACTCCGTTGACCAGAAAGATCGTTAGTGGCGTTTTGGTTTTACGAACGTGATTTAGGAAGGTGTCCTGTAGGTTTTGTGCGCGGTCTGCCGCCATTGTTTTTATCCCGCCGTCTTGTGCTTCTTTTTATTGAACCGGTTCCCGCTCTCTGACGGAGCCCTTTCCGGTTGCCTGCCTGCCCTGAGATCCCCCCTCCGGCAGGCAAAAGCGGCACGATTAGAGGGCAGGCGCGGTTTTTAGGCAAGCGCGTTCGCGCCTTACCCGCCCCCAACACTGTGGCAATCCTCGGTAATTCTCCGAAAAGAGGCGAATATTTCCAGGCAATTGCATGGATCGGCGCCAGAGCATTTTCGAGCGACGCCTTGGATAGCGGAATCGATACCGGTTCGCGTGGAGAAAACGCGTCAAAACAAGAGCGTGGAACCTCGTTTCTGATTGAACCAGAAGCGAGGTTCTGGGCGAATCAGCCGACCCCAAGCGCCTTGAGCTTGCGATGCAGCGCCGAACGCTCCATGCCGACGAATTCCGCTGTCCGTGAGATGTTGCCGGAAAAGCGGCTGATCTGGGCAATCAGATAATCGCGCTCGAACACTTCCCGCGCCTCGCGCAACGGCAAGCCCATGATGTGCTCGCCATTGTTGCTGGTCGGCATCGCCGGCACCATCGAGCCGACATCCTGCGGCAGCATATCGGCGGTGATGATCGCCTCCGGCCCGCCGCCAGCCAAAATCATCACCCGCTCGACATTGTTGCGAAGCTGCCGCACGTTGCCGGGCCAGACATGCGACTGCAGGACCGCCATCGCGTCTTGGCCGATCTGGCGTCTGGGCAGGCCGGTTGCAACCGATATCTGGTCCATGAAGTAGTCGATCAGTTCGGGAATGTCCTCGCGGCGTTCCGACAGCGGCGGTACCCGGATCGGGACGACTGACAGCCGGTGATAGAGATCCTCGCGGAACCGGCCCTCCGCGATCTCCTCCTCTAGATTGCGCGCGGTCGAGGAGATGATGCGGACGTCAACATTGACCTTGGTGGTGCCGCCGGAACGCTGGAAGGTCTGATCGACCAGGACGCGCAGGATCTTGTTCTGGGTTTCCCGCGGCATGTCGGCGATCTCGTCGATGAACAGCGTACCGCCATGGGCCTCCTCCAGCGCGCCGGCCTTGCGCTGCTGCTCGCCATTGCTCTGTTCGATCCCGAACAGTTCAACCTCCATCCGCTCCGGCGTGATCGCCGCGGCATTGATGACCACGAATGGGCCTTCGGCGCGGCTTGAGGCGTTATGAAGCGTGCGCGCCGCCAGTTCCTTGCCCGATCCCGACGGGCCAACGATCAGGATGCGGCTGTTGGCCTTGGCGGCCCGGTCGATGGTCTGGCGCAACTGGTTCATGCAGGCGGAGCGCCCGGTCAGGACGCTTGCCGCGGGAGCGAGTTGCTTGAGTTCCTTCACCTCGCGCTTGAGCCGCGATGTCTCCAGCGCCCGGGTCGCAACCAGGATCAACCGGTCGGACTTGAAGGGTTTTTCGATGAAGTCATAGGCGCCGCGTTTGATCGCCGCGACCGCGGTTTCGATGTTGCCGTGGCCGGAGATCATCACCACAGGCACATCGGCATGATCCTTCTTGATCTGCTCCAGCAATTGCAGACCGTCGAGCTTGGAGCCCTGCAGCCAGATGTCGAGGAACACCAGATGCGGGCGGCGGTTTGCGATCTCCGCCAGCGCCGAATCGCTGTCGCGCGCGGTTCGGGTGCTGAAACCCTCGTCGTCCAGGATGCCCGCAACGAGATCGCGGATATCGGCTTCGTCATCGACAATCAGAATTTCACTTGCCATGGGTTACGCCTGTCTTGTCACTCGCCTGCCGCGGCTTGGATTTTTGTTTCACTGTTGGCCGTCAATGCCGGCTCGACGGTCTCGGCCGCCGGCTGGCTTTTCACGGCGCCAGGTTCTTTGGGTTCCGGACTTGGCTCCGCAGCCGGCTCCCTCGCTTCAGCCTTCGGAGCCTGGCCGGACACGGCGAACCGCAGCCGCAGCCACGCGCCGCGCTGCCCGGATCGGAAATCCTGGGCATCCTTGAGTTCGATGCGGCCACCATGGTCTTCGAGAACCCGGCCAACGATCGCAAGTCCGAGCCCGGTGCCCTTCTGGCGGGTCGTCACATAGGGCTCGAGCAGGCGGGTCCGGGCTACCTTGGGCAGGCCGATGCCATTGTCGATCACGTCGATCACGATGTCGTCGTTCTCACGCGCGGCGATGACGTCGATACGACCCCTTCCCAGCTCTTCCGGCGGGACCAGCTCGATCGCCTCGGTGGCGTTCTTGATGATGTTGGTCAGCGCCTGCGAAATCAGCCGGCGGTCGAACTGGGCCCGCATCGGGTCCTGCTTGATGTCGGTCTCGATATCGAGGTCGGGATGCCCGACCTTCATCAGGAACACCGCCTGCCGCACGGTATCGGCAACATCCTCGCCCTCGATCACGGGCTTGGGCATCCGCGCGAAGCGCGAAAACTCATCGACCATGCGCCTGATGTCATCGACCTGTCGCACGATCGTATCCGTGCATTGCTCGAACACCGCCTTGTCCTCGGTGATGACCTTGCCGAATTTGCGGCGAATGCGCTCGGCGGAAAGCTGGATCGGCGTCAGCGGATTCTTGATTTCATGGGCGATGCGCCGCGCGACGTCGCCCCAGGCCGAGGTGCGCTGCGCGGAAACCAGTTCGGTGACGTCGTCGAGCGTGATGATATAGCTGTCGCGCGACTGGCTGGTCTGCTCGGCGCTGATGCGAACCGACAGATTGCGCTCGTGACCGTCGCGGTTGATGGTGATCTGGCCCTGCACCAGGCGCTGCGTGCCCTCGCGTGCCGCTTTCATCATGTCATCGAGCTCGGGCAGCACGTCCGACAGCGGATGGTCCAGCGTCTCCGATTCGGCGTGACCGATCAGTTTTTCGGCGGAGCGATTCAGGATGCCGACGCTGCCGGAGGCGTCAACACCGATGATGCCGGCGCTCGCCGATGACAACACCGCCTCGATGAAACGGCGGCGGCTGTCGATCAGCTCGCTGGCGTTCACCAGCTCGTCGCGCTGGGTGCGCAATTCCTGCGTCATCTTGTTGAAGGTCTCGCCGAGTTGCGCCAGATCGCCTTCCGACCGGTGGACCGGCACCTGGACATGCAGGTCGCCGGTCGAAACCACATTGGCGGCGCTCATCAGGTTGCGGATCGGCGCCACCAGCCAGTTGGCGAAATTCAGCCCGATCAGCACCGAAGCCATCAGGATCGTCAGCGCGATGACCGCGAACATCAGCGCAAAGGCCACCTGAATGCCGAGCCTGCGGGATTCGATCTGGGCATATTCGGCGACGCTGGCCTCGGTCTGTTTCAGCTGCCCGATCACCCGCGGATCGAGCAGCCGCGCAACGTAGAGGAAGGTGTCGTTGAAGGCGCGCAGACGAATCACGGCCGCGACATAGTTTGCCTCGGGAAACACCGCGATCTGCGGTTCGGTTTCATCGACATTGCCGAGGAATTCCTGCGGCGGCGTCGTGAAGCTTTGCTGAATGCCGGTTTGCGCCGTCTCCAGCACATTGCGGTCCTTGTCGATCAGCATGGCGCCCGGCAGATTGCGCGAGGCGGCGCTTGCGGTCAGCAGCTCGCGAAACGTCCTGCGATCCTGATCGAACAACGGCCGGGCGTGGGAAATATCGTTGGCCATGCCCAGAATATCGCCGCGAATGAGCTGGGCGTGTTCGTAGGTATAGGCGCGGGCAATGATCAGCGAGTTCTGAATCACCTCCCGCGTCGGGCCCGAGAACAGCCGGTCGAGACCGCGGTCGATGGTGACGTTGGCGACGGCGGCCACCAGCACCGCCGGCAACACCGCGATAACCGAGAACAGGCTGACAATCTGGACGTGCAGCCTGGCCGCCGCCCGGCCGCGGCGGCGGGCCTGAACCACCTGCCAGACTTCGCGGACGATGATGCCGACCAGAAGCAGGATGGTCGCGGCATTGATCAGCAGGAATGAATAGACGACCTGGCGCGTCGGTTCGATCGGCGTCAGGCCGCTGAGCACGACGAAGGTCAGGAAAGCCGACAGCAGCGCGATCGCGACCGCGAACGGCGCCAGCCACTTCAGGGGCCATCCCTTCGGTTCGGCAAACGACGGGTCGAACGATGGAGCCGTAGTCTCTGCGCTGGTCATTCCGGCAATGGTGAACTGGAGCCATCCGCGCCTGAGCCCGCGGACTGATGCATTCATATCACGATGTGTTGCCGAATTGCGACAATTCCACGGCGCTAGCTGCCGTAAAACCTATCCTCTGTGGCTTTTTGTCCCCCCACGGGCATCCGGGAGCGAGCTCGGTTCCCTACACCCCGCTCCGATAGACCTGGATGTCCAGGTCGCGGATCTTCTTCCGCAGCGTATTGCGGTTGAGGCCGAGCAGGTCGGCCGCACGGATTTGATTGCCCCGGGTGGCGGCCAGCGCGGCCGTCAGCAGTGGCACCTCGATCTCCTTGAGGATGCGGTGATAGAGGCCCGGCGGCGGCACGCCGTTCGGGAAACCCGAGAAGTGTGAGGACAGATAGGCCTCGACCGCGCCG
Source organism: Bradyrhizobium sp. (assembly GCF_049691595.1). Taxonomy (GTDB): domain Bacteria; phylum Pseudomonadota; class Alphaproteobacteria; order Rhizobiales; family Xanthobacteraceae; genus Bradyrhizobium. Next base: position 32,352 of record NZ_JBAVNZ010000186.1, read on the forward strand.
CCGAGATTGTCGACCCCGAGCGGGGCGTTGCCGCCGGAGGTGACGGCCGGCGGCGCCAGCTCGCCATCGATGACCGAACCGGTGATGACGTCCTGCGGATAGAGCGCCGCGAGCCGGCGGGCGAGGTTTTCCAGTTCGCGCACGTTGCCAGGCCAGCGGTGCTGCCTGAGGCGTTCCAGCGCCAGCGTATCGAGTTTCTTTGGCGGCAATCCGTCCTTCTCCGCCAGTGCGAAGAAATGCCGGATCAGATCGGGCAGATCCTCGATCCGCTCGCGCAGCGGCGGCAGCCGCAGCGGCACCACGTTGAGGCGGAAGAACAGATCTTCGCGGAACAGCCCCTGCTGAATCAGGATGCGCAGGTCCTTGTTGCTCGCAGCCACGATCCGCACGTCGGTCTTGATCGGCGTGCGGCCGCCGACGGTGGTGTATTCGCCCTGCTGCAACACGCGCAGCAGGCGCGTCTGGGCCTCCATCGGCATGTCGCCGATTTCGTCGAGGAACAACGTGCCGCCTTCGGCCTGCTCGAACCGGCCGGACGCGCGGGTATTGGCGCCGGTGAAGGCACCGCGTTCATGGCCGAACAATTCGGACTCGATGAGATCGCGCGGGATCGCCGCCATGTTGACGGCGACGAAGGGGCCGTTGCGCCGCTTGCCATAGTCGTGCAGCGCGCGTGCTACCAGTTCCTTGCCGGTGCCCGACTCGCCTGAAATCATCACGGTCAGGTCGGTCTGCATGAGGCGCGCCAGCACCCGGTAGATTTCCTGCATCGCCGGCGAGCGGCCGACCAGCGGGATCGAATCGAACTCGGATTCGTCGGGCGCGTTCGACACCCGCTCCTTCGGCTCGGCCAAGGCGCGTCCGACGATGGTGATCAGCTCCTTCAGGTCGAACGGTTTGGGCAGATATTCATAGGCACCGCGCTCCGAAGCCCGGATCGCGGTCATGAAGGTGTTTTGGGCGCTCATGACGATGACGGGAAGATTCGGCCGCATCTTCTTGATCCGCGGCAAGAGATCGAACGCGTTCTCGTCGGGCATCACCACATCGGTGATGACGAGATCGCCCTCGCCCTGGCTTACCCAGCGCCACAGCGTCGCCGCGTTCCCGGTCAGCCGCACTTCGTAGCCGGCGCGCGAAAGCGCCTGGTTCAGAACCGTGCGGATGGCCGTGTCGTCGTCAGCGACAAGTATGCTACCTGAGGGCATTTTTTATCCTCATCTTGCGTGCTGTGCGGCAGCCGACGGCGAAACTGAAACGTCATCGCGATGGCCTTGATCGAAATGGTTGGCGGCGTTGTACATCGGCAACAGCACGCGGAAGGTCGTCTTCCGCGGCTGGGATTCGCATTCGATGATGCCGCCGTGGTCGCCGACGATTTTTGCGACCAGCGCAAGCCCGAGCCCGCTGCCCGTTTGCTTGGTCGTGACGAAAGGGTCGAACAGGTTCGGAAGCAGATCTTCCGGGACGCCCGAGCCGTTGTCCTTGACGCAAAACTCGAGCGGCAGCGATACCCGCGACTTCTTGCCCGGCACCGACAGCCGCACGCCCGGACGGAACGCGGTCGTGAGCTGGATTTCCGCATCGCTCCCGAGGTCGGCAACCGCTTCGGCGGCGTTCTTCACCAGATTGAGGAACACCTGGATCAACTGGTCCTGGTTGGCCAGCACCGGCGGCAGCGACGGATCGTAGTCTTCGATAAAGCGGATGTTGCGCGCAAAGCCCGATTGCGCGAGCCGTTTGACGTGATCGAGCACCGAATGGATGTTGACCGGACCGCGCGTCACCGGCCGGTCGTCGCCGAACACTTCCATCCGGTCGACCAGCGTGACGATGCGGTCGGTTTCCTGGCAGATCAGCCGCGTCAGGATGCGGTCCTCGGACGAGGCCGCCTGCTCCAGCAGTTGCGCTGCGCCGCGGATACCGGACAGCGGATTCTTGATTTCATGCGCCAGCATCGCGGCCAGCGCGATCACCGAGCGCGCGGCGCTTCGATGCGTCAGTTGGCGGTCCATCTTGTCGGCGATCGTGCGTTCCTGCAGCATCACGACGATATGGCCGGGACGCTCGGTGAGCGGGGCGACGTGAAGGTCGACCTGGCGGTCGCCGCCGATCCGCGGCGTGCCCAGATCGACCTTGTACTCGTTGACCGGCGAGCCGCTCGATCGCACCTGATCGATCAGCGCCAATAGCGGACTGCCGAACGGGACCAGTTCATTCAGCGACTGCCGCCGCAGGAATTGCGTCGAAATCTCGAAGAAGGATTCCGCCGCCATGTTGGCGTCGACGATCCGCCCGTCGGGCGCCACCAGCAGCACCGGGTTGGGCAAGGCGTTGAGGATCGCCTCGCCATCGGAGGGCGCGGGCCTTCGATGTTCTGCGGCGGAACTCATGCAGCAGCACTCCATGCAAAATCGTCGAATGCATCTTCGAGGGAGCGATGCACGCTGGAAGGCACCTCCGATGTCAGAATCTTTTGCCGCCAGCTACTCAGCCGCGCCGCCGGCGTGCGGCTGTACCGGGCTGCGATGTCGAGCGCCCAGCCGAGATGTTTGCGGGCGTGCTTGAGGCCGATGCGCAATCCGTAGTGACGGCAGACTTCATCATACAGCGCGCGGACGTGCCTGAGTTGCTCGGCCAGCGACGGCTCCTGTTCGACGATCCCCGTCTCCAGGCGGCGGCCGATCTGACCGGGGAGCCACGGCTGGCCCTGCGCGCCGCGTCCGATCATCACGGCGTCGGCGCCGGACTTCTCGAGCGCGCCGAGCGCTTTCTCGAACGAGGTGATATCACCGTTGACGACGAGTGGAATCGAGATCACCCGCCTGACCGCGCGCACCGCGCCCCAATCCGCGCAGCCCTTGTAGAACTGACAACGGGTGCGCCCGTGCACCGTGATCATCCGCACGCCGGCGGCCTCCGCACGGCGCGCCAATTCCGGCGCGTTCCGCGAATCATCGTCCCAGCCAAGCCGCATCTTCAATGTCACCGGCACGCGCACCGCCGATATCGTTGCTTCAATCAGCCGCAACGCATGATCGAGATCGCGCATCAGTGCCGAGCCGGACTGGCCCCCGGTCACATGGCGTGCCGGACAACCCATGTTGATGTCGATGATGTCGGCGCCGGCGGCTTCCGCGATCCGCGCGCCCTCCGCCATCCAACGGGTCTCGCAGCCCGCGAGCTGAACGACATGCGGCCCGATGCCGGCGGCCTCGCAGCGCAGCTTCGACATCGGCTTGCCATTGACGAGATCGTCGCTGGCGGTCATCTCGGACACCACAAGTCCGGCACCGAGGACCGCGGCGAGGCGTCGAAAGGGAGCATCGGTAACGCCAGACATCGGCGCGAGAAGCGCCCGGTTGGCGATAACAATATCGCCTATTTTCAATGGTTTGCAGCGTGATTCATCCAGGCCGGTCACGGACTTCTCGTTATTCTGGCGGCCGCGTTATAGCCCCGCCGTCGTCCATTGTGCGCACAAATCTTGTGCAGTCAAGATCCATGCCTACACTTTAGACAAATCTATCGCTTGTGCAAGTGCGCCGCAACAAAATCTGCTTTTCCCACAGCTGTTGGGAATCGCTCTATTTTTGTGCATTGAGCATGGTAAGGGCTGTCCGCCAGCGAGCCCGATTTTTCTCCGCAACCAGATCCGTCCGCAACTTGAGTCCGATGCCCAAACCCGTGCGCACCGCAGCCATCCTTGTCGCAGCCGGACGCGGGCTTCGCGCCGGTGCGGGAAGCCCAAAACAATATCGAGAGATCGGCGGGCAGACGGTGATCTATCGCGCGATGGCGGTGTTCTGCCGCCATCCCGATGTGTTCGCGGTGCAGCCGGTCGTGAATCCCGACGACGCCGCCATCTTCAACGACGCGGTCGCGGGACTGCGCCATCGGCCGCCGGCCGATGGCGGCGCGACGCGTCAGGCTTCGGTGCACGCCGGACTTGAAGCGCTGGCGAGCCAGGCGCCCGATATCGTCCTGATTCATGACGCTGCCCGGCCCTTCGTCACGCCAGCGGTGATTTCGCGCGCAATCGACGCTGCGGGCCGGACCGGCGCCGCGATTCCGGCGATACCGGTTACCGACACGATCAAGCTGACCGGCGATACCGGCCACGTCGAGGCGACACCGGATCGCGCGCGGCTGCGGATTGCGCAGACGCCGCAGGCGTTTCGCTTCGAGGTGATCCTCGATGCCCATCGCCGCGCGGCACGCGACGGCCGCAGCGATTTCACCGATGACGCGGCGCTGGCGGAGTGGGCGGGATTGACGGTGGCGACCTTTGAAGGCGATCCTGCCAACATGAAACTGACCACCCCTGAGGATTTCGTCCGCGAAGAGGCCCGCCTCGCGAGCCAGCTCGGCGATATCAGGACCGGCACCGGCTACGACGTGCACGCGTTCGGCGACGGCGATCATCTGATGCTCTGCGGCGTTCGCGTGCCGCACACGCACGGCTTTCTCGCCCATTCCGACGGCGATGTCGGCCTGCACGCGCTGGTCGACGCCATTCTCGGCGCGCTGGCGGACGGCGATATCGGCTCGCACTTTCCGCCGAGCGATCCGCAATGGAAGGGGGCAGCCTCCGACCGCTTCCTGAAATATGCGGTGGACCGCGTCACCGAGCGCGGCGGCCGCATCGCCAACCTCGAGGTGACGATGATCTGCGAGCGGCCGAAAATCGGGCCGCTGCGCGACACCATGCGCGCGCGCATCGCCGAGATCACCGGCGTCAATATCGCGCGCATTGCCGTGAAGGCGACTACCAGCGAGCGGCTCGGCTTCACCGGCCGCGAGGAAGGCATCGCCGCGACCGCAAGCGCCACCATCCGCCTGCCCTGGGGCAAAGAAGGCTGGAGCGACTGATATGAGCGGCAGCGACGCCCGCGCGCTCTCCCGCTCGCTACTCGACCTGTGCCGGATGCGCAGGCTGACGATTGCGACCGCGGAATCCTGCACCGGCGGCCTTCTCGCCGGTGCGCTGACCGACATTCCCGGCTCCTCCGACGTCATCGACCGCGGCTTCATCACCTATTCCAACGAGGCCAAGCGCGCGATGCTCGGCGTCAAGGCGACGACGCTCGCGACCTTCGGGGCGGTCAGCAAGGAAACCGCGACCGCGATGGCGATCGGCGCGCTGGAGAAAGCCGGCGTCGACCTCGCGGTTTCCATTACGGGCGTTGCCGGCCCTGGCGGCGCCACGCCCGGCAAGCCGGTCGGCCTGGTGCATTTCGCGGTCGCCGCGCGCGACGGAAGAATCCTGCATCGCGAATGCCGATTCGGCGCGATCGGCCGCACCACGGTGCGCCATCGCTCGGTGGCCGAGGCGCTGCGCATGCTGATGGAACTGGCGCGCGGGCCGCAGGCGCCGGCAAAGCCGCGCCGCGAAACCATGAGC
>NZ_JBAVNZ010000187.1:0-2345 GCF_049691595.1 Bradyrhizobium sp.
GGCGTATCATGCCGGCGCTGAAGGCTGTGGCTTCCGGCAAAAGCCCGTTCGGCGGCAAGAACGCGCCGCCCAAGACCCGCGACGTGCACTGGCTGAAGCCCGAGCTGGTCGCCGAGATCGAATTCGCTGGCTTTACCGCGGACGGAAACATCCGGCAGGCCGCGTTCAAGGGCTTGCGGCTGGACAAGCCGGCCGCGGAAGTCGAGGCGGAGAAGCCGGCCATGACCAGGGTTGCAAGACTGGCTGGAAAGACGGCGGCGAAGGGCAAACCCGCGGCGAATAAAGCCGCCGAGGTGATGGGCGTCGTCATCTCGAAACCCGACAAGGCGTTGTGGCCCGACGCGGGCGACGGGCGAGCGGTGACAAAACTCGATCTTGCACGATATTTCGAAGCGGTCGGCGGATGGATCATCGGCCACCTCAAGGGCCGGCCATGCTCCATCCTGCGTGCTCCGGATGGCATCAACGGCGAAAAATTCTTCCAGCGTCACGCCATGCCGGGCGCCTCGAATTTGCTGGCGCTGGTCAAGATTTCGGGCGACCGCAAGCCTTACCTGCAGATCGACCGGGTCGAGGGCCTGGCAGCGATCGCCCAGATCGGCGGGCTGGAGCTGCATCCCTGGAACTGCGCGCCGGACGCGCCCGATGTCCCCGGCCGGCTGGTGTTCGATCTCGATCCCGCGCCCGACGTTGAATTTTCCGAGGTGATCGCGGCGGCCCTGGATATGCGGCAGCGGCTGACCGCGGTTGGCCTTGAAAGTTTCTGCAAGACCACCGGCGGCAAGGGCCTGCACGTGGTGACGCCGCTGCTCCACGGCGCCAAAGACAGGGTGACATGGAAGGAAGCAAAGGCGTTTGCGCAGGGCATCTGCCAGTGGATGGCGAATGACGATCCGGCGCGCTATCTGCTCAACATGTCGAAGAGCCAGCGCAAGGGAAAGATTTTTCTCGACTATCTGCGCAACGACCGGATGTCGACCGCGGTCGCGGTGCTGTCGCCGCGGGCGCGCGCGGGCGCCACCGTGTCGATGCCGCTGAGCTGGGCGCAGCTGCGCGGCGATCTCGAGCCGAAGCGTTACACGGTGCACACCGTGCCGGCGCTGCTGGCGAAAACCAGGGCGTGGGAAGGTTATGAGAACGCGGCGGCGTCGATCAAGCTGGCGGCAAGGAAGCTGGCGGGAAAAACATGAATGTCGCCATTTCAGCACGCGAAAACGCGAGCCCGGAGTCCAGCGTACGTTGACGAACCGACATCTATGGCCCGGCACCGATGCGCCAGAACACCGACCATGGCGCAATCAACCCACTGGCCTCGCCGCCCCAGATGACGGTACCGGCCGTTTCGCTTTCCGTTTGGCTTTCCTTGCGGGCAACCGCGATATCGGACAGATTGGCGAGCAGCCGCAGCGTCGCGCCGTCGCCCATCCGCCAATCCGCTGCGAGCAAGCCGTTATCCGCCGCGTGCGCATGGCCGAAGGCTGCGCCCGCAAGCCGGGGAACGATCTCTCGCCGGCGTATCGCCAGAAGTTCCCGGACCAATGCCAGCCGCTTTTTGCCCTCCGGCCGGCTTCGCTCGTCCCAATCCAGCACCGCCGACCGAAAGGTCGAGAGCGCCAGTGGATCGGGCACCCCCTCGCCATGGTCGGCGTAGGCCCAGTCGTACTCCCGGCGCCGCCCCTCGCGGACCGCGTCGGCCAATTCGCCCTCGAAGCCACAGAAGAACGGGAACGGCGTCTTCGAGCCCCACTCCTCTCCCATGAACAGCATCGGAACGGCCGGCGCCATCAGTGTAATCGCCATCGCGGCCTCGATGGCGTCCGTGTCAACATGGTTTTCGAGCCGGTCGCCGAGCGCGCGATTGCCGATCTGGTCGTGGTTCTGGATGAAATTGACGAAGGCGGCGGGTGCAAGATGGCCGCTCGGTTCGCCGCGCAATTGTCCGCCGCGGAACGCGGAGGCTTCGCCCTGATAGACAAAGCCAGAGCCGAGCGCGCGGGCAATATCCCGCAGCGGCGAGGTCGTGTGGTCACCGTAGTAGCCCTGCGTCTCGCCGGTCAGCCACACGTGCCAGGCGTGGTGATAATCGTCGTTCCACTGCGCACGGAATTTTCCGCGGGCCGGGTCTTGCCCGGCGTCGAGCAAGCTCGCGGCATTGTCGCCGTTTTCGAGCAGCAGATGGATATGACGGCCGGTTTCCGCGGCAAGTTTGCCCACCGCCATGCTGAGATCGCGCAGCAGCGGAATTTCGCCCGGCTCATGGATGGCATTGACCGCATCCAGCCGCAGCCCGTCGAAACGGTACTCGGCCAGCCAATGGAGCGCATTCTCGATCGCGAAGGCGCGCA
>NZ_JBAVNZ010000188.1:0-7855 GCF_049691595.1 Bradyrhizobium sp.
GCACCCGCCGGATCAAATTCCAGGACAGCAGTTCCTTGATGGAATTCGAAACGTTGGACCGCGCCATACCCAGGCTGTCGGCGATGTCGTCGGCGGTCATCGGGGCTTCGGCGAGATAGAGCAGACCATGGATCTGGCTGACCGAGCGGTTGACGCCCCACTCGTCCCCCATGTCGCCCCAATGCAGGATGAACCGTTCGACCACGGCGGGGAGTTTCTTTTTGTCAGATATTTCTGTCATAACAGAAATATCTGACGGAAACGGGCGGATGTCAAGGGGGGTGCGATCGGCCGGCCGCTGGGCGCCACCGCCTCACCGCCGGGGGCTTCGAGATGCAGATCGAGATCGAAAGCCTGATGATCATGCGCGGAAAGCCGTCACCCGCCGCCCGTCGGGCGGTAATCGGTTGGGCCGAAGCGAACATGGCGACCATCAAGGCCGAATGGAACAGAATCAACCCGCGTTATCCGGTAAAGTAACTGGAAGCCTTGGAGGGCACCGATGACTGAAGAAATGCCGCGGATCGAAGCGGTGTCGGTGGAAGGGACCGGCAGGCTGAGCGTCAAGTGGCGCAGCAAAACCCGAAAAGACATGGTGAACTTGCTGGGCTGGATCGCGACCGGCGGAGAAATACTTGCGCCCCTGATGGTGCCTACGATCTTCAGGAAAGCATCCGTCGGCAACTACGGAGCCGCGATCGTGTGGGACGACGGCGACCTGGCCATCGACGCTCAGCACGTCATGCTGCTGGTCGACGAACAGAAGAAATTCGACGCGCGTGATGCCAGGCGTTGGCAAGAACAGGTCGGCCTATCCAACAACGAAGTGGCCGATATGTTCGGGTTAAGCGTCAGCACCTGGTGCGCCTACAAGGCCGGTGGCGCCGAAATCCCCGCGCCCATTGCGATGCTGTGCAGAGCGATTCTGCGCGATCCCGTCCTGATGCAGGCTCACTTGCGCCCACGCGTCACCGGAAGGCCTCGCAAGCGGGCCGCGAACTGAAAACGACTGCGTGCAACGCAGGCGCGCCGGCGATCACGCCAAACCGCATCAATCCGAATCCCGGTGTTCCGAAGATTGATTGGCCGTGCCTAGATCGTCGGCAGCACCGAGAACCGCTCCCCTGCCCGCCGCAGCTCCAGTGCGTCGGGATTGCCGGGTTCTTCCCGCACGCTGTCGGCCTCTGCCAATGCCGGCCCGCGACGACAGGACGCGATTATGTCCGACACCACATCTTCCGCCCCGGCGAACACCGCCTCGACACTGCCATCCCGGCGGTTGCGCACCCAGCCTTCGAGGTCGCGCGCGGTGGCTTGATGCGCGACAAAGGCGCGGTAGCCGACGCCCTGCACGCGGCCGATGATGGTGACGTGGCGGATGACGCCGCGCACCTATTTTTTCCCGAGCCCGAGAAACGCGTCGCTGCGCGCATTAACCTCCGCCTCGCGCATGGCGCGGCCGGTCAGTTCCGGCGACGCCAGGCCTTTCAAGCCCTTGGGCGACGTTCCCTCGCGTAACGCTTTAAGCGTCTCGTACACCGCTTGCGTGGCGGCGGCGAATGGCGCGTGGCCCTGCAGCGCGATCCGCACCCGCTGGGTGGCAAGATAGTCGAGCGCGGTCATGTCTTCGGGCGCGCCGCCGAGCACGATCGGCAGAGTTGTCGCAGCAGATATAGCTTCCAGCTCTACGCGATCCCTGATGCCGGTGAAAAACAGCGCATCGACCCCGACCGCTTCATAAGCCCGCGCGCGCGCGATCGCGTCGTCAAGGCCCGTGATCGACGCGGCGCCGGTGCGGCCCATGATGACCAGCGAGGGTTCGCCGCGCCCGTCGAGTGCCGCCTTCATCTTGCCGACACCTTCTTGCAGCGAAATCAACTGCGTCGTCGTTTGTCCAAAGGCCTGCGGCAGCAGCGTGTCCTCGATGGTGAGGCCGGCGGCGCCGGCGGCTTCCAGCTCCTGCACCGTGCGGCGGACATTGAGCGCATTGCCATAGCCGTGATCGGCATCGACCAGCACCGGCAACGTCGACGCCCGCGACATCCGCCGCATCTGCTCGGCAAGTTCGGTCAATGTGATCAAGGTGACGTCGGGATCGCCCAACACGGCCAGCGAGGCGACCGAGCCGCCGAACATGCCGAGCTCGAAGCCAAGGTCCTCGGCGATCCGGATCGAGGTCGCGTCATAGACCGAGCCCGGACGGATGCAGGCCGATCCGTTCAGGATCGCACGCAATACCTCGCGGCGCTTGCGGAAGGCCATGATCAGGCGAATTCGAGGATCAGCGCGTCGACCGCCAGCGTCGCGCCGGCGGCGGCGTGGATCTTCCTCACCGTGCCGTCGCGCTCGGCGCGCAGCACGTTCTGCATCTTCATCGCCTCGACCACGGCGAGCGTCTCGCCGGCCTTGACCTCCTGCCCCTCGTTGACGGCGATCGACACCACGAGCCCGGGCATCGGGCACAACAGTTTCTTGCCGGAATCGGCCGCCGACGTCACCGGCATCAGCCGCGCGGCCGCGGCCTCGCTTTCGGTGTAAACATAGGCCCGCGCCTGCGCCCCCTGCCACGTCAGATCGAAGCCGTTGGGCAGGCAGCGCACCTGCACGGCGACATGGCGTCCACCGACGCGGCCGTGCCACACCGGATCGCCCGGCTTCCAGGACGAGACCACCTCAACCTCGCCGGCGGCGCCTGCCCCCTCGCGATAGCTCACTCGCACGCAATCCTCGGAAGCCGGTCGCGCGCCTTCGAGGCCGTCACCGAACCTCACCACGCCGGCCGTCACATCCAGAATGTATTCTTGTCCGTTGAGCCAGTCGCTGCGCGCGGTCGCCCGCGTCACCGGCCGTCCGGTCATCTGCCCGGAAATCTTGCGCTTGCGGGCGCCGAGCCGATGGTCGATCGCCGCGGCCGCCGCCGCGATCACCCTGGCCCGTTCGCCCTCCGGCGCAATCGGTTTAAACCCATCCCTGAACTCCTCGGCGATGAAACCGGTAGAGAGTTCGCCGGCACGCCAGCGCGGGTGATTCATCAGCGCCGACAAAAACGGGATGTTGTGCCGGATACCGTCGATATAAAACGAATCCAGCGCGGCCGACTGCGCCTCGATCGCGGCCGCGCGCGACGGCGCATGGGTCACGAGCTTGGCGATCATCGGATCGTAATGAATAGAGATCTCGCCGCCTTCCTGGACGCCGGTATCGTTGCGGATGGTGACGCCGTCATGGCTTGCTTCCGCGGGCGGACGGTATTTCACCAGCCGCCCGATCGAGGGCAGGAAGTTGCGGAACGGGTCTTCGGCATAGACGCGGGATTCCACCGCCCATCCGGTCAGCGTGACGTCCTTCTGCGCCAGCGACAGTTTTTCGCCGGCGGCGACGCGGATCATCTGCTCGACCAGGTCGATGCCGGTGACCAGTTCGGTGACGGGATGCTCGACCTGCAGCCGCGTGTTCATTTCGAGGAAGTAGAAACTCCTGTCCTGGCCTGCGACGAATTCGACCGTGCCGGCGGAATCGTATTTCACGGCCTTGGCCAGCGCCACCGCCTGTTCGCCCATCCTGCGGCGGGTGGTCTCGTCGAGCAGCGGCGACGGCGCCTCCTCGATCACCTTCTGATTGCGGCGCTGGATCGAGCACTCGCGCTCGCCGAGATGGATGACATGGCCATGCTTGTCACCCAGCACCTGGATCTCGATGTGGCGGGGATCGACGATGAATTTTTCGATGAAGACGCGGTCGTCGCCGAACGAGGATTTGGCTTCGGCCCTGGCCAGGTTGAACCCCTCCGCGACTTCCGATTTCGAATGCGCGATCCGCATGCCCTTGCCGCCGCCGCCGGCGGAGGCCTTGATCATCACGGGGTAGCCGATCTCGTCGGCGATCTTCACCGCATGCTTCTCGTCCTCGATGACGCCGAGGTGTCCCGGCACCGTCGAGACCCTGGCCTTCGCGGCCGCCTTCTTGGATTCGATCTTGTCGCCCATCGCGGCGATCGCGCCGGCGTTCGGACCGATGAAGACGATCCCGGCTTTTTCAAGCGCGCGCGGAAACGCTTCGCGCTCGGACAAAAACCCGTAGCCGGGATGCACGGCCTCAGCCCCGGTCTTGCGGCAGGCTGCCACGATCTTGTCGATCGACAGATAGCTTTCGGACGCCGCCGGCGGCCCGATCAGCACGGCGTCATCGGCCATTTCGACGTGCAGGGCGTCGCGGTCGGCTTCGGAGTAAACCGCGACCGTCTCAATTCCCATGCGGCGCGCAGTCTTGATGACCCGGCAGGCGATCTCGCCGCGATTTGCGATCAGAATTCGTTTGAACATGTTCTTCTGGCTTGGGCCTTTGGGCAGAATCCTCACCCGCAATGTGGCATGCGCAGGCGGGGGTAACAATTGCGTCGTACAGCAAAACGGACCGGAGGCAATGGCCTATGTCGCCCTGGCGACCTCGTCCCTCCCGCAGCGCGGCACGCTAGCCTGAATAGGTGCCAAATCTGCCGCGCGCATAGGCGTGGGAAACGGCCTTCATCAATTCGCTGGCCTCGTTCTCCAGATATTCATTGGCGACGATCAACGCGCGGATGGTAGAGCGCAGATCGCCGCCGCATGCCGCGATCGCCTGCTCCACCGCGGCTTCCAGGCCGTCATGGTCCTCGGTATTGGCTGGCGAGGGCGAGGACATCGCATTGTTCCGGGTTGATCCGCTCCGTCGATGTTCTTCTTTTGTTCTTGGAAAGTCAATCCACGGTTTGAAGGATCTGACAACCACATGAGCGGTCCGTTCGGCGCGACCTTCGGCAGGCTGGAGCTCACGGCCACTTGGTTTCATGATGTCGGCTCATGCTAAAGCGCGTATCGGGTGTGAAATTCATTTTGAAGTGAAACAAATGCGCTCACGACTATCTCTGATTGCGACGCTGCTACTGGCGGTTGTTTCGGCGAGCAAAAGCTTCGCCGCTCCTGCGACGATCCGCGATGGCGGCACGCTTCAGCTCGGCAACCTGACCTATCGGCTCGACGGCATCGACGCGCCTTCGGTCGACCAACTCTGCATCGACGATCACGCCGACTCCTGGAGCTGCGGCGTCGAGGCGCGCGACCAGCTGGCAAAGCTGATCGGCGACCGCCAGGTCCGCTGCGAGGATCTCGGTGCGGACCCGAGCTACAAGAAGCGGCACATCGGTATCTGCACCCTCGCAGGCGAGACCACCAGCCTGAACCAAATGCTGGTCCGCCAGGGCTTTGCCCTGAATCTCGAATCTTCCGCCAAGGGGCGCTTCAAGGACGATGAAGCCCGCGCCAGGGAGAACCGCCAGGGCCTCTGGAAAGGCTGCTTTGTCGCGCCGCAAGAGTTCCGCCGCGGACGAAAGGACGGCGCGCTGCTGGGCGGATCGTGCCGGGCGGACCGGGATCGCGAAATTCGCGCCGCGCTGTTCCCCGATGACCTCGTGATGCCCTCAGGCTGCAACATCAAGGGCAAGTTCGCGGTCCGCGCCCGCGTCACCGGCAATGTCGGCATCTATCATCTGCGGACCTGCCGCAGTTATCCGGCGCTGACCGAACCGGATCGCTGGTTCTGCTCGGAGGAAGACGCGCAGGCCGCCGGCTTCCGCAGGGCCTACAACTGCCGGGGCAGTGACCGCGGCAGGTGACGGGCAATTCGAAGGTCAAGGCGGGGACCTCGGCGTCGATCTACTTCGAGCCTGCCCACAGCCAGCGCGCCACCGCTACCGCAACGGCCGCCCCGCCAAGCTGGGCCAGAACGAAGGCTGCCACGCCACCTGGAGCGATGCCGGCAAAGCTATCCGACAGTGAGCGCGCGAGGGTCACCGCGGGATTGGCGAACGAAGTCGAGGCCGTGAACCAGTAGGCCGAAATGATATAGAGGCCGACGGCATAGGGTATCGCCGCCGGCGTTCGCGCGGCGCAGCCGAAGATCGTCAGCAGCAATCCGAAGGTCGCGATACCCTCGGCAAGCCACTGTCCGGCCCCCGTGCGTTGCGTGAGCGAGAACTGCCAGACCGGCAGTTCGAACATCAGGTGCGCCGCCCATACCCCGGTCAGGGCGCCGACGATCTGCGCGGTGATATAACCGCCGGCGATGGTCCAGGCCAGTTCGCCGCGCCATGCGAGCGCCGCCGTCACGGCGGGATTGAAGTGGGCGCCGGAAAGCGGCCCAAACACAAGGATCAGGACAACAAGGATCGCGCCGGTCGGTATGGTGTTGCACAGAAGCGCAAGCGCGACGTTCCCGCCGGCGAGCTTTTGCGCCATGATCCCCGATCCGACCACGGCGGCGAGCAGAAAGGCGGTGCCCAGCCATTCGGAAAAGATGCGCCGTCCGAGCGAAGCCATCATGATCGTTCGGTCATCCGCGTCGTCGTACCTTCTATCTCGCCGATTTCGCGCAGCCGGTTCCTGAGGCTCAATTGGTCGAGCGAACGCAGCGGCAGGGAGGTGAAGATGCCGATGCGCTGGTTGAGCAGCCGATAGGCTTCCTTGAACGCCAGCGCGATCTCCGCCTGCGTTCCGCTCGCCTCCGCCGGATCGGGTATGCCCCAATGGGCTGTCATCGGCTGCCCCGGCCACACCGGGCAGGCTTCCGCCGCAGCGCCGTCGCAGACGGTGAACACGAAATTGAACTCCGGCCCGCCGGCCCCCGCAAATTCGTCCCACGATTTCGAACGCAAGACGGACGTGTCGTAGCCGAGACTCTGCAGAAGCTGGATGGTATGCGGATTCACCCTCCCCTTCGGCTGGCTCCCGGCGCTGTAAGCACGGAATTTACCGGCCCCGATCTTGTTCAAAATCGCTTCCCCGATGATCGAACGCGCGGAATTGCCGGTGCACAGGAACAGCACATTGTAGGGCTGAGCGGCCATCGTGCACCTCTAGCGATCGCAGCATGCGCTTTGCTTCGGCGCGGCTTGCGGCGCACCGCATGCGCTTGTCTTTTCATGCGCCACCCGCGCCTCGTTCTCGCCGGTGCCGTCGCCATACGTCGTGCTTTCGCCGGTGGTGTGGAAAGTTTCCCAGGCAATGCCCGCGGGGTCGTCAGTCCATGCTTTCTCGGATTTGGCGTAGCAGCACGCGGTCTCGCCCTGCTCGATGACATTGCCGCCGGCTTCGCGCAGGCGGGCATACACTTCATGCAGTTCGCCGGTGTTCTCGACCTGGATGCCGAGATGATCGAGGCCCGGTTCGCGGCCACGGGTGGAGATCGCGAAATTGACGCGCGGATCCTCCAGCATCCACTTGGCGTAGTCCGGTTTCACGACCGACGGCCTTGCCGCGAACAGCGCGGAGTAAAAGCCGACGGAATGCGCGATGTCTTCGACCGAGACGTGAACATGCAGGCGCTTCATGGTCTGTCCTCTCAGGCTGGCATTTTGGCGCGTTTGCGCACCGGTTTGCATTCGGCGACGGGACCGCAAGCCGCGCCGCCACAACAGTTTTCGGTGAGAAAGCCGAGCAGCGCGTTCATCCGGTCGAACCGCGCGGCGTAGATCATCGCCCGCCCGTCGCGGCGCACGGTGACCAGTCCGGCCATGCGGAGCCGGTCAAAATGGAAGGTCAGCGTGTTGGGCGCAAGCGCAAGCGCGGCCGCCACCGCCCCCGCCTGCATGCCGCCGGGACCGGCCTGCACCAGCAGCCGGAAAACGTCGAGGCGGTTGTCCTGCGCGAGCGCCGCCAGCGCGGCAACGGCATCCATCTTTTCCATATTTCAACGAATATTGAAATGACTGAAGGTTGTCAACGCCCGGTTTCCAAACCTGTATCGCTGAGGCATCCTAGCCATCGCCCCTATGGCTGCGAATCCCCCCACCCGGCGCGGCCCGGCGCGCGCTCCGAGAGTG
>NZ_JBAVNZ010000189.1:0-18524 GCF_049691595.1 Bradyrhizobium sp.
CGGCCATACCGCCGAAAGCCCGCGCGTCCGCCGCATCAAGACCCCGCACAAGGTCGATGCGCTGTTCAACGACATCGTGCGCGGCCCGGCAGTCATCGACATCCTGAAGAAACTGATTGGTCCGGGCCTGAGGCTGCACGGCTCCAAGCTCAACATGAAGTCGGCGCATTATGGATCGCCGGTGGAATGGCATCAGGACTGGGCGTTCTACCCGCACACCAATGACGATATTCTCGCGATCGGCGTGTTGCTCGACGATTGCGACCTCTCCAACGGGCCGATGCTGGTGACGCCCGGCACCCATACCGGCGTGGTCTGGGATCACCATGGCGATGACGGCTGCTTCGCCGGACTGATCGATCCCGACACCATCAAGGGCGAGATCGAGCGCGCCGTGCCTTGCATCGGCCGCGCCGGCAGCATGTCGTTCCATCACGTCCGGGCGCTGCACGGATCGGCCATGAACACCTCCGAGCGGCCGCGCAACCTGCTGCTGTACGAGGTCGCGGCAAGCGATGCCTGGCCACTGATGGGGGTCAAGGATTTCGACGAGTTCAACAGCCGCCTGGTGTCCGGCGATGTCGTGGTGGCGCCGCGGATGACCGATGTTCCGGTCCGCATGCCGCTGCCGCCCGCCAAGCGGCAGGGATCGATCTACGAAACGCAGTCGGCGGCAAAGAAATCCTATTTTACCCGCGCGGCGTGATCGTGCGAATGCGCCCGCGTCACAGGCGGGCGCGCAGTTCTGACGACGAACGACGATAATCAAATCAAACGACAAAAAAGCCAACGGGGGAAACCATGACGGAGATGACAGCCGATAGTAACTGGCGTTCGCGCTTGCGTGTGATCCTCGCGGCCAGCGTCGGGTCCGCGCTCGAATGGTACGACTTCTTCCTGTACGGCACCGCCGCCGCGCTGGTGTTCGGCGATCTGTTCTTTCCGAAAAGCGACCCGGTGGTCGGCACGCTGCTGTCGTTCCTCACCTTCGGCGTCGGCTTCGTGGTGCGGCCGCTCGGCGGCATCCTGTTTGGCATCATGGGCGATCGCTACGGCCGCAAGCCGGTTTTGGTGGCGACGCTGCTGATGATCGGCATCGGCACCACCGCGATCGGCCTGCTGCCGACCTATGCGCAGATCGGTTATTGGGCGCCGGTGCTGCTGGTCGCCATGCGGGTGGTGCAGGGGTTAGGGGCCGGCGCTGAATATGGCGGCGCGGTGATCTTCCTGGTGGAAAACGCGCCGGCACGTCATCGCGGCTTCTGGGGCGGGTTCGCCCCGCTCGGCGTGTCGGTCGGCAATCTGCTCGCGGCCGGCGCCTTCGCACTGGTGACGCTGCTGCCGCGCGAAGACCTGATGTCGTGGGGCTGGCGCCTGCCCTTCCTGGCGAGCTTCCTGCTGATTCTGGTCGGCATCTACGTCCGTCTGCGCATCACCGAAACGCCGGTGTTCACGGAAGCCGTGGTGGCGCGCGGCAAGATCGAACGCAATCCGGCGATGGAAGCGCTGCGCCGGCATCCGCGCAACTTCATGGTGGTGCTTGGCGCACGGCTGGCTGAGAACGGTCTTGGCTATTTCTTCCCGGTGTTCGGCCTGAGCTATGTGATCACGACGCTGGGCGTGCCGCGGTCCGAGGCGCTGAGCGCGCTGATGCTGGCCTTCGTCGTCGAACTGTTCGCCATCCCCGGCTTCGCCGCGCTGTCCGATCGGGTCGGCCGGCGGCCGGTCTATATGTTCGGGGCGCTGGCCGGCGTCGCGCTGGCGTTTCCATTCTTCTGGATGGTGGGAACCAGGGAATGGATCTGGATCGCGGCTGCCTTCATCCTGGCACGCGCGGTGGTGACGGCGGCGATGTTCGGGCCGCAGGCGGCCTATTTCGCCGAGCTGTTTCCACCGCAGCGCCGCTTCGCCGGCTTTGCCTTCGCGCGCGAACTGGGCTCGATTCTGGCCGGAGGTCCGGCGCCGTTCATCGCCACGGCGCTGGTGGCATGGGCCGGAACGTGGTGGCCGGTCGCCTGCTATGCGGCGCTGCTTTCGATCCTCACCGCCATCGCCGTCTGGTGCGGTCCCGAGACCTATACGGAGAACATCAGGGTCGACAACACCACTGACGGCGCGTTGAACGCGGCAGCCGTGCCACAGCAAGCCTGAGTGTCCGTCCGGAAACTTCAGGCCGGGTTGCAGGGTTTTCTGAGCATGAGGCGGATTGAGGCGAGCCGCAGGAACGCGAGCGCCTTTCGATTGAGATTCTCCCAATCATCGGCGACCCCTCCCCGAATCAGGCCACCACCCTTGAATCGCAGATGATTCATATGATTCAAGAACTCCTCGGACCGACACTTAGAGACGTGCCTTCAATGAACGGGGCGCGAGCGGGAGGCGAAAAACTCTGAAGCCTGCGATTTCAGGAAACCACTCCGCCGCGTCCGGAGACACCAAAGTCAGAACCGCAGCCGGCACTTCTCCGCCGATCACCCGGTCGATCGCGTTTGCTCTACCCTCGCTCAGTTGGACGCTGGTCGCTCCCGCCGCCACGATCGCGGCCTCTATACTGCTATTTGATGCCGATTGCCTGTCATCGATCGCAACAATCCTGCCGGCCAGATCGGATACCGCCTTGATTTCCAGCCGAGCCATCACAAGCGCGACCAGACGTTCCGTTTTGTTGGAGGCAGGCGCCACCTTTCCGGCATCATCGGGCTGCGCGGTTTCCGCGCGAACCGAACGGCCGGCACTACTCGCTTGCTGATCTTTCGCCGAGACCGCCGTGGAGGCCGTCACCTGCTCGGCAACCCCCGTTGCGGCCGCGATCTGCTCCCGTAGCGTTCTGGTCCTGGAATTGGCAACATCGCCTCCGGGATATTTGTCCCCAATGTTGGCTCGTGCGGCGTGGGAACCGACAGTGGCGTTACCCCCGGACTCCTGTCTTGCTTTCAATGAAACCGGCGCGAGCGGAATTCGAAACACCTTGAAACCCGCGATTTCGGGAAACCATTCCGCCGCTTCCTGAGACACCAAAGTCAAAACTGCGGCCGGCACTTCGCCGCCGATCAGCCGGTCGATCGCCTTCGCCTGGCTGTCGATCAGCACAACTTCCGACGCCCCCGCTGCCACGATCGCGGCCCGCAAATTATCGTCGGACGCAAATTGCCGGCTGTCAAACGCGATGGCCTTACTGGCTAGATTGGACAGCGATTTGATTTCCGGGCGAGCCATGAGAAGGGCAAACGGACGGTCAATATTGCCCGGCAACCCGCTTTCCGGGCGACTGGAACGGCCCGCCGTCTGGATTGGTGCCAGTACGGCCGCGGCGGCCGTTATCCGCTCCGCGAACGCTTTTGCAGCCTCGACCTGCTCATATATCGTTTCGGCATTGGATCCGTCAGCGGCGTTGCCCGCGGTCTCCTGCGCCGGCTTCGATGAACGCGGCGCGAGCGGGAATCGAAGAACCTTGAAGCCCGCGATTTCCGGAAACCACTCTGCCCATTCCGGATACGCCAAAGTCAGAACTGCAGCCGGCACTTCTCCACGGATCAACCGAATGAGCGCCTTCGTTTGACCGCCGCTCAGTTGGACGTCGGCCGCTCCCGCTGCCGCGAGCGCGCGCCGCGCGCTGTCGCTGGACTGAGATTGCCTGTCATCGATCGCAATGTTCCTGCCGGCCAGATCAGACACCGACTTGATTTCCGGTTGAACCGCCAGAAGGACAAACAGATGGTCGGCATCGTTTTGCGACGCAGCGCCGGTCATTTTGCCCTCGCCCGGCTGCACCTTCTCCGTGCGATCGGAATGGCCGGTTTTGCTCGCTTTCTGCCTTGGCGCCGGGACCATCGTTGCGGCTGTCGGCTGCTCCGTGACCGCCGTTGCGGCCGCGACCGGCTCCCGTATTGATCTGGAATTGGCGGCGGCACCGCCTGTGGGACGCGTATCGGGAATGTTTGCGCCGGTCGAATGGGTATCGCCCGTGGCGCTGTCAGCGGGGTTCACGGCGGCTTTCGATCTCTTTCCGTCCATCGCTGTCACACGGCGGGCGGCAGCCTTTGCCGAACCGTGCATTGACGACCTTTGACGGGACCAGGCCATATAGGACTGGCAAGGGCTGTTACACGGCACTCCGTCGATATACACGATGTCCGGCGAATCCAGCGGCGCTGCATCCGACGTCGCCGCAGAACCGAGCGACAACATACAGAATAGTATCACCCATCTCTTCCGCATGACGCCTCCTGTTGGCACGTCCGTTCACGGCCGCACATAGCTCCAGCCCTTCTCCTGCAGCTCCATCAAGCGGACCACGCCCGACGGAACGACGACGGCCTCCGACAGCACATCGATCGGGTGGCCTTCTTTCTTCGCCATGTTTTCCCTTGTATTGTTGCACGCGGAAAACCGAATCTTGCTCGGAAAGGCCATATCCTTCAAACTCTTGATGCGGTCCTGGACCGGCGACGTATCGGCACGCAGCATATGCAGGCCGGGGCCATAGGTGACGACATCCACGCTCACGTCCTCGCCCTTCGCGCGATAATACTCGATGACATTCGCGGCGTTGTTCAGCGCGAGATTCATGATCGCCGGATCATTCTGATCGACCTGAATGGCCAGACGATGGGGTTTTGTCGAACGGTGCGCCTTCGCGTTGTCCGCCAGCGCGGCCGAGAAAAGTGGCACCGAGGCGGCAAATGCCACAATCGCCTGAAGAACCCATCTGCGCATTTTTAAGACTCCTCCCAAAATACGATCATTGAAAATTGAAGCAGTATGACATCCGCCCGCGTCTGCCATCCTCCCTAGCGCTGCCCCGATGACAACTTGCCTGCCATCGGCATCCATTTGCATGCGGCCGCCAGTTTTTCCCGGACCGCTCCCCATCCGGCGAGCTGGAACGTTGCCTCGTTGCGTCGATTCGTTCCGTCGAGCACATCGATTCTCAGTCGTGCGCCTTCCGGAAGCGACTGCAAAAGCTCAGCAGCATCGTTCCTGTAACTCGCGGCATTTCCATCCGCAGACAGGGTCCAGGGTAGCCTGACGATCGGTTGGTCGTTGATTTGATAGGTGACCTGAATTTCGCCGGCACGCGACTCGCGCCATGTTCCCTCGGTACGAACCTCGAGTTCAGTGCGCTGTCCACGGCATCGAATGGCAAGGGTCTTCGGCGCATCCTTTGCTTTGGACGGCGAGCGGACCATCGCCATGACGAGCGGGGAGTAATCCACCGGCGACGTCGTTTCACTGACGACCCAGTTTGTGTCCTGTGGCCTTGACGGGCTATCGGCGGTTCTCGCAGCCAGGTCTGGTGAAACCGCCGCAACGGGCTTTTCTGATGCAATTGTTGCCGAAAGCTTTCCCGGTCCACTGATGGTCGCGCCCGCGGCGACACTTGCATCGGGTTCCGACGAACCTGATCGAGCGGCCAATTCTGGCGAGACGGTAGCTGTGGGCAAATCCGGACGAACTTTTCCAGCGGACATTTGTCGCCGAACAGATCCGGCGGATGCTTCTGGCGGAACGTGCTCCAGGCATTCGAGCTGCGCGCGGCGCGCCTTGCGAAGGCAATCCAGCCGCTGAGCCGCATCGTTCGCGGAGCTCGAACATGTCAAATCTGCGCTGCGCGCCATCCTGAAGCATGATTCCAGGCCTTCGACCGTCCCGTTCGCGGATTGCGCGCACACAGCGGTGCTGACACAGCAGAGTGTGATGGCGATCAGCGGTCCCCGCATCATGGATTCCTGGTCTGTTTGGCGGGGCTCGCGCGATCAAGCCACTCCTGAGCGGCCCGAAAACGTTCCAGGCCAGGGACTCGTGCCCTCAGACTGACGTCCTTCCATTTTGCGTCAAAGCCAGGCGACTGCAGTTTGTCGACCCGGCTGAAGAGCTCATCAACAAACCGCGCCACCCGGGTATAGCGCGCCGTGCCCGGCTGCCAGTTGTACGATGCAAGAATCGTGGGAACCGCGATGGTGGCGACCCGCTCGCCCTTGGCGATAATGTTGGGGTAATCCGTCGACTCAAGATACGCGGGGAGATAGTAGTCTTCGAATTTCGGGCCATGTTCAACCGGCAGGAATTTGAAACCTTCGTCCCATTTTCCCTTAACGAACGCGTCGACCGGCTTCGAAGTCACGAAGACGACGGCAGCGATCTCTCCACGCCTCAGTTGCTCCAGGGCAACCGGGTGCGGGATAAACATCTTGTCGACGGCGATGCCGAGGCGGCTGAAAATCAGGGGACCGGAATAGGCGGCGGCGGTACCTTGCGTGTTGAAGTTGACTTTCCTGCCTGCCAGTTGCGAAAGCGATCGAATCTCCGGCCGGACGAAGATGTGAAGTTCGGAGGGAAACAAACTCATTACGTAAGTGATGCGCTGCTGGATTTGGGGGACCTGCGACTTGTACTCATCAAGTGAGTCACTGTTGATGATCGCCGCATCGACCCCCTTGAGATAGAGCAGGTCATTCACGTTTTCGGTGGGACCGCGGGTTACGATCGGAAGAACGTGCATGGTCCCGCCATCGTTCACGACCCGCGCAATCTCGGTGGCGAAATGGATGGGTGCACCCTCCAGCAGACCGCCGGCCAGCCCTAGCGCCCAGGCATTTAGCCGGTTTCGAATCTGCGCCTCGCCCGACAGGGCCGGCGCATTGGGGGTTCGAGGGGATTGCGCGGCACTTGAGCCGCACAGGGCAAACGAGACCAACAACAAGGTCATCGATCTTGAAAAGAATTTCATCGTTACACCACCCAGCCAAAATCGTCCTTCGGATGAGCGATCACTGCGAACGATCTCAGCGACCGCCGATCAAATTTCCATTTCCCGCCGAACGTCGGTCAATGGCAAATGACAACTGTTCGTTGCTAAAAACCCTTATTTAACAGGCATAACTTGAATTTCGATTGCGGCTATTGAAAGGTGAGAATCGAAAAGGCTTGTGTGCGCCATTGTGTCGCAAGCGGCGCTCCCCGGAAATTCTTGCGGCCATGGAGGAGCCCACGACGCTTGCCCAAGCAAGGAATTGATTTTTCGTCAAAGGCTGGCGCGACGAAAACAGCGGAGCGTTGCTCACCTGTCCGGTCGATCCAGGTTTGATTATGGACGCAACAGCAACAAGAGGCGGGTTGTTCGGGCCTGGCCATGTGCCCGGTGTGACGGGCCATGGAGACCTCCCAAAAATGTTTGACGTAGTCGCTACCAGGCGCCATCGATTTGTCCCGGTGGCGAGTTTGCGACCGATCCGGCTTTCACCACCGAGATCATCTTCGGGCATGACGTGCTGAATTTCCTCCGCTAACCTGCCTTCAGGGCTGCCAGCAAAGCCAGAATCTCCGGGGAGGACAAGGCGTGCACAAGGGACGTGTGGTATTCGGCGCCATGGAGGAGGTCGTGTTCGGACGCCCGGCGCGTGAGGCAATCATCGAGCAGATCGACCGCCTTGGCGCCAGCCGCGCGTTCCTGATGGTCAGCGGCACGCTGAACCGCGAAACCGACGAGATCGAGAACATCCGCCGCGCGCTGGGGCCGCGCTGCGTCGCCACCTTCGATGCGATGCCGCCGCATACGCCGCGCGCGGCCGTGATTGCCGCCAGCGAGCAGGCGCGGGCCGCCAAAGCCGATCTCATCGTCACCGTCGGTGGCGGCTCGATCACCGACGGCGCCAAGGCGGTGCAGCTTTGCCTCGCCAACGACATCCGCAGCGTCGACGACATCGACAGGCTGCGCGCCGTTAATGGCGCGCTGCCGCCGATGGCCGCGCCGGCCGTGCGCCAGATCAGCGTGCCGACCACGATTGCCGGCGGCGAGTTCAGCGCCCTTGCCGGCGTCACCAACGAGAAGACCCGGGTCAAGGAGCTGCTGCACCATCCGCTGGTGATGCCACGCGCCGCGATCCTTGATCCCGCGCTTGGCGCGCACACGCCGGAATGGCTGTGGCTGTCGACCGGCATCCGCGCCGTCGATCATTGCGTCGAGGGCATCTGTTCGCGCGAGGCCCATCCCTATGGCGACGCCCAGGCGCTGAAAGGTCTCTCAATGCTGGCGCAGGCGTTGCCGCGGGTGAAGGCCGACGCCAATGATCTCGACGCCCGGATGGATTGCCAGATCGGCACCTGGCTCTCGATGGGCGCGCTGGTTTCCGGCGTGCCGATGGGCGCGAGCCACGGCATCGGTTATGTGCTCGGCGCCGAGTTCGACGTGCCGCACGGCTACACGTCCTGCGTGATGCTGCCGTTTGTGATGCGCTGGAATAAACCGGACAATGCGGAGCGGCAGGCACTGGTCTCGGCGGCGATGGGCCATCCCGGCAAGGATGCCGGCGATGTGCTGGACGCCTTCATCCGCGGCCTCGGCATGCCGCGCAGCCTGCGGGATGTACGGGTCGGCCCCGAACATTTCGACCGGATCGCGGAGCAGGCGATGAAAACGCCATGGGTGCCGCGCAATCCGCGCAAGATCGACGGTCCGGCGCAGGTCCGCGAGATTCTTGTTTTGGCCGCCTGAGGGGATTGGACGTCCGATGTATACCGGCAAGCATGCGCGTCTTCGCCCGCTGCAGCCCGCCTTCATCATGGCGGGCTCCGGCGAGGCGGTCACCTATGCCGAGCTGGAGGCGCGCAGCAACCGGCTGGCGCATCTGTTTCGCAATCATGGTTTGAGGCGGCTCGATCACTATGCGATCTTCATGGAGAACAACAGCCGCTACCTCGAGGCCTGCGGCGCCGGCGAGCGCTCCGGCCTGTATTTTACCTGCGTCAATTCATACCTGACGGCAAGCGAGCTCGCCTACATCCTCACCAACAGCGAATCCCGCATTCTCATCACCTCGAAGGCCAGGCTCGACGTGGCGCGCGAGGCGCTGAAGCAATGCCCCAGGATCGAGCTCTGCATCGTCGCGGACGGCGACGGCGAAAGCGACCGTATCGTTGGCCTGCGGCAGGCGATTTCGGGCCTGCCGAAGACGCCGATCCCGGACGAGACGGTCGGCACCGCGATGCTCTATTCGTCGGGAACCACCGGCCGGCCGAAGGGAATCGTGCGGCCGCTGCCGGAACAGCCGGCCGCGCAACAATTGCCGCTGTTCGATTTCCTGCAGAAACTCTGGCACTACCGCGAGGGCATGATCTACCTGTCGCCCGCCCCGCTCTATCATTCGGCGCCGCAGGCTGCCGTCAACCTCACCATCCGCAACGGCGGCACCGCCATCATCATGGAGAGTTTCGACCCCGAGCGTTACCTCGAGCTGATCCCGAAATGGGGCGTCACCCACACCCAGCTGGTGCCGACGATGTTCTCGCGCATGCTGAAGCTGCCGCGGGAGGTGCGGACGCGCTACGATCTGTCGTCGCTGGAGATCGCAATCCACGCCGCGGCGCCGTGTCCGGCAGCCGTGAAGGACGACATGATCAAATGGTGGGGGCCGATCATCCACGAATATTACGGCGCCACCGAAGGGCTCGGCTTCACCGCCTGCGACAGCGAGGAATGGCTGGCCCATCGCGGCACCGTCGGGAAGGTGCTGCTCGGCGAGCTCCACATTCTCGACGAGAACATGCAGCCCTGCCCGGTGGGCACGCCCGGCACCGTGTGGTTCAAGACCGCGACGCCGTTTGAGTATTTCAACGATCCGAACCGGACCAGGGAGGCGCGCTCGCCCGATGGCAGCATGAGCACGGTCGGCGATGTCGGTTACGTCGACAAGGACGGTTTCCTGTATCTGACCGATCGCGCGACCTTCATGATCATCTCGGGCGGGGTGAACATCTATCCGCAGGAATGCGAGAATTTGCTGATCACCCATCCCAAGATCGCGGATGCCGCGGTGTTCGGCGTGCCCAATGCCGATCTCGGCGAAGAGGTGAAGGCCGTGGTGCAGCCGATGCCCGGCGTTTCGCCGGGACCCGATCTGGCGGCGGAGCTGATTGCGTTCTGCAGCCAGTCGCTGTCGCGCCAGAAGGTGCCGCGCTCGATCGATTTCGAGGCGGAGCTGCCCAGGCTTCCGACCGGAAAGCTCTACAAGCGGCTGTTGCGCGACCGCTACTGGGGCAACAAGACCTCGCGGATCGTGTGAGCGCGGGCTCGTTGCGGGCCGAAAAACTTTGCCGTAGAATTCGACGACAAAAGCTAAGGGAGGGCTTGCCGATGGACGTGATCCCGCTGGGTCCGGGATTCGCAGCCGAGGTGCGTGGCGCGACGCTTTCGGATGTCGCTTCCGACGATGCCGCCTATGCGGCAACGCGCGCGGCCTTTGAAGAACACTCCGTTCTGGTATTTCGCGGCCAGCATGTGACCGACGACATCCAGCTTGCGTTTTCGCGCCGGTTCGGCCCGCCGGAGGTGACAAAAGTCGGCTCGATGGGGACGGGATCGCATTTCGTGATCCTGAGCACCATCGGCCCCGACGGCAAGGCGGTGCCGGCAGATCATCGGCAGGCGTTGCGCGCCAGGGCCAACCAGCTTTGGCACACCGACTCCTCGTTCAAGCGCGTGCCGGCGCTGACGTCGATCCTTTCGGCGCGCATCATCCCGGCGCATGGCGGCGAAACCGAATATGTCTCGACCCGGCGCGCCTTCGAGCGGCTGGAACAAGGCCTGCGCAACAAGCTCGAGAATTGCTTTGCCTGGCACGACTACGCGCATTCGCGCGGCCGGATTGCGCCCGGCCTGGCGAGCCCCGAGGAGCAGGCGGCGCTGCCGCCGGTCTGCTGGCGCATGGTGTGGCGCAACCCCGTCAACGGCCGCGGCGCGCTCTATCTCGCTTCACACGCTTATGCGGTCGAAGGCATGGATGCCGCGGCGGGAAAAAAACTGATCGACGAATTGACCGATGCCGCGACCGCGCCGGGCACCAGCTACCTGCACCAGTGGCGGCAGGGCGATGTCGTGATGTGGGACAATCGCGCGACCATGCATCGCGGCCGGCCGTGGCCGGCGCATGAGGCGCGCCTGATGATCCGCACCACGATCTCGGCCACCGAAGCCGACGGCGTTGCCACCATGGGCCTGCCGTCGCCGCAGGCGGCGGAATAGCGGCTAAACGCCGCTGCGGCTCACGCCAGCCGCGGGTAGATTAGTCCGAATTGCCAATCCCGGCGCAGGCCTCGCCGGTTGCCCGGATACCCTGCCATGCTATCGTCGGCGGCAATCGGCCACTTTGAGACCGGGCAGGAGGAGGAACCATGCGGGGCGTACGAACGGTTGCCGTCGCGGCATTGGCCGTGCTGACGGCTTATGATGTTTCGCAGGCCGGCGAGCCGAAACAGGGCGGCATTCTCAGGGTCTATCACCGCGACAGCCCGGGAAGCGCGTCGATTCACGAGGGCGCAACCTATTCCCTGAACGTGCCCTTCATGCCGATCTACAACAACCTCGTCCTGTTCAATCAGAGCGTCGCACAAAACAGCGTCGAATCGATCGTCCCGGATCTGGCGGAAAGCTGGGCCTGGAGCAGCGACAACACGACTCTCACCTTCAAGCTTCGCCAGGGCGTCAAATGGCATGACGGCAAGCCGTTTACGTCGGCCGACGTCAAATGCACCTTTGACATGCTGATGGGCAAATCGCAGCAGAAGTTCCGGCAGAATCCGCGCAAATCCTGGTATGATCAGGTCAACGACGTCTCGCCCAACGGCGATTTCGAGGTCGCGTTCCGCCTGAAGCGGCCGCAACCGGCGCTATTGTCGCTGCTCGCCTCCGGTTATACGCCGATCTACCCCTGCCATGTCTCGGCCGGCGACATGCGCACCAAGCCGGTCGGCACCGGCCCGTTCAGGTTCGTCGAGTTCAAGGCCAATGAGTCGATCAAGCTCGACCGCAACCCGGATTATTTCAAGAAGGGCCGACCCTATCTCGACGGCATCGAGTTCACCATCATCCCGAACCGCTCGACGGCCATCCTCGGATTTGTCTCCGGAAAGTTCGACATGACGTTCCCGACCGAGGTGACGATTCCGCTGCTCAAGGACGTCAAGTCGCAGGCGCCGAACGCGGTGTGCGTGGTCGAGCCGAACAACGTCTCCACCAACATCATCGTCAATTCATCCTCGCCGCCGTTCGACAATCCCGACATCCGCCGTGCACTGGCACTGGCGCTGGACCGCAAGGCGTTCATCTCGATCATGTTCGAGGGACAGGCGGATGTCGGCGGGACGATGCAGCCCGCGCCGGCAGGCCTATGGGCCATGCCCAGGGAGATGCAGGAGACGATTCCAGGCTACGGCCCGGACATCAACGCCAATCGGGAAGAGGCGCGCAAGCTGATGCAGAAGGCGGGCTACGGCCCGGACAAGCATTTGCAGGTCAAGGTCTCGACCCGCAATATTCCGATCTACCGCGATCCCGCCATCATCCTGATCGACCAGATCAAGAGCATCTATGTCGATGCCGAGCTGGACGTGGTCGATACCGCGCAGTGGTTTCCGAAAGTCGCTCGCAAGGACTACGCGCTCGGGCTTAATCTCACCGGCAATGCGGTCGACGATCCCGATCAGTCCTTCTACGAGAACTATTCGTGCAATTCGGAACGCAACTACACCAATTACTGCAACAAGGACATCGAGAAACTGTTCGACGAGCAGTCAGCCGAAACCAACGTCGCCAGGCGCAGGAAGCTGGTCTGGGAGATTGACAAGAAGTTGCAGGAAGACGTGGCGCGTCCCATTATTTTCCACGGCCGCACCGGTACCTGCTGGCAGCCCTACGTCAAGGGCATCACCGTCATGTCCAACAGCTCCTATAACGGCTATCGTTACGAGGACGTCTGGATGGACAAGTAACGTCCGGGAAGGCTTCGCGGGCGGGTCAGGGAGAGCAGCCAGGTGTTTGCTTATATCGTGCGGCGCCTTGCCTTGATGCTCGTGACCCTGCTGGGAATCTCGATCATCATCTTCGTGCTGCTGCGCGTCGTGCCCGGCAACATCGTCGATATCCTGTTCGACGCGGCCGGCTTCGTCGACCCCGCCGACAAGGCCAATCTGGAAAAGGAGCTCGGCCTAGACCAGCCGATCGTGGTGCAATATCTGCGCTGGATCGGCGGGCTGCTGCATGGCGATCTCGGCTATTCCTATGTCTCCGAAAAGCCGGCGCTGGATGAAATCCTGCCGCGGATTCCGATCACCGCGCGGCTGGCCGGCCTGGCGCTGCTGTTCTCCGCCTCGATCGGCATTCCCCTGGGCGTCATCAGCGCGGTCCACCAGGGCACGCGGCTCGATTACGCCTTGCGCGTGGTCAGCCTCAGCGGGCTGTCGCTGCCCTCGTTCTGGCTCGGGCTCCTGATCCTGATGGCGTCGGTCTCGCTGTTCGGGTCGATGCCGATCTTCAATCCGAACCCGAAAACCTGGACCGAGGCGTTCGCGATCTACTGCGTGCCGGCGATGGCGGTCGGCTTCCGCAGCGCCGCGCTGACGATGCGGATCACGCGCTCCTCGATGCTCGAAATCCTGCGGCAGGATTACATCCGCACCGCGCGCGCCAAGGGCGCCTCCGAGGCCTCCGTCAACTACCGTCACGCGCTGAAGAACGCCATCCTGCCGGTCATCACCGTGATCGGCATCGAGGCGGCGTTCCTGATCGGCGGCCTGATCGTCACCGAGACCGTGTTCAATATTCCCGGCATCGCCCGCTTTCTGGTCGAGGCGCTGCGCTGGCGCGACTACCCGATCGTGCAGAATCTCGTGATGCTGATCGCGGTCGTCGTCGTGGTCGCCAACTTCACCGTCGACATGCTCTACGCCGTGATCGACCCGCGCATCCGGTACGGGGACTGAAGCATGATGATTTTGAGTCGAATTGGTGCCGGCGTCTGGGTCACCTCTCCCCGCCAAGAGCGGGGAGCGGGAGATCAACCCAAACGCATCACGGGCTAGGAGATATCAGCTTGGCCACGATCAACTACGACAGCGAGTTACGACGCGCCGGCGCCCATTCGACGCATGGCTGGCGCCGGCTGACCTATCTCGCGCGGCGTTACATGCTCGGCACCATCGGCCTCGTCATCATGATGATGTTCATCTGGGTGGCGGCGTCGGCCGATCTGATCTGCCGCTTTAGTCCGTTCAGCGTCGATTCCGCGCATCGCCTGGCCACGCCCGATTCGCTGCACTGGATGGGCACGGATTCGTTCGGCCGCGACGTCTGGAGCCGGATCATCCACGGCGCGCGCATCTCGCTTGCCGTCGGCGTCGGCTCGACCGCACTCGGCTGCTCGATCGGCGTGGTGATCGGTCTCACATCGGGATATCTGTCGGGCTGGGTCGATCTGCTGTTCCAGCGGATTACCGACATCCTGCAGGCGCTGCCGCTATTGGTGCTGGCGCTGGTCATGACCGCGGCGCTCGGACCCTCGCTTCCCAACGTGATCCTCGCGATCGCGATCCCGCTGGTCCCGACCGTTTCCCGCGTGATCCGTGCCAATACGCTGGCGCTGCGCGAGCAGCCGTTCGTCGAAGCCGCCAAGTCGATCGGCATGAGCGAAACCCGCATCGCCCTGCGCCACGTGCTGCCCAACACCCTGGCGCCGCTGATCGTGCTGGCGACCGCGCAGCTCGGCTCCACCATTCTCACCGAGGCCTCGCTGTCGTTCCTCGGCCTCGGCATTCCCGAACCGTTTCCTTCCTGGGGGCGCATGCTGTCGGAATCGGCGGCGGAATATGTCCGCACCGCGCCCTGGCTGGTGATATTCCCCGGTATTGCGATCAGCCTCGCGGTGTTCGGCACCAATCTGTTCGGCGATGCGCTGCGCGACATCCTCGACCCGAGGCAGCGCGGCTGATGAGCGAGGTGCTCCCGGAACAACCGGTTCTCGACGTGAAGAACCTGCGGACGGTGTTCTTCACCAGTTCCGGCCTGTTCAAGGCGGTCGATGACGTCTCCTTCACCGTCCGCCGCGGCGAGACGCTGGCGATCGTCGGCGAGTCCGGCTGCGGCAAGAGCGTGAGCGCGCTGTCGATCATGCGGCTGGTGCCCGATCCGCCGGGCCGGATCGTCGGTGGCGCCGTCGTGCTGGAGGGCACCGATCTGCTCGGCCTCGACGAGGCCGAGATGCGCGAGATCCGCGGCAACCGGATCTCGATGATCTTTCAGGAGCCGATGACCTCGCTCAATCCGGTGATGCGGATCGGTGACCAGATCACCGAGGCGCTCCGCCTGCATCGCACGATGAGCGGCAAAGAGGCCTGGACACAGGCGGTCGAGATGCTGCGGCTCGTGCGCATCCCCGAGCCGGAGCGGCGGGCGCAGGAATATCCGCACCAGCTTTCCGGCGGCATGCGCCAGCGCGCCATGATCGCGATGGCGCTGGCGTGCCGGCCGGCGCTGTTGATCGCGGACGAACCGACCACCGCGCTGGACGTGACGATCCAGGCGCAGATCCTGGCCCTGATCGTCGAGTTGCAGAAGGAACTCGGCACCGGGCTGATCCTGATCACCCACGATCTTGGCGTGGTCGCACAGACGGCGCAGCGCGTGATCGTGATGTATGCCGGCAGGAAGGTCGAGGAAGCATCGGTCGAAGCGCTGTTCGAAAACCCGAGGCATCCCTACACCCGCGGCCTGATGGCCTCGATGCCGGCCGTGATCGCGCTCGGCGCGAAAAACGAGGCACGGCTGGTCGAAATCCCCGGCATGGTGCCGTCATTGACCAACCTGCCGGCGGGCTGCGCCTTCGCGCCGCGCTGCGGCCTCGCAATCGATCGCTGCCGCTCCGAATATCCGCCGCTGCGGGATTTCGGCGCCAACCATTTTGCGGCATGCTGGCGCGCGGCGGAAACGGCGGCGCTGCCATGACCGAGGCACCTCCGCTGCTCGAGGTCACCGACCTCGTCAAGCATTACGCGGTGCGCGGCGGCGTACTGCGCCGGCAAGTGGGCACGGTGCATGCCGTCGACGGCGTAAGCTTCTCGGTCGGCAAGGGTGAGACGCTTGGGCTGGTCGGCGAATCCGGCTGCGGCAAATCGACGGTCGCGCGCAGCGTGCTGCGCCTGGTCGAGCCTTCCAGCGGCAGCATCCGGCTCAACGGGCAGGAAATCACCGGCCTGAGCAAGGCAGCGATGCGTCCGCACCGGCGCGCGATGCAGATCGTGTTCCAGGATCCGTTCGCTTCCCTCAACCCGCGCATGACCGCGGGCGATATCGTCGGCGAGCCGCTCAGCGTGCATGGGCTGGCGTCCGGCGAGAAGAAGCAGCAACGGGTCGCCGAACTGTTCCGGCAGGTCGGCTTGAGGCCGGACCAGATGAAGAACTATCCGCACCAGTTCTCCGGCGGACAAAGGCAGCGCATCTGCATCGCGCGTGCGCTCTCGCTCGGACCTCGCCTGATCGTCTGCGACGAGCCGGTGTCGGCGCTCGACGTCTCGATCCAGGCGCAGGTGATCAATCTGTTGATCGACCTGCAGCGCCAGCACGGCTTCTCATACCTGTTCATCGCCCACGATCTCGCCGTCGTCGCGCATATCAGCCACCGCGTCGCCGTGATGTATCTCGGACGGATCGTCGAGATATCAGACAAGACCGAGCTGTTCGTCAACCCCCGTCATCCCTACACCCAGGCGCTGCTGGCTTCGGTGCCGGTCGCCGATCCCAAGGCCAGGCGCCTGACACCTGTCATCGAGGGCGACGTGCCGAGCCCGATCAATCCGCCGTCGGGATGCGCGTTTCACACCCGCTGCCGCCATGTGATGGACCGCTGCAAGGTCGAGCGGCCGACGCTCGCGGAAGCGGGCGGTGGGCATCAGGTGGCGTGCTGGCTGAATGAGGGGACGGGACGGAAGGGCTAACCGTCATTGCGAGCGAAGCGTGGCAATCCATCTCGCCGCGTAAAGGAAGAATGGATTGCTTCGTCGCTGCGCTCCTCGCAATGACGGTGGTTAGGTCACCGCCTCGATCTCGACCACGATCTTCCCCGTCGTCACCTGCTCGCCTTCGGCAACGTCGATGGCCGCGATCGTGCCCGCTATCCCCGCAATATGCACATGCTCCATCTTCATCGCTTCCAGCGTCATCACCGGCTGGCCGGCTGTGACGCGCTCGCCCTGCTTGACCAGCACCGCGACGACGCGACCGCTCATCGCCGCGCGCACCTTGCCGTCGCCGCCGGAGGCGGCCGCCGACACCGGGGCGGCGAGCGTCAGATCGCGAACGGAACGCGTGACGCCCCGATGCAGCACAAAGAGCCGGTCGCCGTCGCGCAGGAATTTTGCCGATTCCGTCAAGCCATTGCTGCGAAACCGGAGCGTGTCGCTGCCAAGCTCATCGATCTCGAAGCGGTGCTCGCCGTCTGCGGTGCTGGCGACATAGCTGCCGTCGCGCTCGCGCAGGATTTCCACGTCACGGCCCCCATCACCGGGATCGATACGCGCGGCAACGGCGAATGTCGCTGCCAGGGACCGTCCGCGCCGCCATGGCGGCGCATGGGGATTGGTGACGTAAAGCAACAACGCCGCCAGCGCGGCATCGGAGCTTGCGTTGGTCTCCTGCGGCAACAGCTCGTCGCGATGCCGGCCGATGAACGCCGTGGTGGCCTCGCCTTTCGCGAAGGCGGGATGCCGCAGGCATGAGATCAGAAATCCCTGATTGGTGGTGACGCCGAATGCCGCGGTCTGCTCGAGGGCGCAGATCAGCCGGCCCCGCGCCTCGTCGCGGGTCGCGCCACGGCTGATGATTTTCGCGATCATCGAGTCATAGAACGGCGGAATTTCCGCGCCGGATCGCAGCGCGTGTTCGACGCGGATGCCGTCCGGCGTCTGCCACAGCGCCATCCGGCCGGACTGCGGCATGAAATCATGGCCGGCATCTTCCGAGCACAACCGCACCTCGATCGCGTGGCCGGAAAATTCGATGTCCTCCTGCTCGAGCCCGAGCGGCTCGCCGCCGGCGACGCGCAACTGCAGCTCGACCAGATCGAGCCCGGTGATCGCCTCGGTGACGGGATGCTCGACCTGCAGCCGCGTATTCATTTCCATGAAATAGAATTCGCCGCTGTGATCGAGCAGGAATTCCAGCGTGCCGGCGCCCTCATAGCCGATCGATTTCACCGCGGCGACCGCGACCGCGCCCATCCGCGCCCGCAACTCCGGCGTGACCTTCGGCGAAGGCGCTTCCTCGATCAACTTCTGGTGCCGCCGCTGCACCGAGCAATCGCGCTCGCCGAGATGGATGGCGTTGCCATGGCGGTCACCGAACACCTGGATCTCGATGTGGCGGGGATCCTGTATCGCGCGCTCCAGGATCACCGTTGGGTCGCCGAACGCCCCTTGCGCTTCGGATCGCGCGCTGCGCAGCGCATCCGGGAACGCCGCGGTGTCCGAGACCTGCCGCATGCCGCGCCCGCCGCCGCCGGCGACGGCCTTGATCATCACGGGGAAACCGATCCGCTCGGCTTCCGCGAGCATGACGGCGTCGCGCTGGTCCGCGCCCTGATAGCCGGGCACGCAGGGCACGCCGGCGGCCTTCATCGCGTCCTTGGCGGACACCTTGTCCCCCATCAGGCGGATGGTGTCGGCGCGCGGGCCGATGAAGACAAAGCCGGACGATTCGACAC
>NZ_JBAVNZ010000190.1:0-23043 GCF_049691595.1 Bradyrhizobium sp.
GGCCGAGGTCGGCGCCAGCGCGGCCACGCCCAATGAGGCCGCCGCAACTGCAACAAGCGAGAGTTTGCGTAACATGATCGTCTCCTCAGGGTTCAGGCGCGAGCAGCGCGCCATCGGTGAGATCGCCTCCCGTGACGCTCCTTGCGGCTCGCGAACGGCTGCAAGACGTCCGGTCGACCGGAACCTTAAGCCAGCGAAACTGAACGAACGCCGCACGGCGGTTTCAGACAAGGTTCACCTTCGTGAAATTGCTGTAATTCGGGTCGCCGCGGGATTTCCCGGCGAAACAGCGGCCGGGTCGCTTGCCGTGGCGGAACGGCGCCGATATAAGCCCGGCAACTCCAAAAAGGCGTTTTGCAAGGACGAAATCATGGCGATTGAACGCACTTTCTCGATCATCAAGCCCGACGCGACGGCGCGCAATCTGACCGGCGCGATCAACGCGCTGATCGAGAAGGCGGGGTTGCGGATCGTGGCGCAGAAGCGCATTCGCATGACGCGCGAGCAGGCCGAAACCTTCTACGCGGTCCACAAGGCGCGGCCGTTTTTCGGCGAACTGGTGGATTTCATGACCTCCGGCCCGGTTGTGGTCCAGGTGCTGGAAGGCGAGGGCGCCGTGCTCAGGCACCGCGACGTGATGGGCGCCACCGATCCGGCCAAGGCCGCCGAGGGGACCATCCGCAAACTCCATGCGAAGTCGATCGGCGAAAACTCGGTGCATGGTTCGGACGCGCCCGAAACCGCCGCGATCGAGATCGCGCAGTTCTTCTCGGGCAACGAAATCGTCGGCTGATCGATCGGGAGCTATTCGCGAGGCCGAAAGGAAGCGCTGTGAACTGGCTGTGGCAGGTCCTTGATCCCGCGAATATCGGCGCGTTCTTCACCCAGTTCCAGAGCGAGATGGCGCAACCGGCCTTCTGGGTCGCGGTCGGCAAGATCATCTGGATCAACGTGCTGTTGTCCGGCGACAACGCGCTGGTGATTGCGCTCGCCTGTCGCGGGCTGGAAGCGCGCCAGCGGTTGTGGGGCATGATCCTCGGCGCCGGCGCCGCGGTCATCCTGCGCATCATCTTCACCGGCATCGTCGCGAGCCTGATGGCGCTGCCATATCTGAAACTGGTCGGCGGACTGGCGCTGGTCCTGATCGCGGCGAAACTGCTGGTGCCCGAACAGGACGACGACGACGGCGTGCATGCGGCATCGCATCTGTGGGCGGCGGTGCAGATCGTCGTGGTCGCCGACATCGTGATGAGCCTCGACAATGTGATCGCGGTCGCCGCCGCCGCCAGTGGCAGCGTGCCGCTATTGGTGCTCGGCCTTGCGATCAGCATTCCCCTGATCGTGGCGGGCGCCGCATTGATCATGGCGCTGCTCAATCGGCTTCCGATCCTGGTCTGGGCCGGCGCCGCCTTGCTGGGCTGGATCGCCGGCGACGTCATCGCGACCGATCCGGCCGTCGATCCGAAGCTGAACGCGCTGTTCGCGGGCACGTTCGGCGCCTCCCTCGATTCGCTGCTGGCCTCGTTCGGCATGGCGCCGCACTTTGCCAATGGCGGCGACGGCGGCGAGCTCATTCTTGCTGTGCTTGGCGTGGTCGTGGTGCTGGTCGCAGGATCGATCTGGCGCAAGCACGCGCTGCAAAACGCCGGGCAATCCGCCAACGCGGCGTAGCGCATGATTCCGAAAAAGCCCGCACTTGGATAGCGGGGTGGAAACCGGTTTTCGGAAAGCATCATGCTCAATTGAAGACACGGGAAAAATCGCGATCCGATTCATCGGATCATGATCCAGGCGGCCGTCAGCGCCGCACGATCGAGCCCGAACGCCCGATCAGCCGCGCCAGTTGCTTGAAGCGGCTGCCGACGCGGTCGGCGACGAGATCGACAATCGGGTGCTCGAACACCAGCATCAGCTTGCGGCCCTGGCTGCGGAAATGGGTTGCGGGCAACACGCCGGTTCGCGCCGCCGAGATCAGATGCGCGACGCGGAAGGCTGCGCCGAGCAGGCGTGCGCGCTCATCCATCGCCGGCGGCACCAGCTCGCGGATCGGGGTCGGCGGCTCGTTTTCCTCGCTCAGGCCGGCGTAGCGGTAGAACACCGACAGCGCGACAAAAGTCCTGCCCTGGTGGCTGACCGAGCCGAAATTGCCGTTCATGATCAGGCTCAGCGTCTCTTCGCCACGGTGGTCGGGATGCACCCGCCATCCGATGTCGGACAACAGGCAGGCGACATGGCGCAGCCTTCGGTCCTCCGCGGTCTCGCGCAGCTTGACGACCCTGGCCAGCCGATCGGTCCAGGCGATCAGCTCCTCGGCATGGCGCGCGGAGCGCGACAACAGTTCATTCAGCGTTTGCGCCGCGCAGATCAAGCCATCCCTGGCGCGCTCGGACGGCGGCAGCTTTTCGTACAGCAGGCCTTCGCGGACGCCGAAGGTCGAGAATTCGATGGTTTTCGGCCGGGCGACGCGGATGATGTATTCGAGCACCAGCGCCGCATAGGTCAACAGCGGCCGCCGCGCGTCGGCGACGGCTTCGATATTGGCCAGCATGTTGGCCGCCGCCAGCCGTCGCAGGCGCTGCGCGAAGTCGAGCGCGTCCGCCGCCGGGATCGAATAGCCGTGCATCACCCGCAACGGATAGCCGCTCTGGATGATGTGGATTCGCGCCAGCGCGCGCCAGGTGCCGCCGACGGCATAGAAGGTGCGGCCGCGGCCGGCCCTGAGCTGGGCAAGGCCGGAAAGTTCGTTGCGGACGATGCGCTCGGCGCGCTTGAGCGATTTGTGCGACAGATCCTGCAGCGCCAGGCTGCCGAGCGGCAGCGTTACCCCGCCGCGAACGCGGCTGCCGCGCACGTCGATCAGTTCGAGCGAGCCGCCGCCGAGATCGCCGACGATGCCGTCGGGGTTGTGGATGCCGGAGACGACGCCGAGCGCTGACAGCCTGGCTTCGCGCGGCCCCGACAGGATTTCGATGGGAACGCCGCAGATGCGCTCGGCCCTGGCGATGAAATCCGGGCCGTTGCTGGCGTCGCGGCAGGCCGCGGTGGCGATCGCATAGACCCGGCCGACCCTCTGGATCCGGCACAGCGCGCGAAAACGCCGCAGCGACGTCAGCGCCTTGGCGACCGCATCCGCCGCCAGCAGACCGGTGGTCTGGACCTCGCGGCCGAGCCCGCAAAGCGTTTTTTCGTTGAACACGGTGACGAGGCTGCGGGTCATCGAGGCATAGACCACGAGACGCACCGAGTTCGAGCCAATGTCGATGACGGCGACGCTGGAAGCCCGCTTGCGCGGCCGCTTCACCGCAGCGATCCCTTATGACGGCGGCTGGCGCTCGTTGCGGCGGGTGAGGCGGCGCGGCGAAGATTCCTTGAGAGACTTTCCACGGCCAGACAAACTCGGATTCGTCATGAAATAATTGTGCAGATTGAACGGCTCTTCGCCTTTCGCGGCCTTCATACGCGTTGACGACCCATCGGGCAACAATTGCCAGCTCTGCTCATTGTCCTTCAGGTTGGCGACCATGATCTGTTCGAGAACCTGCTGATGCACCGTGGGATTTTGCAGCGGACAGAGGATTTCGACGCGCCGGTCGAGGTTGCGCGGCATCATGTCGGCGGACGAGATATACACAGCCGCCTTGGCGCCGGGCAGGCCTTGCCCCATCCCGAAGCAGTAGATTCGGCCGTGTTCGAGGAAGCGGCCAATCACCGATTTGACGCGGATGTTGTCCGAAAGTCCGGATAGCCCTGGCCGCAGGCAGCAGATGCCGCGCACCACCAGCTCGATTGACACGCCGGCCTGCGAGGCCTCGTACAGCGCGTTGATGATATCGGGATCGACCAGCGAGTTCATCTTCATCCAGATCGCCCCCGGCTTGCCGTGACGGGCGTAACCGGCCTCGCCACGAATGTGCTCGATGATGCGCTTGCGCAGCGTCAGCGGCGATATCGCCATCTTCTCGATGTCGCTCGGTTCGGCATAACCGGTGATGTAGTTGAACACCCGCGCCGCGTCGCGGCCGATGATCGGGTCCGAGGTGAAGTAGGACAGATCGGTGTAGATCCGGGCCGTCACCGGATGATAGTTGCCGGTGCCGGTGTGAACATAGGTTGCGAGGCTGCCGCCTTCGCGGCGAACGACCATCGACAGCTTGGCGTGGGTTTTCAGTTCGATGAAGCCGTACACGACCTGCACGCCGGCGCGTTCGAGGTCGCGCGCCCAGCGGATATTGGCTTCCTCGTCGAACCGCGCCTTGAGCTCGACCAGCGCGGTCACCGACTTTCCGGCTTCCGCGGCCTCGGCCAGCGTGCGCACGATCGGGGAGTTGTTGGAGGTGCGGTAGAGCGTCTGCTTGATCGCGACCACGTCGGGATCGCGGGCCGCCTGCTGCAGGAACTGCACGACGACGTCGAAGGACTCGTAGGGGTGGTGAACGATCAAATCCTTCTGGCGGATCGCGGCAAAAATATCGCCGCCGTGGTCGCGCACGCGTTCGGGATGACGAGGCACGTAGGGCGTGAACTCGAGATCGGGCCGGTCGATCCGCGTCAGTTGCGACAGTTCGTTCATCGCCAGCACGCCATCGACCAGAAAAACCTCGTCGTCGGCAGTCGAAAGCGCCCGCTGCACGAAGGCGCGCAGCTCTTCCGGCATCTTGGCTTCGATCTCGAGCCGGATCACCGATCCGCGCCGCCGCCGCTCCAGCGCGGTCTCGAGCAGGCGGACCAGATCCTCCGCCTCTTCCTCGATTTCGAGCTCGGAATCGCGGATGACGCGGAAGGCGCCCTGGCCCTTCACGGTGTAGCCCGGGAACAGGCGGCCGATGAACAGGCCGGTGGCTTGCTCGAGCGTGATCAGCCGCACCGCGCCGTCCTTGCCGGTGGGTATACGGATGAAGCGGTCGATCCTGCCGGGCATGCGGATCAGCGCGTTCATCGGCCTGCCGTCGGAGACGCGCGCCAGATGCAGCGCGATGGTGAAGCCGAGGCTCGGGATGAACGGGAAGGGGTGCGCCGGATCGATCGCAAGCGGCGTCAGCAGCGGGAAGATGTTGTGGAGGAAATGATCCTCGATCCAGCTCCGCTCGGACTTGGTGACATCGCGGCCATCGACCAGAACGACGTCGACCTCGGCCAGCATGGTGCGCAGATCGCGCCAGATCGCCTGCTGGTCGCTGGCGAGCTGCGCGACCGTCTGGTTGATCAGGACCAGTTGCTCGGCGGGCGTGCGGCCGTCGGGGCTGCGTTCGGCGATGCCTTCGCGGACCTGCGCCTTGATGCCGGCGACGCGGACCATGAAGAACTCGTCAAGGTTATTGGCGGAAATCGACAGAAACCTCACCCGTTCGAGCGCGGGATGGCCAGGATTGACGGCTTCCTCCAGCACCCGGCGATTGAAATGCAGCCAGGAAAGCTCGCGATTGATAAAGCGCTCGGGGCTGGTCGCGATCGGGGACAGGGCGGAGAGTTCCGCCTCTTTTTCTTTGATTTCAATGGCTTGTAGCGATTCCATCAAGTTTTGATCCATCCGGGGCCGAACGAGTGAGGGCACCTGCGCCAATGCAGCGCAAAGCATGTGATACGGCAACGACGTTTCAATCACATTGACGTTGGCGCCGCCGGCGCCGTCAAGCCGCAAGGGCGGCTCAGCCGCCGCGCAGCAGTTCGGCCGCCAGTGCCCGGGTCACCGGCCGGCCCAGCCGCAACGCCTCGGTATCCAAAAGTTCCACCGCCTGCCGCACGGCCGCATAGGACCGCTCGATCCGGGTGGCGAGATAGCCCACCACCGCCTCGTCGACGGCCAGTTGGCGGTCCGCGCAGAATTTGACGATCAGGGCGCGAAACAAGCGGTCGTCCGGCGGCAGCAGCGAGACAACCGGCACCGCGCGCAGCCGCGAGCGCAGGTCGCGCAGCTCGGCCTCGAACGCCGATGGCGTAACGCGCGCCGTCATCAGCACGTACGCCCCATCCTCGCGCGCCAGGTTCATCAAATGGAACATCGCGCGTTCGTCGAAATCCGCGGGCTTGAGGTCCTCGACCACCAGCGCTCCGGTCGCCAGTGCGCCGGGCACCGCGGCCGCGGTCAGCGCATGGGCTGACGTCGAGCGCGCGCCGGATTGCTCGGCCCAGATCGCGGCGAGATGGCTTTTGCCTGAACCCTCCGGTCCGACCAGCAGCATGATGCGGTTCGGCCAGTCCGGCCAGCTGTCGATCAGCGCCAGTCCCGCGCCATTGGCCGGCCCTTCCAGAAAATTGTCGCGGGTCAGGCTCTCTGCGTGCGGCAGCGCGAACGCAAGCTGACGGGGGTGAACACTACCTGTCACGCAAGTCTCCAGGCCGGGATCGGCCAGCATATCATCCATAGCGTTTTCAAGCGAAGTGGACACCGGTGCGCGCGAAGAAAATGGTCAAAACGACGAACGTGCACCCGGCTCTGGTCGGGATCGGAACCGAAGAGCCGCTAGCTTGCTTCGATCGTACTCATGTGCCGCACCCATTCCACGAGATAGAGCGAGACGGAAACCAGGGTAAAGATCGTCACAAAACCCATCAGGATCAGGTCATACGGCCTCGGCTCAAAGCCGAAGCCGAGCGAGGCCAGCACCAGCGCCGCGAACGCCACCTGCGCCACCGTGTTGAGCTTCGACACCATCAGGGGCTTCATGGGAACCGGCTTGTCAAACAGCCACGAGACGATCACCGCGGCCACGATCATGATATCGCGGGACACCACGAGGATCACGATCCAGCGCGGCACCGCGCCCCAGATCCCGAGCGCCACAAAGATCGAAACCAAAAGCGCCTTGTCGGCCAGCGGATCGAGCAGGGCGCCGAGTTCGCTGGCCATGTTGAAGCGCTTGGCGAGGAAGCCGTCGACCGCGTCGCTGACGCCGGCGATGATGAAGATCGCGAACGCGATTTCCATCTGGCTGGAGACGATCGCCCAGACGATGACCGGCACCAGAATGATGCGGCCCAGCGTGATGATGTTCGGTATGCTCAACTCGGTCGCTTCCCGGCTACCGGCCTGATTTCACTGGTGATCCGGCCCTTTGCAGGACGAGCCGGTCGTTATCTACATAGTATACAGGCGGCAGGCTTGCGAGCCATTGCACGGTCGGGGAATTCCTCGTAACCAGCCCCGGTCACCTGGAATTGGGCATGATCGACCGCAAAAACGGGCTCACTTACGCGGATTCGGGCGTCGACATCGATGCCGGCAATCGTCTGGTCGACCTTATCAAGCCGATGGTTCGCGCCACCGCCCGCGCCGGCGCCGACGCCGAGATCGGCGGTTTTGGCGGGCTGTTCGACCTCAAGGCCGCGGGCTTTCAGGACCCGGTTCTGGTGGCGGCGACCGACGGCGTCGGCACCAAGGTCAAGATCGCAATCGAGACCGGGCTGCATGGCGGCATCGGCATCGATCTGGTGGCGATGTCGGTCAACGACCTCGTCGTGCAGGGCGCCGAACCGCTGTTCTTTCTGGACTATTTCGCCTGCGGCAAGCTCGATCCGCAAGCCGCCGCCGCGATCGTGGCCGGCATCGCCGAGGGCTGCCGGGATTCCGGCTGCGCGTTGATCGGCGGCGAGACCGCGGAAATGCCGGGCCTCTACAAGGACGGCGACTATGACCTCGCGGGCTTTGCGGTCGGAGCGGCCGAGCGCGGCACGCTGTTGCCGCGCGCCGACATTGCTATTGGCGACACGGTGATCGGCCTCGCCTCGTCCGGCGTCCACTCCAACGGGTTTTCGCTGGTGCGCAAGATCGTCGAACGATCCGGCCTCGGTTTTGACGCGCCGGCGCCATTCGCGCCGGTGATGACGCTCGGCGGCGCGCTGCTGACGCCGACAAGACTTTATGTGAAATCATGCCTGCGCGCGATCCGCGAGACCGGCACCATCAAGGGGCTCGCCCACATCACCGGCGGCGGCTTTACCGACAACATTCCGCGGGTGCTGCCCGAACATCTCGGCGTCGGCATCGACCTCGCGCGGCTGCCGGTCAAGCCGGTGTTCAAATGGCTCGCGGAGCAGGGCGGCATCGCCGAACTCGAACTGTTGCGCACCTTCAACTGCGGCATCGGCATGATCGCCATCGTGAGGCCGGACACGATTGAACAGGTCACCGACATCCTGACCGAAAGCGGCGAGACCGTGGCGCTGCTCGGAGAGGTAATCCATGCCAAAGGCGAGCGTCGCGTGATCTATCACGGCCGCCTCGATCTTGCGCAGTGACGCCATGAAGCGCCGGGTTGCCATCCTGATCTCGGGCCGCGGATCGAACATGGCGGCCTTGATCGCGGCCGCCAGGGCGGTGGATTTTCCGGCCGAGATCGTGGTGGTGATTTCCAACCGCGCCGACGCCGGCGGGCTGGAAACCGCCGGCGCGAGCGGCATCCCGACCGTCGTGATCGAAAGCAAGCCGTTTGGCAGGGATCGCGCCGCGTTCGAGGCGATGCTGCAGCGGGCGCTCGACCAACACAACGTCGAGCTGATCTGCCTTGCCGGCTTCATGCGCCTGTTCACGGAACAATTCGTGCAGCGCTGGCACGGCAGGATGCTCAACATCCATCCCTCGCTGCTGCCGTCGTTTCCGGGCCTCGATCCGCACGGCCAGGCGCTGAAGGCCGGCGTCAGGATTTCCGGCGCCACCGTGCATTTCGTGATTCCGAAAACCGATGCGGGACCGATCGTGATGCAGGGCGCCGTCGCGGTGGCCGGCGACGATACGCCGGATACGCTGGCGGCGCGTATTCTCGAGATCGAGCACCGCATCTATCCAGAAGCGCTGCGGTTGCTCGCCAGCGGAAAAGTCCGGCTGGTGGGCAATGTCTGCCGGGTATCGGGGAACGCCGCATCCGACGCCGCCTTGATTTCGCCCGCGGCTGGCTGAAACAATATCTTGGTCTTGATCTGCTGGCTTCGTCCAGTCGCGGGGGTCAAAGAGAGGGAACATCATGATTACCCTGTTCGGCTCCGGTCCCAATTTTGGTCTTCCCGACGCCAGCCCGTTCGTCACCAAGGCCGAGACCTTGTTGCGGATGTCGAAACTGCCGTTCGAGAAGGCGCTGATGAGTTTCTCGAAGGCTCCCAAGGGAAAAATCCCCTATATTGACGACGGCGGCGAACGGCTTGGCGATTCCACCTTCATCCGCTGGCATCTCGAGAGCAAATACGGGATCGATTTCGACCAGGGGCTGTCAACCGAGCAACGCGCGATCGCCTGGGCGTTCGAGAAAATGGCGGAAGACAATCTCTATTGGGTGAGCCTGCATGCGCGCTGGATGGATGACGCCAACTTCAGGAAAGGTCCCGTGACGTTTTTCAAAGCCGTGCCCGCCCTCATCCGGCCCCTTGTCGTCGCGATGGTCCGGCGGCAGGTCCGCAAATCCCTGCACGGTCAGGGCATGGGACGGCACCGCCCGAACGAGATCGCGGCATTGGGATCGCGCTCGGTTGGCGCCATCGCGGACTATCTCGGCGACAAGCCGTTTTTCATGGGCACGGAACCGACCGGGGTCGACGCCACCATCTTTGCGTTCGTCATCAGCGCAATATGCCCGCTCTTCAAGTCTCCGCTGCAAGAGGCGGCGGCCAGTCACGACAACCTGCGGCGTTACGTCGGCCGCATGACCGCGCGATTCTATCCGGAATTTGGCGAGATCGCCGGTTGCAAGGCCGCGGCTTGAGATCATCAGGACCGGCGAGGGAGAACAGGAATGGCAAAGGTTGCGGTTGTCGGCTGCGGCGCCATGGGATCGGTCTATGCCGCGCTCATGGTCGACGCCGGTCACGAGGTTCACGCCGTGACCTTATGGCCGGATCACGCCGAGGCGATGGCGACCAAAGGACTGCGCTGCGAGGGCGCCAGTGGCGATCGCACCGTGCCCATTCGTGCCTCGACCACCACGGAGGGGATCGGCATTTGCGATCTCGTCATCATCGCGACCAAAGCGTTCGACGTCGCGGAAGCGGCGCGTTCCTGCACCCCGCAGCTCGGCCCGGAGACCATCGTTCAGACCATCCAGAACGGCCTGGGATCGCCGGAAATCGCCGCGCCCATCCTCGGCGCCGACCGGATCGCAGTCGGCGTGGTCGGCGGGTTCGGCGCGTCGATCAAGGCGCCAGGCCACGCCCATCACAACGGGATGGAGATGATCCGGTTCGGCGCCTTCGCCGGATTGCCGAAGCAGCTCCTGCAGGCTTCCGCCAAGATCTGGGAGCAGGCCGGCTTCAAGGTCGCGCTGTTCGACGACATCAAGCAGATGGTCTGGGAAAAACTGATCATGAACGTCGCCTTCTCGGGCACCTGCTG
This sequence comes from Bradyrhizobium sp., assembly GCF_049691595.1. Classification (GTDB taxonomy): domain Bacteria; phylum Pseudomonadota; class Alphaproteobacteria; order Rhizobiales; family Xanthobacteraceae; genus Bradyrhizobium. The sequence continues at coordinate 10,316 of NZ_JBAVNZ010000190.1, forward strand.
CGCGACCGGGCTGACGGTCGGTGAAGTTCTCGCCGACGACGATGCCTGGCGGGTGGCGCGGGGCTGCGCCGGGGAAGCGATCGCGGTGGCGAAGGCCCTGCAAATCAGGCTGAACGTCGGCGACCCGATCGAGCACGTCAAAAAGCTCGGCGGCAAGATTCCCGATGCGCGCCCGTCGATGCTGCTGGATTACAACGCCGGCCGCCGCTGCGAGGTCGATGCCATCAACGGCGCGATCCCGCCTCTCGGCAAGCCGCTCGGCATTGCGACCCCGGTCAACGACACCGTCGTCGGCATCATCCGCTCGCGTGAACGCGCCATGCTGGCGCAAGCGCTCGCATAGAAAGAATCCCCCGGACCGGGCCGGGGGCCGGTTTCTACGCAGAGTCTGGCAGGGCACGGGAAATCGGTTCCGCGCGGCAATCACCTGTGGCAGGCGGACAACAATGACGGGCATTCGGCCTTCGCGGACTGGCCCCGGCGATTGACGCTCCCCCGGAACTGGGGGCAAATCGGCTCCGGCTGGTCGGGATTTGCGGATTCTTCCAGCTCGCGCTTTTCTTGGGAATGGAATGCATGCGCTGCGCATCGCGGCCTTCGCGAGCAGGAATGACGGGGTGCGTCCGCAGGCTTGCGCGGGCGGCCGCGATCGCGGTTGTCCTCGCCATCGGCGTTGTGCCGTCCGCCCTTGCGCAATCGCTGGCGCCAGCGCCGACACCCACGCCAAGCCCCACGTCGCGGGTCATCAATTCCGATCTCTCGGCCGGCTCGCTCGTCACCAATCTCGGCAGCAATTTTCTGGAGCGGCTCGGCAACCGGGCGACCAACGGCTTTGACCGGATGTCGCGGAATAATTCCGACGGCGGTGGCGCCTCCGAGGCGGTGGACGGGCCGCGCTACCGCACCTGGTTCGAGGGCTATGGCATTACGGCGCGGAATGCCGCAATGGGCGATTTCGTCGGCGACCGCCGCCAGACTTTTGGCGGCGTGGCCGGGATTGGCGCGCGCGTCGCGCCCGGCATCAATGTCGGCTTCTCTGTCGACCGGAGCCGCGGCGCGATCGACGTGCCGCTGGCGCTGCAATCGGCCACGCTCGATCTGACTCAACTCGGGTTCAACGCCTCCCTCGACAAGGGGCCGTGGACCTGGGCGGTGGCGCTGGTGCACGGCTTTGGCAACATCCATTCCAGCCGGGACACCGGCCTCGGTCTTGCGACCGCCGGCTACAACGCGAGGCTCGACGGCGCGCTGAGCGAGATCAGCTACTATCTTGACAAGGACCAGAGCCGTATCGTGCCGAAGGCCGCGCTCGAATATGTCCACGCCCGCACCGGATCGTTCCAGGAACTGGGCGGTCTCGACCCCGTCTTGGCGAGCGGTGCCACCGTGGAGCGCATGCGGATCCTGATCGGGGCCGAGGTCGGGCATTACTGGATCTTCGACAGGAAGATTCTCGATCTGTCGGCCTACGGCAAGTTCGTCGACAATCTCGTGCAGAACTTTGGCGATGTCACCGTCAGCCTCGGCAGCCAGAGCGTCACTTTGCAGGGCATCGGCGAGAGCCAGTATGGCGCCGATGCCGGCGCGGCGGCCTCGCTGAGCCTGACCAGCACCGCCCGCCTCTATCTCAATTACGACGCCAAATTCCGCGCCGCGATGCGCTCGCATCAGGGCACGCTCGGGGTGGAGTTCAAGTGGTAGCACTCGACTCCCTCGGCCCCGCTCTTGCGGGGAGAGGGTTGGGGCTGAGGGGCCGCCCTCCGCGAATACCGAATGCGCGGTGAGTCCCCCTCACCCGAAGCCTTCGGCTTCGACCCTCGGGTCAAGCCCGAGGGCAGGCTCTCTCCCCGCAAGCGGGGCGAGGTAAATCCGAATGCGGGTCTCGATCCTCCGCGACGCGCTTCTAGTCCCGGTCGACCCTGACCACCCGGCCTTTGTCGATCGCCAGCGCCAGCTTGCCGTGTTTCAGCGCCAGCGCCGCTTCGCCGAACAATTCGCGCCGCCAGCCGTGCAGCGCGGCGACGTCGGCATGGTCGTCGGCCGCGATCTCCTCGAGATCGTCGACGGTGGCGATCACCTTGCTGGCAACCGCGTGGCGCTCCGAGGTCATCCGCAGCAGCACTTTCAGAAGCTCGACAGTCGCGGCGCCATTTGAACTGCTGCGCGGATTGTCGAGCTTCGGCAGCGTCGAGGGATCGCGGGCGAGGCCGCGCTGTACCGCCGCCACGATATCGTTGCCCCATTTGGAGCGATCAAAGCCCTTCGGCAGCGAGCGCAAGTTGGCCAGCCGCTCCAGGCTGGTCGGCGCGTGGGTGGCGATGTCGCCGACCGCGTCGTCCTTGAGCACGCGGCTGCGCGGCACGTCGCGGCTTTGCGCCTCCTGCTCGCGCCAGGCCGCGACCTCCATCAATACCGCGAGCTCCTTCGGCTTGCGCACCCGCGTCTTCAGCCGTTCCCAGGCGCGCTCGGGGTGGAAATCGTAGGTTTTCGGCGAGGTCAGGACTTCCATCTCCTCGCTGACCCAGTCGCTGCGGCCGCGCTTCTTCAGGTCGGCGGCCAGTGCCGCGAACACGTCGCGCAGATGGGTGACGTCGGAGATCGCATAGTGCACCTGCTCTTTCGACAGCGGCCGCCGCGACCAGTCGGTGAAACGATGGGTCTTGTCCGGCCGGTGGCCTGCGACGCGCTCGACGAGCTGGTCATAGGCGATGCTGTCGCCATAGCCGAGCACCATGGCCGCCACCTGCGTATCGAAGATAGGATGCGGAATGGTGCCGGACTGGTGCCAGACGATTTCGATATCCTGGCGTGCGGCGTGAAACACTTTCAGCACCGCCTCATTGGCCATCAGGTCGAAGAACGGATTCAGCTCGATGCCTTCGGCCAGCGTGTCGATCACGACCGCTTCCTCCGCGCTCGCCATCTGCACGACGCAGAGCAGCGGATAGTAGGTCGTCTCCCGCAGGAATTCGGTGTCGACGGTAATGACGGGGTGTTTTGCGAGGCGGTCGCAGGCGGCCGCCAGGTCGGTGGTGGTGGTGATCAGATCCATGAACAATCCATGACGCTGGCGACAGGCGTTCTGCCGAAAGCGCTGGTATGTCAAGGGTCTTGGAGGGAGTTTTGGCCCACTATTTGAAGCAGGGCACCGCCTTCTGCGTGTGGCAGGAGGGATGGGTTCGCGCACGGCGCGAGCCAACCGGCCGATCCCGGCCGGATCACTCGTAGCCGATATTGCGCGACGGCCGCCGGCCCGGGGGCAGCGCCAGCACGACGAGGCACAGCGCGATCATCACCATTCCCATCAATTCAAAAGCAAACGCGTCCACGGCAATCTCCTCCCGAACAGGTCGCTAAAATTGTCGGGGTTGGATTGAGGGGTTGTTAAGCGATGTGGTTAAGCGCGGGGTCGGGCGGCGCGATGGTGGATGGGGGGTTAATGGGGCAGATGCTGCGAAGGTCTGCAACACGCGTCGGCGCGGATCGGTAATTCAATCTGGCATAACTGCCGTGGGGGCTCTTGGATAGCTCACAAACGTACTTTCAAGAAACCCGGCATTAAACCACGCTGCAACGAGAATCAGGGCCGCGCTGAGACCGACGATTTTCTCAAGTTTCAGCATCACGAGTCGGCACCTGAGCAATTAGCCTGGATGAGCCCGCAGGCGAATTGGAGCCCATCGGGCCGCGCCTTGCGCGGATATGGAACACAAGAGAGACGCCGGCACGGATCGACCGCGCGGGCGGCGAGCCGTCCGAAGCGGGGCTCGTGCTGCGAGTCATCTAATTTTCGCCTCATAGACAGAGGAACCTGTAAGGCCCCGCCCGGTAGTTCGGAAGCCAAATCCCAGGATGATCGTGTCGTGAGGCGCTCGCTCCTGTGTACCGCCCTTTTTGCAGGCGCGTTCATGACCCTCGATGAACCGGCTGCCATCGAGATAGCAATTGGCGATACACAAATCGAACTCGTTGTGCCGACGGGCTATTGTCCGCTCGACAGGAAGCGCTGGCCCGAAACTCAGCTGATTGATTTCACCTCGGACGGGATCAAGAATCAGGGCGAGCGGCTTGCCTATTTCGCCGATTGTGAGCGGCTCCGGTCCTGGCATGAGGGCGGCGGCGGCGAAGACGTGGGGGACATTGTTGACTATCAAGCGTCACCGGACTTCAGAAGCCAAAATGTCACGGGAGCAATGCTGAAAGAACTCTGCACCACACTTCACAAGGACGGCGACGGTAACAAGGGCTGGGTCGCCATCTTCTGGAAGATGATAAAGGGCGCCGCGATGGGGGCGTTCGGAGCAGCAGAAGACAAGCCGCTGATATATGTAGTGCTCGATTATGACGACACAGGTTGCTACGTCCTCAGCTACTCCCTGATGAAGAAGCATGAAAAGGTGTACACGGTCAGTGCCCTGACAATTATCAAGAGTAAGCTGGTCACTGTTCATCATGCCGGAAAAATCGGAGACGTGGACCTGCTCATGGGGAACGGCAAGGACGTGATCAAACGCCTGCTGGAGACGTCCCGGGAGACCGCCGCGGCACTCATCGTCGCGAATCAATAGCGGTTGTGCACCGGCCGCGGTCGACGTGTTCATGCTGGCAATCTGTTGGACGGATTTAGGGTGGAAAATTTTCCTCGCCCTGAGCCGTCAGGTCGTGGGGCGGATTGAAGCCGGCCCCTTCCGCCGTAGCTCAACGAGCGAAGGCGGAAGGCGTAATCCGCCGCCACGGTCATCTTTGTTCGCTCAAAGTGTGCCCGCCCGGATTGGATTGCCGTCCTTGCGGCGAGATGGATTGCGTCGCTTTGCTCGCAATGACGGCGCTCCAATTGAACCCTCTTTGCTTTTTGAAAACTGAATCGGAAAGTTGCGCCGACTCCGTAGAGGGTGGGCAAAGCGACAGCGTGTCCACCATTGCAACGACGTTCGTGGATCGGGGTGGTCGGCACGGCGCAAGCGCGCCTTTGTCCACCCTACGACCTCACGTCCCGCAAAACGTCTGCAGCACGCGCTGTTCCGGCTTCGGCGGATCGGCATAATCAGCGAATTCAGGTTGATCCTCGAAGGGCCTCGACAGCACCGCCAGCAATTGCTCGAACGGGGCAAAATCGTCGCGGTTCATCGCGGCCTCGATCACCGCTTCCACGCGATGGTTGCGCGGGATGAAGGCCGGATTGACCGCGCGCATCGCGGCGTGCCGCTCTGCGGCGGATTGCGGTTCGTCCGCGATCCGCTGCCGCCAGCGAACCGCCCATTCGTCGAAGGCTGTGGGATCGGCGAACAATTGTCTCACACTGTCATTGTCGGAATCGCGCGCGGCATCGCCAAGGCGGCGGAAGGTGAGGGTAAAATCGGCCTGGCTTTTCGCCATCGCGTCCAGCAGACCCTGCACCAGCGCCTCGTCGCCATCGCGCGCCGTGAACAGGCCGATCTTCCGGCGCAGGCCGGCTTGATAGGCGGTGGTGAATTTTTCCGCGAAGCCGCCGAGCATGATCTGCGCCTGCTCGATCGCCTGGTCCTTGTCGTCGGCAAAAAGCGGCAGCAGGCATTCGGCGAGCCGCGTCAGGTTCCACAGCGCGATTTTGGGCTGGTTGGCATAGGCGTAGCGGCCCATCTCGTCGATCGAGGAGAACACGGTGGCGGGGTCGTAATGGTCCATGAAGGCGCAGGGGCCGTAATCGATGGTCTCGCCGGAGATCGAGCAGTTGTCGGTGTTCATGACGCCGTGGATGAAACCGACCGAGAGCCAGCGCGCGACCAGGTCGGCCTGGCGGGCGATCACGCCTTCCAGCAGCGCGTGATACGGGCGCTCGGCATTCGCCGCGTGCGGATCGTGCCTGGCGATGACGTGGTCGGCGAGTTTTTGCACGCCGTCGTTGTCGCCGCGCGCCGCGAAAAACTGGAACGTGCCGACGCGGATGTGGCTCGCCGCGACGCGGGTGAGCACGGCGCCGGGCAAAACCGCCTCGCGCATCACGTGCTCGCCGGTGACGACGGCGGCGAGCGATCGCGTGGTCGGGATGCCGAGCGCGGCCATCGCCTCGCTGACGATATATTCCCGCAGCACCGGACCGAGCGCGGCGCGGCCGTCGCCCCTTCGCGAAAACGGCGTCGGGCCCGAGCCCTTGAGCTGGATGTCGCGGCGGATGCCGTCGGTGTCGATCACCTCGCCGAGCAGGATGGCGCGGCCGTCGCCGAGCTGCGGCACGAAATGCCCGAACTGATGGCCGGCATAGGCCATCGCGATCGGGTCGGCGCCGTCAGGGACGCGCGCGCCGGCGAGGATCTCGGCACCTTCGGGGGTTGCGAGCAGGTCCGGATCGAGGCCGAGGTGAAGCGCCAGCGGCCGGTTCAGTTTGATCAGCCGCGGGGCTGCGACCGGGGTCGGCGCCACCCGCGCGTAAAAACTGTCCGGCAGCGCCGCGTAGGTGTTCTGGAAGGGAAAATGGATCGTCATGGCCATCAAGATAGGCGTACGCTGCGAATAGGCAAACGGTTCGGACGTGCGGCGCCCGAAATGTCGTTTTCGAGGTAAAAAACAGCCCCCGGCCTTGGTTGCCGCGCCCAACAGCCTCGGGTAAACCCTGCTGCGCTTCGGGCAGGCTTTGGCCCCGATTCGACCCCTCCGACAGCTGTTTTTGGGACTTCCATGCATCGCTACCGGTCACACACATGCGGCGCGCTCCGCGAGAGCGATATCGACCAGACGGTTCGGCTGTCGGGCTGGTGCCATCGGATCCGCGACCATGGCGGCGTGCTGTTCATCGACCTGCGCGACCATTACGGCCTGACTCAATGCGTCGCCGACCCGGATTCGCCGGCGTTCAAGGACGCCGAAAGACTGCGCTCGGAATGGGTGGTGCGGATCGACGGCAAGCTGCGCCGCCGCCCCGCCGGCACCGACAATCCGGAACTGCCGACCGGCATGGTCGAGCTTTACGTCAGCGAGATCGAGGTGCTGGGACCCGCGGGCGAACTGCCGCTGCCGGTGTTCGGCGAGCAGGAATATCCTGAGGACATCAGGCTCAAATACCGTTTCCTCGACCTGCGCCGCGAGAAACTGCACCAAAACATCATGACCCGCGGCGCGATCGTGGATTCCATGCGCAAGCGGATGAAGGAGCAGGGTTTTTTCGAGTTCCAGACCCCGATCCTGACCGCGTCCTCGCCGGAGGGCGCGCGCGACTTCCTGGTGCCGTCGCGGATTCATCCCGGAAAATTCTACGCGCTGCCGCAGGCGCCGCAGCAGTACAAGCAGTTGCTGATGATGTCGGGCTTCGACCGCTACTTCCAGATCGCGCCGTGCTTTCGCGACGAGGACCCGCGCGCCGATCGCCTTCCGGGCGAGTTTTATCAGCTCGACGTCGAGATGAGTTTTGTCACCCAGGACGACGTGTTCGTGGCGATGGAGCCGGTGATCACAGGCGTGTTCGAGGAGTTTGCCAAGGGCAAGCCGGTGACAAAAGGCTGGCCGCGGATTCCCTTCGCCGAGGCCTTGCGCAAGTATGGCAGCGACAAGCCCGATTTGCGCAATCCGCTGCTGATGCAGGACGTCTCCGAGCATTTTCGCGGCTCCGGCTTCAAGGTGTTCGCGCGGATGCTGGAAGACGGTAAGAACCAGGTCTGGGCGATCCCGGGTCCGGGCGGCGGCAGCCGCGCATTCTGCGACCGGATGAATTCCTGGGCGCAGGGCGAAGGCCAGCCGGGGCTCGGCTACATCATGTGGCGCGAGGGCGGCGAGGGCGCAGGGCCCCTCGCCAACAATATCGGCGTGGAGCGGACCGCCGCGATCCGCGCCCAGCTTGGGCTGAAGGAGGGCGACGCCGCGTTCTTCGTCGCCGGCGATCCCGAAAAATTCTGGAAGTTTTCGGGCCTCGCCCGCACCAAACTCGGCGAGGAATTGAACCTGATCGACAAGGAGCGGTTTGAACTCGCCTGGGTCGTCGACTTCCCGATGTATGAATACAATGAGGACGACAAGCGGGTCGACTTCTCCCACAACCCGTTCTCGATGCCGCAGGGCGGGCTTGAGGCGCTGCGGACGCAGGACCCGCTGACCATCAAGGCGTTCCAGTACGACATCACCTGCAACGGCCACGAGATTGCCTCCGGCGGCATCCGCAACCACCGCCCCGAGGCGATGGTGAAGGCGTTTGAGATCGCGGGCTATGGCGAGAAGGACGTGGTCGAACGTTTTGGCGGCATGTACCGCGCGTTCCAGTACGGCGCGCCGCCGCATGGCGGCATGGCGGCCGGCCTCGACCGCATCGTCATGCTTCTCTGTGGCACCACGAATTTGCGCGAAATCTCGCTGTTCCCGATGAACCAGCGCGCCGAGGACTTGCTGATGGGTGCGCCGTCGGAGGCGACGCCGAAGCAGTTGCGCGAGCTTCACATCCGGACCAATCTGCCGCAAGACTAGGAACAGCCGCGAAGTAAAATTCGAGGCAGCGGGATCGCGCGAGGGGAGTGCATGTCGTCCTATTCTGATGATCTCCGCGAGGCGGCGCTCGCCTATCACCGCCTGCCGCGGCCGGGCAAGCTCGAGATCCAGGCGATCAAGCCGCTTGCCAACCAGCGTGACCTCGCGCTGGCCTATTCGCCGGGCGTGGCCGCCGCCTGCATCGAGATCGCCAACAACCCCGCCGAAGCGGCGTCGCTCACGACCCGCGCCAATCTGGTTGCCGTGGTGTCCAACGGCACCGCCGTGCTCGGCCTCGGCAATATCGGCCCGCTGGCCTCAAAACCGGTGATGGAAGGCAAGGCGGTGCTGTTCAAGAAATTCGCCGGGATCGACGTGTTCGATATCGAGATCGCCGCTGACACCATCGAGCGCGTGGTCGAGACCGTGGCCGCGCTGGAGCCGACCTTCGGCGGCATCAATCTCGAGGACATCAAGGGCCCGGAATGTTTCGAGATCGAGGCGCAGCTCAAGGATCGCATGAAGATCCCGGTGTTCCATGACGACCAGCATGGCACCGCCATCATCGTCGGCGCCGCCATCACCAATGCGCTGCTCTTGACCGGCAAGAAGCTTTCGGACGTCAAGATCGTGTGCTCGGGGGCGGGGGCCGCGGCGATCGCTTGTCTCAATTTGCTCGTATCGATGGGCGCGCAGCGCAAGAACATCTGGGTCTGCGATATCGACGGCGTCGTGCACGAGGGCCGCAACACGCTGATGGACCGCTGGAAGGCGGTCTATGCGCAGAAGACCGACAAGCGCGTGCTTGGCGAGGTGATCGGCGGCGCCGATATTTTTCTGGGCTTGTCGGCGCCGAACGTGCTGAAGCCCGACATGGTCAAGGCGATGGCCGACAAGCCGCTGGTGATGGCGCTGGCCAACCCGACGCCGGAGATCATGCCGGACGAAGCTCGGGCAGCGCGCCCCGACGCCATGATCTGCACCGGGCGTTCGGACTTTCCGAACCAGGTCAACAACGTCCTGTGCTTCCCGTTCATCTTCCGCGGCGCGCTTGATGTCGGTGCGACAGCGATCAACGAGGACATGAAGCACGCCGCGGCGCACGCGATCGCGCAGCTTGCACGCGATCCGCCGTCGGATGCGGTGGCGGCCGGCCTCGACAGCGGCGAGACCCAGGGCTTTGGGCCGGGCTCGCTGATCCCGAGCCCGTTCGATCCGCGCCTGATCCTGCGCATCGCGCCGGCGGTGGCAAAAGCCGCGATGCAATCCGGCGTGGCGACGCGGCCGATCAAAAACTTCGACGAATACACCGCGCTTCTGGAACGCTTCGCGTTCCGCTCCGGCCTCGTCATGAAACCGGTATTCGCCAAGGCCAAGACCCAGCCGGTCCGCGTGATCTACGCCGAAGGCGAGGACGAGCGCGTGCTGCGCGCGACCCAGGTCGTGCTGGAGGAAAAACTGGCGCGGCCAATATTGGTTGGGCGTCCGTCGGTGGTGGAAGCGCGGATCAAGCGGTTTGGATTGGCGATCAAGGCCGGGCAGGATTTTGATCTCGTCAATCCCGAGGACGATCCGCGCTACCGCTCCTATGTGCAGTCCTATATCGACGTCGCCGGCCGGCGCGGCGTGACCCCGGATGCGGCGCGCACCGTGGTGCGCACCAACAACACCGTGATCGCCGCGCTCGCGGTGCTGCGGGGCGACGCCGACGCCATGCTGTGCGGGGTCGACGGCCGCTATATGAGCCATCTGCGCCACGTCCGCGAAATCGTCGGCTTCCTGCCCGGAGTCAGCGATTTCGCGGCGCTGGCGCTGATGATCACCAGCAAGGGCGCCTATTTCATCGCCGACACCCAGGTGCGGCCGAACCCGAGCGCCGAGGAACTCGCGGAGATGGCGTCGCTGGCGGCGATCCATGTCCAGCGTTTCAATATCAAGCCGCGGATCGCCTTCGTGTCACACTCCGATTTCGGCAGCTATGACACCGACTCCTCGCGCAAGATGCGCCGCGCCACCGCGCTGCTGAAAGAAAAGCATCCCGAGATCGAGGCCGACGGCGAGATGCAGGGCGACACCGCGTTGTCGCAGGCCGCGCGCAAGCTGGTGCTGCCGCATTCGAAGCTGGAAGGTGAAGCCAATATCCTGATCATGCCTAACCTCGATACCGCTAATGTCGCCTATCAGATGATCAAGTCGCTGGCAGACGCGCTTCCCGTGGGGCCGATCCTGATCGGGCCGGCGCGTCCGGCGCATATTCTCACGCCTTCGGTGACCGCACGCGGTGTTCTCAACATGACAGCGGTCGCCGCGGTCGAAGCCCAGGAACGGGCCGGGCGCCAGCAACCGATGCTGTTCGGCTGATTCGAGCAGAAAGAGGAATTGGGGCACGAAGAGCGTGGATTTGATCGTTTGAAAACCGGGGGCGGAACGCCCATAATGGATAATGCCTGTTCCGCTCGCGACTTCTGCAATTGCCATGACGAGAGGCTGACCCATGCCAGCGCTGATCACTTTCGGGCGAATCGTGTTCGCCGTGCTCTTCCTCTATTCGGGTGCGACCAAACTGTTCGGGGTCCAGGCGACGGCGGATTTCATCGCGGCCAAGGTGACGATACCCGCGCTGGTCGCGCCTTTTACGCCGCAGCTCGAGAGCATGACGGGCATGCCGATCATGCAACTGCTGGCGTTTTCGGTGGGAGCGTTCGAGGTCATTGCCGGGTTGATGATCGCGCTCAATTTCGGTGCGCGATTCTTTGCGATCCTGCTGATCCTGTTCGTGCTTGCGACCACCTTCTATTTCCACGATTTCTGGAATCAGCCGGCGCCGGACAATGCGAAAATGCTGGTCGACGCGCTGAAAAACCTGTCGATTGTCGGCGCGCTGTTCATCATCGCCGGCTATGGCAAGGGGCAGCGGAACGCCGGTCCGGCCTATGGCGAGGTTTAGCTGGCCGCGCGCCGGAAGGGCGTCACGCTGATGTCCTCTTCGGGGTCGAGCATTTGCACCTCGCCCGGCTTGAGGCCGTGCGCGGCGAGGACGTCCTGCGGCGAGCGCGCGGGCACGCCGGGGAAGCAGGGCTCGCCGTCAGGCAGCCGCACGCGTGGCGCGAGTGACAGCCAGAAGGTGTCGTAGCGGTCCATGAACATGCCGAACACGCCGGGGCCGCCGATGACCGCGACGGTGCCGGAACCTATCCCGGCGTGATCGCAGGCCGCCTCGAACGAAGCGCCGGCCGGGTTCCACAGCGTCGCCTTGGGATTGGACGGGTCGGGCGCGATCGTGCCAACCTTTCGCGTCAGGATGATCCGGTTTCGCTTTGGTGAGCTCGGCTGATCTTCGTAGGAATTCCGGCCATGCAGGATGAGGTCGGCCTGGTCGAGGGCGGCGCTGAAGAACTTCTTGTCGCCCTCGAACTTCAGCTCGTCCGGCATCAGATTGTCGACGTTCGCCAGCCTGCCATCGGCGGAGACAATGACATAACCCTCGATGCGAAGCCGCCGCACGGGCTTGTCGCGCGAACTTATTCCGAAATCGTCTGGACCACGCTGGAAACCGGGCGGGAACTCAGGGTCGGCAGCTTCAAGTCCTTGACGATATCTTCGTCGTATTGCGCAATCGTCTGCGCCGGCGCCTTGGCCCGCATCGCGACGACCTTGTAGCCGCCGGCCTTCAGCTTCTTCAGCAGTTCGGGCAGGGCTTCGGCGGTGTGCTTCTGGAAATCGTGCATCAGGATGATGCCCTTGCCCAGCTTGTCCACTTTTCGCATCACCGTATCGATGACGGTCTGCGGCTTGCTGGCCTTGAAATCGAAGGAGTCGAGGTCGCAGGAGAATATCGCAATATTGCGGGTGCCGAGATAGGTGACCATCTCCGGCGGATGCTGCAGCGCCGGGAAACGGAAGAAGGGCGCCGGTGAGGCACCGCCCAGCGCCCATTTCACGGCGCTGAAACCTTTTTCGATCTCGTCCTTGCGCTGCTGCTCATTCAGCTTCTTGTTGACGAGCGCGGCGTGCGACCAGGTATGCGAACCGACCGTGTGGCCGGCCGCAATGACCTGCTTGAGGATTTCCGGATAATAGGTGGCGTGCTTGCCGATCGGGAAGAAGATGCCGGTGGTGCATTCTTCCGCCAGGGTCTTCAACACCGACGGCGTATTCTGCGGCCACGGGCCGTCGTCGAAGGTCAGCACCACCTCATGGTCGCGCAGGAAGTCCAGTTCCTTGAAATGCTCGAAACCGAATCCCGGCCCGCCCGTGGTGTCGATTTCGACGGTGCGCCCGATGCCGAGCGCGTTCGGATT
>NZ_JBAVNZ010000191.1:0-2600 GCF_049691595.1 Bradyrhizobium sp.
TTGATGCCGATCACCTCCGATGATGACGACACCAGCGGCCCGCCGGAATTGCCCGGATTGAGCGCGGCGTCGGTCTGGATCACGTCCTCGATGGTCCGGCCGCTCACCGAGCGGATCGAGCGCCCGAGTGCCGACACCACGCCGGCGGTGACGGTCGATTCGAAGCCCAAGGGATTGCCGATCGCGACCACGAGCTGGCCGCGGCGCAGGCTTTTTGAATTCCCCAGCGAGGCGTAGCGCAAGTCCCGCGCGCCGGCCGCCCGCAGCAAAGCCAGATCGGTATCGGGATCGACACCGAGCACATGGGCTTCGGTGACGAAGCCTTCGACATCCCGCAGCCGGATCTCTTTCGACGCGCCCACCACATGGTTGTTGGTCAGCACCAGGCCATCCGGCGAGATGACGATGCCGGAACCAAGCCCGCCGCGCTCGCGGGCGTTGCGCAGTTTCGGCCCGGTTTCGACGCGGACCACCGCCGGCCCGACGCGTTCGGTCACCTCGATCACGGCATTGGAATAGGCGTCGAGCAGCGCCTGGTCGTTTGCGGGGATGGATTCGGTGGTTCGCGATGACAGGCCGTCATCGGGGATATCCGAGGCAAAATCCAGCATGGCGAATTCCTTCGCGTGTCAGATGGTGGTCGGCTTTGGATGTCGCAAGAGCCGCGGCGCGGGCGCATGCGCCCTGCCCTCACGGCGCCCGGCGCCACGTCGAAGGCCGCGCCTTGACCGGGTCCAGCAACGACCAGTCGCCCTGCTCCAACTCGTATCCCTTGGGGAATGGCGGGCGAAGCTCCAGCCCGAGCGAGCGCAGCACGCGGTCGTCGCGATAGTAGCATTGCAGCACGACGCGAACGAGCGTCGCCGCCGCCGCTCCCCCTGTGGCGCGGAATTGCTGCGCGACGGCGTCGCATCGCGCGGGATCGAGATCGGAGAACGGTTTTCCGGCAAGCCGCGCGAGGTGATCGAGCGCGGCGCGCACCATCGCGGTGTCGCGGCCGAGCGTCGCGAGAATGTCGGCCTGGATCGCCGCATCGTCCGCGCCGGGCACGTTATATTCCGCGCTGGCAGGGATGATCATGGCGGCCACGACGCGCAGGTCGTCGCGCTGGGCTGGGGTGAGAGCGTTCTCGACTGGCATCGTTTCCTCAATCGAACAGATTGGCGAGGCGCTGCTTGATCTGGTCGGCGACATAGAGCGCGATGGCCTGGATGGTGGAGGTCGGGTTGACGCCGCCCGAGGTGACGAACACGCTGCCGTCGACGATGAAAAGGTTCTTCACGTCGTGGGAGCGGCCCCATTCGTTGACCACCGATCGTTCCGGGTCGGTGCCCATGCGCGCCGTGCCGAGCAGATGCCAGCCGCCGTACAGGATCGGGCAATTGACGCAGATGTCGGTCGCGCCGGCGGCTGCCAAAACCTCCTTGGCCCGCGCGATGCCGTGTTCCAGCATCTTCGTGCTGTTCTCGCCGATGACATAATCGATCCGCGGCGCCGGAATGCCGTGACTGTCTTTCAGCACCGGATCGAGCGTGACGCGGTTGTGTTCCTCCGGCAGGTCCTCGCAAATCGCCGACAGTCCGATCCGGTGGCCGTTGAGCCGGCGGAACACGGCGTGGTGATCCCTACCCCAGGGCAGAATGCCCTTGGCCTCACTGGTGACGGCTTCCATCACCGGCCCGATGCCGCGGCCGAATTGAAAGGCATAGCCCCGCACAAAATCGCGCGAAGAATCCGTCTCGTAAAACTCCTTGCTCCACAGGCAGGTCGGCGGCGCGCGGTTGCTGTCGGTCGGCGCGTCGACATAGCCGTAGAGCTGCGCGTAGGGATGGAACATCAGGTTCTTGCCGACCAGCCCGCTTGAATTGGCCAGCCCGTCGGGAAAGCGGCTGGAAGCCGAGTTCAGCAACAGCCGCGGCGTGCCGATGCCGTTGCAGGCGATCACGACCACTTCCGCGGGCTGGAACTGCTCGACGCCGTCCTTGTCGTAATAGACGACGCCCGAGGCCATGCCTTCCGCATTGGTCGTGATCTCGCGCACCCGGCAGTGCGTCCGCAGCTCGACGCCGGCGCGCAGCGCGGCCGGCCAGTAGGTGATATCGGTTGAGGCCTTGGCGCCTTGCGCGCAGGCCGGCGTGCAGTGGCCGAGATTGATGCAGCGCGCGCGTCCCTCGTAATCGACGGTCGCCACCGTCGTATCCGACGGCCACCAGTGCCAGCCGAGCCGGTTCATCGCCTTTCCGAACAGCGCGCCCGAACGGCCGAGCGGCTGCGGCGGCATCGGAGGTTCTGTCGGCGGAAAGGCGGGATCACCGGCGAGACCGGAGACACCCATCATCCGGTCGTTCTCGGCGAAGAACGGCGCCAGCGTGTCATAATCGATCGGCCAGTCATCGGCGACGCCGTCCAGCGTGCGCACGCGAAAATCGGACGGATGCAGCCGCGGAAAATGCGCCGTGTACATGATGGTCGAGCCGCCGACGCCATTGAAGTTCAGCACCTTGATCGGCGAATTATCGTCGTTGACCGGATAGTCCTCGGGCCGGGCGCGGATATTGGGACTCGGCGAGTAATCGCCGTAGAACCGCGCCTCCCAGTCC
>NZ_JBAVNZ010000192.1:0-2901 GCF_049691595.1 Bradyrhizobium sp.
GCTCTGGACTTACAACAACGACCGCCCAACATAGGGATCGGCGGGATCAAGCCGCTCAGAAATTGAAACTGCAAACCGCTGCGTGAGTTCTACGATTGAATCCCGTAAAAGGCGGGGGGGAGCAGCCGGTCCATCCCATTACCGGACTCCGGCCCGCTGATGACCGGCGACGGGTTCTTCGCCGCCGGTCACGTCCGCTCATTGAGGTATTACGTCTGCGGTCAGATGTCGATCTTCTCGGCGATCTCAATCGCATCGTCGACCTCGATGCCGAGGTAGCGCACGGTGCTTTCGATTTTCGAATGTCCCAACAGTTGGGCTTCATACTACGCATCTCCTAAATCATTGAAAATCAAAGGCCTGCTGTTTGCCATTTGGTGTTACCGGACGCGGCGTGGCTGTATTCTTGTCGAACGCAACCAAGTCGGCAGCTTTGATGACCCACGGCGCGCCTTCGCAAGCCTGTCGGCCCTTGATGTCGCCGCGACGGAGCATGCGCAACGCCGTCATCTTGCAAACCTCGATGATTTGCGCCGCGGCTTCAAGCGTGATCTCGCCGCGTTCCTCCCACTCGCCGTCGCGATAGGCATCAATCTCTTGGTGTTTGCGGAAGCCACGAACGCCCTGCTCTGTCCAGGACTTACCCAAGGCCATCGGCTTGCCGGATCGATTGAGCAGCCGTGCGATCTGCCGATCTGGCATCAGACGGGCCAGTTCGCGCACAAGTGCAATCAAGTCGCCAGCAACGGGATAGTGATGCCGGCCACTCGCGTTGAGTTTTAGCGGCTGCTTCAGCGCCGTGTGATCACCTCCCTGCCAATGCAGCACCATATCGATCATCGCGCCGTCTTTGCGCACGACGATCTCGTTTAGGCACGCGCGCAGGATCTTCTTGCGCGTCAGCGTGGTCGCGGCCGGATGCGACCAAGCGTGCGCCAAGTCGGCGCCGAGCGCCAGCAGTTTGTGGCGTTCCGCTTCGCCGAGCGGCGCCGGCTTCTGCGCTTCAACCGCTGCGATGTCGCGCTCGATCTTCTGCACAGCGCTCAGGGCTTCGTTCCAGCGGCGCTCAAGTTCTCCCGCGACGAGGCGGTTCGCAGGGTCAACGGCGTCATACTGCCGACGAGCGTGGGCAACGTCGTAACGCGCCTGCTGCAGTGCGAGTTCGAGCTGTCGCTCGGTCGCCGTCGTCCTCTGGGCCTGTTGCTCGATCGCCTTGACGGCAGCGTCCACCCCGAGCGGGGTGATGACGAGCAGCACCTCTTTGGCAACCACAGCATCGACCTGTCGGCTGCCAATCGAGATACAGCGCTCTGTGCCGTGGTTCATGCGCGCGCCGTAGCAATTGTAGCGGCCGATGTTGCCGCTGTAGTGCACGTGAAGCTTGCGGCCGCAGTGGCCGCACCGAAACAATCCTGCAAGAAGCACATCGCCGCGCCGCACGGCGCCCTTCACCATCTCGCTGCCCTTGCTCACGGCGTTTTCAGCGATCAGGCGCTGATTGCGTTCAAACTCTTCCCACGTGATGTAGCCTTCGTGGTGATCTTTGATCAGCACATCGCATTCGCTGAGCGGACGGCGGACGCCGCGCCGTACGTGCTTGCGGCCATTCTCGACACTGATCTTGCTTGTCGTGCGGCCGAATGCGTAAACGCCTGCATAAACCGGATTGCTGAGAATGTTGTGCACGGTATTGTAAGCCGGCAGCCGCCAACTAACGCCCTGCGCCTCGGTGTTGCGGCCCTTGACGGGCAGTTCGACGCCTTCATCTCTGAGCCAGATATGAACTTGGCGTGCACTCTGGAAATCGGCGAACTTCGTGAACACGAGCTTCAACGCTTCCTGAACTCGCTGGTTCGGATCTTTTTCGATTCTGTCGCGGCCGGCTTTGACGTATCCAGCCGCCACGCGCAGAAACAATGCGCCCCGCCGCGCCTTCTGTTTCAGCGCTTCGTGCGAGCGCTGGCGAAACAGCGAAAGTTCAAGCTCACTCATCGTGCCCTTCATCCCCAGCAATAGCCGATCATTGGGATGGCGAGGATCGTAGATTCCGTCCTCGTCGACGAGGATCGTTCCAACCAATCCACAGAACTCGATCAACGTGTGCCAATCGCGTCCGTTGCGGGCCAGACGCGAGGCCTCGATCGCGAGCACAGCGCCAACGCCGCCAGCACAGATCGCGGCAATCAGGCGCTCGAATCCCGGCCGCGTCGTGCCACCACCCGAGCGGCCGAGATCGTCGTCAACGACTTCGACTGTGGTCCAGCCGAGCTGGCGTGCGCGATCGGCGAGGCCGTATTGCCGGCGACGGCTCTCGTGGTTGTGCGCGATCTGATCGGCGGTCGATTGCCGGATGTAGACGAATGCGCTGCGCGCCAGGTGCTCAGCGGTGATTTTGCTCATCGCCGGCCTCCCCGGTTACCAGTGTCGCGGCGATCTCTGCCAGCAGGGCTTCCACCAGTGCAGTCAGTCGCGGCTTTAGGGCTGGCGGCAACGTCACGGGCGGTG
Organism: Bradyrhizobium sp.; assembly: GCF_049691595.1. Lineage (GTDB taxonomy): Bacteria > Pseudomonadota > Alphaproteobacteria > Rhizobiales > Xanthobacteraceae > Bradyrhizobium. Next base: position 2,506 of record NZ_JBAVNZ010000192.1, read on the forward strand.
GCTCTATTGCGAACAGATCTGGAGCGGGGGGTGCGGGATTTTTGATACATCGGTTCATAGCCTTCGGTCTCCATCGTCGACTCGGACGACAGAGAGGTTAGGAGCGCGTCGATGGCGACGCGCATCGACAACAGAATTTCAACGGGAAATCGCGGCGCATCTGAAATGGTGAACCGGGCTGCAGCCTCGTTGAGCATCCAGGCGGGCAAATGCGCAAGCGATCCATCGGGCTGAACGATGACCACATGCTCGACGTCGTGATTGAGCAGGCGACGGCGAACAAGAACGGTTTCACCGCATCGTGGGTGGAATGGGTATAGGATCTTGGCTTGGATGGGGTGTTCGCGGGCAGTATGCCGTGCTTCCGAACAAAAGTTGGACCGCTCTGAGGTTCCC
>NZ_JBAVNZ010000193.1:0-15361 GCF_049691595.1 Bradyrhizobium sp.
GGGCCGGTCGGGGCGTCCGGGACCGAAGCCGGCGGCACCGGCGGCGGCTGGTCTCTGAACATCTGGGCCGCAACCGGATTTGGCATCAGGCAAGCCAGGCTCGCCGCAAACAAAAGCGCCGGGAAAAGCCGCCCGCGCCGCCCGCGTCCGCCGACGCCATTGCCCCTGGAAATCATCGTCATGCTTTTCACCGAAAACGCGGCAAATTCAAGCCTGACGGCTGCGGCCGGCCCCCGGACCGCAGCCTGATCCGCTTTGGAACCCATACCAAGACCCCGCGTTGATCTAGTCGTCGCGGTTCAGTCACAATCTCCGCCTAGGCCGCTTTTTGCGGGGTATAAACCATGCCTACGGAATGCATATGGCCTTTTCTGGCGGAGCCACGCCGCGGCGAATATGCTGGCGACACGGGAGAATTTTTCGGTGCTGGATAACTGGATGGGCCGCGGCCAAAAGGGCTCGGACGGCCACGACAAGGTAGGGCTCGGCAGTATCCGCCGACCGGTGATCGGGCTCGCGCTCGGCGGCGGCGCGGCGCGCGGCTTTGCCCATATCGGCATCGTCCGTACGCTGGTGGCCCATGGCATCATTCCCAATGTCGTGGTGGGAACGTCGATCGGGGCCGTGGTCGGCGGGGCCTATGCGAGCGGCCATCTCGACACGCTGGAGCAATGGGCGCGCAGCCTGCAGCCGCGAAATATTCTGGGCTATCTCGATATCCGCCTCAACGGGTCGGGCCTGATCGGCGGCGCCAAGCTGGCCGCACAGCTCGAGGCCGCGATGGGCCAAAGCCTGATCGAGGATCTGCCGGTAAAGTTCGCCACCGTCGCAACCGAAGTGCGCACCGGCCACGAGATCTGGCTTACCCATGGCCGCATCGTCGATGCGATGCGCGCCTCCTACGCGCTGCCGGGAATATTCTCGCCGGTTCTGGTCGGCGACCGCTGGCTGGTCGACGGCGCACTGGTCAATCCGGTGCCGGTGTCGGCGGCGCGCGCCTTCGGCGCAGAAATCGTCATCGCCGCCAATCTCTCCAGCGATGTTTTCACCCATAGCACCACGATCTATTCGCACGGCCAGCCGGCCGAGCTGACGGTCGCGGTCGCACCCGACCCTGAAGTCGAACCGCCGAAACGCCGTTTCGGCGGATTGTTCTCAGCCGAGCGCACCATGAAGCGCGAATTCTTCGGCAGCGGCGGGCGGCCGGGCATCTCCACCGTGATGGTCGACGCCTTCAACATCATGCAGGACCGCATCACCCGCGCGCGCCTTGCCGGTGACCCGCCCGACTTGCTGATTTCGCCCCGGGTCGGCCAGATCGGCTGGTTCGACTTTCATCGCGCCGACGATTTGATCGCCCATGGCGTGCGCGCCGCCGAGCGCGCCATCGATTCGATCCAGGAAGCAATCCACATCCTGGCGCCGCCGGCAGGCGATGCCGGCGTCGCGGCCGACAAGCGACGCCAGGATTAGCGGTCACGCCGTCTTGATATAATCGCGCAACGCTTCCTGCTCGTTCTCGAATTCCCTGACCCGCCACTTGACGACGTCGCCGATCGAGATCAGGCCGACGACCATGCCTTCCTCGAGCACCGGCAGATGCCGGAACTTGCCCAGCGTCATCATTTCCATGATGCCGGCGACGGTGTCGGACTGCCGGCAACTCACCACCCTGCGCGTCATGACCGCGCTGACCGGCTCATCGAGCACCCTGGCGCCACGCTCGCCGAGCACGCGCACGATGTCGCGCTCAGACAGGATGCCTTCGACGCGGCCCTGGCTCATCACCAGCACCGCGCCAATCTTGCGCTCGCCCAGCATCCTGACCGCGGCCGCAAGCTTGGTGTCCGGCTCGACGCTAACGATCTGATGACCTTTGGAATCGAGAATTGCACGTACCGTCACTGGCGCCTCCCTGAATCCGTTCGCGCCCTCCGGGGCCCGACGCTGTTCGCGAGTCTTCAATCAACCGTTCCGCGCCGGTTTGGTTTCAGGGCGCGGCAGGCAAAGCATGGCTGTCACGCACCGGCAGCCGGCTCTTTCCTTGCGTCACGACATGTGAAGATGATGGATGAAATCGCTCCGCCCCGCAAGCGGCGATCAGGCGCTGCCAGATCCATCCCGTGAAGACGCATCTGCAGCATTTGCGGCGATGCGCGGCACCGGATCAAACAGCGCGAACAGCATCAGGCCGGCGAGGAATCCGCCGATATGCGCTTGCCAGGCGACGCTGGTGCCTTCCGCGCCGATCGCAATCGATCCGACGCCGAAGACGATGTTGACGCCGAACCAGACCGCAAGAAAACCGAGCACGCGCATGTCGCGCAACGCCCGCGACAGCGACAGCGCCGGCACCTTTGACGCCGCCTCGGCATCGCCACGGCTGAACGACAGGAAGCTGCCCCGCACAAAGGCAAAGCGGATCGCGGCCGCCATGGTGCCGGACACCGATGCCGAAGCGCCGATCATCGGTGCGATCGCGTGCTCATGGGTAACAAGATGCGCCAGCGCGCCGGCCGCGGCCGTCACCGCCATGAAGACGAAAAACCGGCTCGCGCCGAAGCGTCGTGCCAGCGCGCTGCCGAACGGCAACAGCCATAACACGTTGAACCCGATGTGGCTGAGATTGGCGTGCAGCAGCGAATAGGTGACGAAGGTCCACACCTTGGCGCCGGCGCCGCCCGGAAAGGCGACGTCCAATAGTGTCGAATCGTAGCGCTTCGGAATGAAGCCGAAGACGTCGATGGTCCAGTTTTCGAGTTCCGGCGGCAGCAGCACGCGCAGGTGAATCGCCGCCACCAGCGCGACATAGGCGGTCAGCGCAGCCGGCAGCGTCAGGATCGGTTCGCGCGGGGGGGCCTGCTGCGGTTCTGGCGGGGATTCCAAGGGCTTAACACCTAAGGCGAGCGGCTCATGCGAGCGATGCGCCCCAATAGGCGGCTTGGCGCCGCGGCGCAAGCACGGGTTTGCGGCAGCTCATGACAATGGCAAGGAAAAGGGGGGCTCCGAGAAAGTCCTTCGCGTCTATCCCTGTCACGCTCAGCGCAGGTGATCGCTACTCCCGTCGCATGACAACCAGACTGTTTGACGTTGGGATATTTGACCTGGATCAACGCACAACTTAGTCTAGGGTGTCTGCTAACCTCAATTTGAAGGGGTGACAACATGATCCGCGGGTTGACGTCAATAATTATCGCTACATCGTTCGGGATTGCCGGCACTGCCCAAGCTGCGGGAGACGCAGCGGCGGGGAAGGCCAAGGCTGCCCTGTGCATCGGATGTCATGGTGAGAAAGGCCAAGGAATCCCGCCGAACCCCGCGTTAGCGGGCAAGCCGGAGGCTGAACAAATCAAGGCGCTAAAGGACTACAAATCCGGCAGCCGCGCCAATCCGGTGATGAATGGGATGGCTGCCACGCTCAGCGATCAGGATATTGAAAACGTGTCCGCTTACTTTTCGTCGCAGAAGTGAGACTGATACGTAGTCGCACAAGGTCCTGGAAATACTTTGTTGGCCTAGGGTAACGCGTGAGCCCGTTCTGCCGCCGGGCCACTCGCTATCCTTGCCGTAACTGTCATTCGGTCGAATCGATGGATCCGCACAAGCAGTCTCAGGCATCGCAGGTCATGCTTCTGGCGTTGAAGAACGGGGCGACTTGCATCGATTGCCACCGCGGCATCGCCCATCACCTGCCCAAGTAACGCAACGCTTCAACCGGGATGGCTTCATCTGCGACAATCCGCTGCTTATCTCAAAGAAACACCAAGAAAGCTATCGACGAGGGTAGACCATGAAGAGGCAACAATTAAGAGCAACCGCGATCGTGCTATGTGCCGCCGCGCTGATTGGCTTCGACGGCATGGCGCCGTCCAGTCAATTGTGCGCCGCCGACACGCAAAGCTTCGCCGAAGACATACTGCCGCTCCTCAAGTGGAGATGTGCGGGCTGTCATCAGAGCGGCGGCGATGGATATGAAAAGAGCGGGCTCGACCTGACCACCTACGAAGGGGTGATGAAGGGAACGAAGTTCGGTCCGATGGTGATTGCCCGCGACCCGGACGTCAGCAATTTGATGTTGCTGCTCGATTGGCGCGTCGCGCCCCAGTTACGCATGCCGCATAACAAGAAGCAGTTGTCCAAGTGCGATCGGGACGCCATTCGAGCGTGGATCAAGGAAGGCGCGAAGAATAACTGATTACCACCGCGGAGAATTCGCCACGGCACAAGCGTCGATCCGACCTCACCAGGTGAAAGCGATCGAGGCGCCCAGCCGGTGAACATTGTAGTTGGGATTATTCCAGGCGAGCCAGGTCATGTAGCCGGAGAAATTCGCGACGGAATACATGTAGGTCTGCATGACGTCGGTTTGCCAATTCTCCACCCTGTTGTTCTCCCAGGCGTAACGCAGCCGCGCAACCACCTTGCCGTTCCAACCCATCATTCTAACAAAGTCTTCGTCGAAGGTGTACGCTGCCATCGCCTCGATGCGCTGGTGGGTACTCCGGACATCCGGATACTGGCCGCCCGTCGCGGCGCTCGGGCCGTTCCCGTTGGCAAAGACCAGCGGTTGCGAGTTCTTGGCGGTGACATAGCTGTAGGCCAGCGTCACGTCGAGCTTGTTCGGAATCACGGCGTGCGTGGCGGCGGCGATGTAGGTGTTTACGGTATCGACGACTCCGGCGGTGTAGTATTGCGTGGGAGCGAAAGGCGGCACGCCTTGTCCTGCCGACGAGATCAGCTGCTTCTGACGATCGTTCATGTAAGACACCACTAGCTTGGTGTCTGGACTGACGACCCATGCCAGTTCCATGCCGGCGGACACCGCGCGGTCAAACTGCAGCCCTACCTCGGTCGCGGGATTGAGCAGATACCGGTCGTCCCTGAAGGAGAACGTCGGGGTCAGCGTGACATTGCGCACGACGTCCACGGCGAGGGACGCCTGGGCCCGGATCCGGTCGCGATTGTCGAACATGAATTGCCGATAGGCGGTCGAGTATCGGGTGACGCTGTCGCCGGCCGGCCATTGCGCCGTCCCGACGAATGCCAGGTAGTCGTAGCTTTCGTAGCGCCTCTGCCCTGCCGACACGCTGGCGCGGGCGGTCACCCAGCTGGCCGGCTTCCAATCCACATATGCCTTCCCGGAATTCTCGTGGGTGGCGTTGACGTCGGCACGCGTCCAATCGTAGCGCTCGTAACCATAGGCGGCGCCGACATTCCATTCCAGCGACGGCCGCCAGTTCAACTCGCTGCCGGCATTCTGCTTGGTATAGGCGATTGAAATACTTTGCACCGGCGCAAGTGGGGCAAAGAAGGACTTGGCGGCGACGGCATCGGCCACCATCCAGTCGGCGAACCTGATCTCGGGCGTGCCGTTGTCGTAATTGTAGAATCGATAGTTGGTCTTGAATTTCAGGTCGGGCGTAATCTGGGTGGTAATCACGTTGTTGACCAGCAGCGTATTGATATTGCCGTTCAGGCTCTGCGCCGGCAGCGCCGCGGTCGAAGTCACGGGAATGCCGGGGGTACCGGTCCAGCCGGGAGGTATGCCGCCGGTGGCGGTAAACGGCGTCAGGGTGAACGGCAGGAACGGCTGGTTCTGCTGCATATTGGTGTAGGCGACCGTTCCCATGTAGCGGCTGTTGAGCGGCAGATCGACGCCCGCGGTCGCGGACGCCCCATTGGCCTGGTTGCTCGGCCACAGCGACATCAGCGCGGTCGGCGCCGAGGGCGAACCGGCGATGGCGCAGCTGACATTCACCGCGCCGGTCGGGCAGAAGGGATTCTCCACCCTGTAGGAACTGGAATCGTCCGTGTAGGTCGAGCCGCTATAGGCGACCTTGACGTTGAATTTCTGATCCCAGAAAGAGGTGCCGGCATATTCGCCGCTGGCACCGTAGTTCTGCGTGGTATCGGCGACCGGCTTGGGCGCGTCGACCCGTACTCCGACGGTACTGGGGCTGAAGATAACACCGTCGACCTGGGTGCCGGTGCGCCGCGTACTGGAATAGTTCGCCCGGAAATCCCAGCGGTCATTGGGCGTGTAACGGTAGTCCACCGAGACGGTATCGCGGCGAATGCCGATACCGGTCAAATGCGTGTTGCTCACAATGTCCTGCTGGACCTTGGCGGCGTTGGCGGGCACGATAAAAAAGCCGCAGCCGGCCGGACCCGGCGTGCAGCCGGCGTCGGTAAACATCTGGTTCGACAATCCCGCCGGCAACGTCAGGTTCGTCGAGCCTACGCCGTTATAGAGCGTTTGCGCGCTGGTGCTGTAGATGTGCGGCGTCTGGTCCCAGCCGACGCCGATGTAGTGCTCACCGGCCTTCGAGGCGTCGAACTGATACTGCTGATCGCTGTAGCCGACGTTTCTTGCCCAGGCATCGAGCTGGTAGACGCCGTCCTTGCTGCCGGTGGAGGCCCAGCCTTCGAGAAACGGCCCCGGCTTGATCGTGCTGTATTCGTAGTATTTGGCCAGGCTGTTGCCGCCCAGTGCGACGACCCCGTCGCGCTGGGGATTATTGAGAAACGCGCGCGCGCCGCCCTCGACGTAATAGTGATACCACCAGCGAGCCGCGAACGGCGCGGGCTCGTCGACATAGGCGACCGCTTCCGCCGCAAGCGCCCGGGACACAGTCAACCCCGCGCAGCCCGCTGGCAGCGTCACGACAATTGCAACAAGAACGCTCCGTTTGATTTCCATGGTCCGGCTCCGTCGACCTTGCCTTTCCGCGGGGCTTCCCGCTACCAAGTGATATTCCAAAGCCTCTATCGCTGCAGCAATGCACCTGACGGACTGTTGCTGCCGTGGATCGCGGTATGGCAGTTTTGACATGCGCGTCCAAATGTCTCCACGGCCCGTGGCCCGGCGGTCAGGGCCCCATGACCGAAGCCGTGGCATTCGGCGCATAGTCGCGGCCGTGACACTTTCAGCATGTGTTCGGTATTGCTGCCGTGCGGATCGTGACAGCTCAGGCAATTTTCCCGCACCGGCGCATGCTCGAAAAGGAACGGTCCCCGCTTTTCGGCGTGGCATTTGTAGCAGTTGTCGTTGATCGAGTTTTCCTTCAACATTGCTTCGGTGGCGCTGCCGTGCGGATTGTGACAATTCGAGCAGGTGATCTTGCCCTCGCGCAGCGGCATGTGCGCCGACCGGAAGATCTGCGCGCGCCGATCCTTGTGGCACTGAAAGCAGGTCTCCATCTCGACCTCGGTCTTCAGCGCGAATTTGCGCGATATCGGCCGCATCACCGTGTGACATTCGGTGCATGCGACGCCTCTGGTTTCGTGGGTACTGCCGTTCCAGTAGGTGCGGTCGCCACGCTCATGGCAGCCGAGACAAATCGCGTTGTTGTCCTCGACCTTGCGGGACGGGTCGTTCTTGCGGAACGACACGATCCCGCCCGGGCTGCTTCCATCGGTGGGTACAGTCATGCCGACCAGAACGGGATCACGCCCGGCCGGCAGCTTTTTTGCGCCGGCAGGCTGCTCGGGAAGCAGGCTCGCATAGTAGCTGGCGATGTTCTTGATCGCACGCTCGTCGAGAGACGCGACAAGCCCGTTGCGGACCAGACTCGGATCGCGCCCCGCGGGCGCATTTTGCGCGCTGCTGGCCTGGCCGCCTCGCACGGGAGCGAGGCTTGCAAAGTAGCTCGCGATGTCATCGATCGCGCGATCATCGAGCGAGGCGACGAGCCCGTTGTGGGACAGCACCGGGGCACGCTGGGCGGGCGGAGCTTGCGCGCCGTTCGGCAAGCTCGGTTGCGCGGGAGGCAGGCTGGCGTAATGGCTCGCGATGTCGTTGATCGTCCGCTCGTCAAGCGCGGCGGCCAGTCCTTTCATCATCGCATTGTCGCGCGATCCGTCCTTGTAGGCCTTGAGCGCGTCGGCGAGAAACCGCGCATCTTGACCCGCAAGGCTGGGCCAGGCGGGATTTGGGCTCACACCCTGCGGGCCGTGGCACCCGGCACACGCCGCGCTGGCGATCTTTCCGGCGGAGGCATCGCCGACCGGCGGTGTCTCCGCCCGGGCGGCGGTTTGCCGGGCGTAATAGAGCGCGATGTCGTTGAGTTCCGCCTCACTGGCATCGGCGAGAAGCGCTTTCATGACGGTGGGGTTGCGCTGGCCGGCAACGTAGGCCTTCATGGCCGAGACGAGATATTGCGGGCTTAGCCCGACGAGGCTCGGAATCCCCGGAATCCGGCTGACCCCGCCTTCGCCGTGGCACGCCGCGCAAGCGACGGCTTTGTTGCGCGAACCATCCCGGTAGGCTCGGATGGCGCCGGCCAGGTATCGCGGATCCTGTCCTGCCAGGCTCGGAAATGCGGGAGATACACTTCCGCCCTGCTCGCCGTGGCACCCCACGCACAGGACGCTGGCCGTCTTGCCGGCTGATGGATCGCCGACGCCCGGGGTCTGCGCCCGCGCGGGGATTTGCCGGGCGTAATAAAGCGAAATGCTATTGAGTTCGGCCTCACCGACACCCGCGAGAAGGGCTTTCATCAGGCCGTGCTTGCGTTCGCCGGTCACGTAAGCCTTCATCGCCGGCACGAGATATTGCGGGTCGAGACCGGCCAGACTTGGCATTCCCGGTCTCTTGCTGATCCCGCCCTCGCCGTGACACCCCGCGCAGGCGACCGACTTGCCGCGGGATCCATCCTTGTAGGCCTTGATGGCGCCGGCGAGATACTGCGCATCCTGACCGGCGAGGCTCGGCCATGCCGGATATATGCTGACACCCTGCTCGCCGTGACACCCGGCACAAAGAGCGCTGGCAGCCTTTCCGGCCGATGCGTCGCCAACGGGCGGGGTCTGGGCGCGAGCCGGGATTTGCCGCGCGTAATAGAGCGCGATGTTGTTGAGTTCTGCCTCTCCCACCCCCGAGAGGATCGTCTTCATCAAATCGTGCTTGCGCTGGCCGGTCACGTAGGCCTTCATCGCCGGGATGAGATATTGCGGGTCCTGGGCGACGAGGCTCGGTATCCCCGGCTTCTTGCTGATCCCGCCCTCGCCGTGGCAGGCGGCGCAGCCGACGGCCTGCACATGTGCAGAGCCCGGACCATGGCAATTCTCGCAATCGAATTTGGCTGGCTGGGTCTTGCCGATTCGCCCCATCAGCGTCTGGCTGAACGACTCGGCCTGGCGCGCATGACAGGACAGGCAGGTTTCCGAACCAAGACGATGAGCGTTGACAAAGGACGGACCATGTCTCGGCGCCGCGGGTATCGGTCTTTTCGGCGGTGCGCCAGGCGCGGTATTCGGAGCTGGACTTGGCTGTGCGCCTTTCCGGAGCAGTTCGCGGAAAGCGTCGAGGGCGTTGTCGGCCGCTGCCATCTTGAGCCGGAACGCGCTGGATGATTTCGGCTGATCCGCCCCGATTTGTTGAGCATACTCTCGCAGCGCCGCAACGTCCGCATTGTCGTGGTGAGGATGAGGGCTCTCGTTCTCACCAATCGTCAAGCGGCCGGCTGGCTCAACCTCGATTTGCCGAGCGTATTCCCGCAGCGCCACGATGTCCGCGGTGTCGTAATGAGGATGGGGGTCGTAATGAGGATGAGGGCTCCCGGCCTTATCGAGGACGGCAGTATTGGATGGCTGACCATCGGCGCGAGCCAGCTCTGCGAACCCGAGCAACCCCGAAAAAATCAACCCCGACAGAACCGTGGAGATCCAACTGACCACGAAGCTGTAGTTCGTGAATTTCCCGGACCACCGTTTCGGGCTCGGGCGCAACCGGAACATGGCGTCCTTTCCCCGGTTCGATAGGCGGCCGTGGACTAGAAGTTGAGGTGGAGCGAACTATCGCAGGTGCGAAACATACCGCTATTTCGGGCACCCAACCGGAACATGGTGTCATCTCCCTGGTTCGAACTTAGCCGCGCGCTGGAGACTTGGGCAAACTATTGCAACAGCGAACCTCGACTTTTCCAAAAACGTGATTTTTTTGCAACAGACTGCTCTCAACTCCATCCACCTGCGCTCTTTCCGGCGCAGACCAGTCCAAGCGCACGCACCTGCGGGCATCGATCCGGCACAGCGTGAAGCAATATGCGAAAAAGGGAGGGCCCCGAGAAAGCCCTCCCTGATCCGTGCTGGCCTTGCCGCGCCGGGATCGGGGAACATAGCCCCTCCCCCGTGCGACGACCAAACTGTTTGACGCCACCTGTGTAATACACCCGTCGGCCCCTGGAGCCGGCGAGAACGGCAATGGACGGGACAGTAGCGGCGCCGCGCCGTTCGCCAAGGAGATAGTTAACTTAACCTTAACAACGCAAACCCATCCGCAGCTTCGCCAAAACGCGGCCGCGGCATGGACGCTGCAAAGCCTGTCCTGCAAAACGAAGAAGGGAAGTCGCCTGCGCGAAAACGGGACAAAAATGTCCCGCCAGGCCAGGCGTAGGGCGAGGCTCAAGCATGAAACATCCAACAAGCCGCGAATTCTTCGCCTATTGGGACGCCAAACGCGGCGACGCGCGGGCCCCTGACCGAAGCGAGATCGAGCCCGGCGCGGTGCGCGATCTGCTCGGCGACATCTTCGTGCTGTCTTACGATCATGAAGCCGGCTATCCGTTCCGCGTCGCCGGCACACGCGTCTGCGCGCTGCTCGGCTGCGACCTCAAGGACAAAGGCTTCGCGGCGCGCTTTACCCCCGACAGCCGCCGCGAAATCGACGACATGATCACTTACGTCGCCGAAGAAATGCTGGCTGCCATCGCCGGCATCACCGCGGTCACTGACGACGGCAGGCCGGCGCATCTGGAATTGCTGCTGCTGCCGTTCAACAACCGTGCGCATGCACCGATCAGCCTGACCGGATCATTGGCGCCGTTCGAAACCGGTCCTGGCACGCTGCGCGATTTCACGCTGACCTCGTGGCGCTATCTGCATCGGCCGGAGAAACTGGCCCCCCGCGCCCTGCGAAAACTGGCGATCGCCCGCGGCTTCATGGTCTATGAAGGCCTGCGCTAGACCAGCAATACGCGCAATCATCCATTGAATTTCAGCGACACCCCTTGCTGTCCGCTGCTGATCGTCAAGTGCCAGCAGCGCCTGAACGCCCGCCGATAGCGGACGTGCGGAGATAGCGACGGACAACACCGGGTCGCCGGCCCCTCGTGTGTCAAATCGCGAACGGGGCCAGCTTGGACCAATTGAACTCCACGCCGGTGCCGGGGATGTTCGGCGCCACGGCGAGATGCGATCTAACCAATAATGGACGTGTCGTGTATTCATCGATGGGAAATGAATGCACTTCAAGCCAGCCGGCGTTCGACTGGCCAGCGAGCAGGCTGACGTTCAGTTCCTGCATGCCGTGGCTGCAAACGGGCAGTCCATGTTTGCGCGAAAGTTCGGCGACCCGCAAAAAGCCCGTTATGCCGCCGCAGTTACCGGCGTGAGGCTGGATGAACGACAGCTTCGCGCGCGCGAAGGCATTTTCGAAATCGTGTATCGTATGCAGGTTTTCGCCCATTGCGAGAGGCATTCCCGTCGCCTCGGCAATGCGACCGTAGCCATCATAGTCGTCCGGGTTGGTCGGCTCTTCAAACCAGACGAGGTTGTAAGGCTTGAAGGCATTGGCCGCCTCAATCGATCGCTCGAGCGTCATACCGTAGTTGGCATCGACCATCAGGGCGACTTCCGAGCCGATCAGCTTTCTGACCGCAGCAATGCGGGCTACGTCCTCGTTCAAGTCGGGCTTTCCGACCTTTATCTTGACGGCGTTGAAGCCGAGATCGAGGTAGCCCTGGATCGACGCGAGCAGTTTCGGAAGCGGAAAGTTCAAATCGATGCCGCCGCGGTAGGCGCGCGTGGTCGTACCGGCTCCGCCCGCCATTTTCCACAGTGGCTGGCCCCGCGCTTTCCCGCGCAGATCCCAAAGTGCGATATCGATCGCGGAGATCGCAAAGCCAGCGATGCCTCCGCGGCCTACATAGTGCATATGCCACTGCATGGCGTCGTGAAGTGCCTCCACCTCGCTTGCGTCCTTCCCGGCAATGAAGGAGGCAAGGTCATGGGTGATCACGGCATGGATCGCACGACCACCGCGGCCTCCGGTATAGGTATAGCCGGAGCCGCTGGAGCCGTCGTCAAGGGTGACTGTCGCCGTGACCAATTCAAAATGGCTGTGGTCCCCGTGCATGGCGTCGGTCAGGACCTCGCGGAGAGGAACTTCAAAGTATCGTGCGGAAACGGTCTTGATAACCGGCATCTGGGCTCCGTCGAGCAACTTGATGGCGCAACCCGGTGCTCAATCCGTTGGCGCCTTTCATCATGTCTCCGTGGCTAGATCACTCCACCAGCTCCGGCCACGGCACGATGGTCGACTTCACGGTTTTCATCGCCATCGCGTCTGCGACCGCCTTGCCGATGCCCGCTTCCGAGAACGGATAGATCGTCTGCATGTCGAGCCAGGGATATTTGTCGCGGGTGCGATAGAGCATGTCGACGCCGAGCGGCAGGTCGTTGCCGGTGAAACCCCAGGAGCCCAGCACGTTGAGGTCCTTGGTGCAGATGCGATGCCATGACGTCTCGATCGAGCCGGCATCGGTGAACTGCCCCATCTCGACATAGGTGCCGCCGTCGCGCAACATTTCGATGCCCTCGGGGCCGGCGCTCGGATGGCCTGAGCAATCCATCACCAGATCGGCGCCAAAGCCGCCGACAATGTCGCGCACTTTTTTGATGCGCGCTTCCGGCGTCCTGAGGTCTTCGATATCGACGGTCGCTTCCGCGCCGAACTTGCGCGCCAGCGCAAGCCGCGGCGTCTCCGGGGCGCCGACGCAGATCACCCGGCCCGCGCCCATCTCCTGGGCGGCGGCGACCGCCAGAATTCCGATCGGGCCGGAGCCCTGGATCACCACCGTGTCGCCCCAGCTGAATCCGCCGGCACGGGTGGCGCGGTTGAACGCGCGAATACAGGAGGTCAACGGCTCCGACAGCGCACCCAGCCGCAGCGACATGTCGTCGGGCAGCTTGTAGATCTTGGTGCCCGGCAGCATCTCGAGATCGACATAGACATATTCGGCCCAGCCGCCCCACAGATGCGGCGCCTTGTCGAAGCCGAGATAGCGGCCGTAATAGACCGGAGTCAGGCACTTGTTGGCGCTTTCGGGATAGTGGATGCAGTAGTAGCACCGGCCGCACGGCATCAACGGCGGGATCATCACCTTCGATCCCAGCTTGAGCGGCTTGCTCATGAAATCTTCGGAAAATTCGGCGCCGACCTCGACCAGCACCCCGCCGATCTCGTGGCCGAGCGTGAACGGCCATGGCAATGGTTTTGGCCAATGACCTTTCAGGATATGCAGATCGGTGCCGCAGACGCCGCAGGCGCCGACTTTTATCAATGCCGCCTTCTTTCCGATGCTGGGCCACGGCACGGTTCGAATAACCGGCTGCGCGCCCGGACCGTCATAAGTGCATACGCGAATTGGCTCCATGAGATTTCTTCCCTGCTTTGTTGTTGATCCGCTCAATCATTGTCCCGAAGGTTTCCTCGCCCTGGTTCGCCGAATCTTAAGCGGTTCGCGCTCGCCTTGCTAACCCCTCATTAACCCTGTCGGCCGTAGGGTCGCTTGACACCGAAAAGGCCGGTCGTCGGGTGGCGAAGATGTCGTTTGCGCAGAAAAAATCCGGTCTTCCCGCGGCCCAGGAGCGACGGCGTTTCCAGCGGGTCAAGGTCCACCTGCTCGGCCGCTACATGCTGCCGGACCGGCGCGAGTTTCCCTGCCAGATCATCAATATGTCGCCGGGCGGCCTCGCCTTGCTGGCGCCCGGCATCGGCAATGTCGGCGACCGCGTGATCGCCTATCTCGATCATATCGGCCGGGTCGAGGGCAAGATCACCCGCATCATCGACAACGGCTTTGCCATGACCGTCGGCGCCACCGCGCGCAAGCGCGACAAGCTCGCCGCCCAGCTCACCTGGCTTGCCAACCGCGACATCCTCAATCTGCCGGAAGACCGCCGCCACGACCGCATCGTGCCGCGCAACCCGATCGCGCTGATGACACTCGAGGACGGCAGCAAGATGACCTGCCGGATCATCGACCTGTCGATGTCGGGCGCCGCGATCGCCGCGGAAACCCGGCCGCCGCTGAGGTCCCTGGTCATGCTCGGCAAGGTCCAGGCGCGGGTGGTGCGAAACGTCGAGGAAGGTTTTGCGCTCGAGTTCGTTCACGAGCAGCTCGCCGAGACGCTCGAAGACAGTATTAGCGCCCGGTAAAGCGCCGGCCGCTCCAAATCCCCGCTTTTCCGGCCTCTGAAGGCGGTACCGGCGTCGCCGGGTACCGCCTTGATTGCGTTGGCGCGCCGCGCAGCCGGTTAACACGGCGTGGTTTTGCCGCGATATCTCGCGCTCTCCCAGCATTCCAGGCGTTAATGCGTACAATTTGAATCAATTGCAGATGTTTCAAAATTTATTCAAGTTATATTCAAGTATAGCTTGAATTAGCGGCAGTTTTTACCTGTATTCGTCTCAAATCTACTTGACTAGTTTAGCGGCAGCGCAAAGGCTTTGTGCGAAACGTGGTCCCAACAAGAAACGGGGGCCACAATGGTTGGGTTCAGGGAACAGGGCAAGGGGCTGGCTGTCATCGCCATCCTGTTGGGAACGAGCGTCTCGGCCAAAGCCGGTGACGCGCCCTATGCGAGCCTCGGCGACATCGCGCGCTCGCCGATCGGCTGGGTCGAATTCTGCGCCGAAAATCCCGGCGATTGCCATGGCAGCGCGACGCAGCCGCGCGACATCGTGATGTCGCAGGCCGCGTGGCGGGATCTGCTGCGGGTCAACAAATGGGTCAACGAGACCGTCAAGCCGATGACCGACATGGATCATTGGGGCGTGGTGGAGAAATGGTCGTTGCCATCAGACGGCTACGGCGACTGCGAGGACTACGTGCTCTTGAAGCGCAAGATGCTGGTCGATGCCGGCTGGCCGCGCGAAGCGCTCCTGATCACGGTGGTGCGCGACAAGAAGGGCGAAGGCCATGCGGTGCTGACCGTGAAGACCGACAAGGGCGAGTTCATTCTCGACAACCAGAACGAAAACGTCGTGGCCTGGACCGAGACCGGCTACCGCTTCGTCAAGCGTCAGTCGCAGAGCGATCCCAATGTGTGGTTGTCGCTCGGTGACAGCCGGCCCGCGGTCGCCACCGCCAGCTCCCTCGATCGCTGACAAGGGAATTTTTGAACCGCGACCCGGTCACATCCCACCCCTCCCCGTCCCAGACCGGGTCGCGCGCGGCCAGCCTTCCCCCAAAAGGCTGGCCGCAACTTTTTGAGCCCCCCGCCAAGCGCATGCGTGCGAAAAGCCGCTGATCCGCGGTGTTTTGTGGGGATTTTGCCATGCAGCACGGGCATAACG
>NZ_JBAVNZ010000194.1:0-9532 GCF_049691595.1 Bradyrhizobium sp.
GCCGCGGTCCAGAACAGCGCGCCCCAGCGGAAGCCGCGCCGCACCGGGACGCGCGGCGCATCGGCAGGCACCGGCAGCAGCGCGGGTTCGGCGTCCGGGGTGATGCGGATCGTGCCGCGCGCGGGCCGGCTCGGATCATCCGGGTCGATCACGACCACGCCGGGGTCGTCGAGTTTGAACGTCGCCGGCCGCCGGTGCGGCGTTTTCTCGCTCATTGCAGCCTGTCTCCGATCAGGAACTGGAGGGCGCGGTCAAGGCGGATATGAGGCAAAGTGGGTTCGTCATCGCCTTCGCGTTCCAGCCGCGGCGGCCGGAAGCGCAGGAAGCGGAAGTCGGCTTGGTCGGCGGCGGCGATGGACAGGCCGGCAAACGCGCCGTCACCCCTGAACAGTTCCTCCGGCTCGGCGGGCAGATCGCCCGGAAAGGTCGCCACCTCGGTTTCGCCGTCGAACGTCTCGCCATTGGCCGTTTCGCCCGGTGCGGGCGTGCCGAGGATCGAAGGTAGCTGGTCCCGGCCGCGTGCGACCGTTGCCTCGCGGGTGGCGCGCACGGCGGCGAGCGCGACCACGTCGATCGCAGCCCCGGCATATTCGGCGCGGCCGGCGGCCTTGGCGACCGTCCGTCGCAACACCGCTTCGAGGCGATCATGGCTCGAATGGTGCAACTGATCGGCCTTGGTGGCGGCAAACAGGATGCGGTCGATCCGCGGCCGGAACAAATTGCTGAACAGCGTGCCGCGGCCGAGCCGGAAACAATCCATGATGCCGGCGAGCGCGGCTTCGAGATCGTGCAAGGCTTCCGGCCCGGCGTTGAACGCCGAGAGCGCATCGACCAGCACGATCTGGCGATCGAGCCGCGCGAAATGATCGCGGAAGAACGGACGCACCACCACGTCCTTGTAGGCCTGGTAACGCCGCCGCATCATCGCCCACAGCGAACCGTCGGGCGCGGTGCCATCCACGGGCATTTCGAGCGGCGCAAATGTCAGCGCCGGCGAGCCCGCGAGATTGCCGGGCATCAGGAAGCGGCCGGGCGGCAAGAGGCTCATGGCGAAGCGTTCGTCGCAGCAGGCGCGCAAATATTCGGTAAACAGCCGCGCGGCCGCGAGCGCGGCCTGCTCGTTCTCGCGGCCTTCGGCGCTCAGCGTATTCAGGTGTTGGTGCCATGGCACAGCCAGCCGCGCACGCGGACCTTCGCGCGACAGCGCGAGGCTCTCGGTAGACCATTGCTCGTAGCTCTTGGTGAGCAGCGGCAGGTCGAGCAGCCATTCGCCGGGATAGTCGACGATATCGAGCGTCAGCGTGCGGTCCGCGCTATTTTGCCGCTGATAGTCGATCACCAGTCGCAGTTCGCTGATATCGACGGTCGAGTTCGGCCAACGCCGCGCCTCGATCAAGGTGCGGACGTGGTTCTCATAGTCGAAGCGGGGCACCGCATCGTCCGGCTGCGGCTCCAGTCGGGCGCGGGCGATCCGCCCGGTGGCGTAGGGTTCGAACACCGGAAAGCGGCCGCCGCGGGTCAGGCCGTGGATCAGCGCGGTGATGAAGACGGTTTTGCCGGCGCGTGACAGGCCGGTGACGCCGAGCCGCACCGTCGGATTGAAAAAGCTGTCGCCGTAATCCAGCAGCGCTCGCGCCGACAGGCGCGCTTCCTCGACGATATCGGAAAAAGTCAGGGCCATTCAGAAACGGGTGAGGGCTCGGCGTGAGGGCCAATTGACGGGACAAATCACCCCGAAGGTGGCGATCGGCGACTGAAAATCAAGCTTCAGACTTCCAACGCGATTGCGGACGAGGCGATTGAACGGTTCGTTGACCTCTTGAGGCCTATGTTTTATTGCTTCGTAACCAGATCCGGCGGGCCGGCATGACCATGTTCAGACTGAAGCAACTCGCCTCGACCTCGATCCATGCCGCGGCCGGCGCGGTGCGGTGGAATTACGACCGGACCGAACTGATCGCCGATGGTATCGTGCATGGCATAGGCGTGTTCTGCGGCCTGATCGCCACCACGGTTCTGATCGTGCTGGCCGCCATGTTCGCTTCCGCCTACCAAATCGTCTCGGTGTCGGTCTATGCCGCGGGCTTGCTCGCCATGCTCGGCTTTTCCGCCGCTTACAATCTTTGGCCGATATCACGGCGCAAATGGCTGCTGCGACGGTTCGATCATTCCTCGATCTACATTCTGATTGCCGCAACCTATACGCCCGTGTTCGCCCAGTTGCAGGACCACGCATTCGCGATGTCGTTGCTGGCCGGGGTCTGGAGCGTCGCCGCGGCAGGGATCGTGATAAAGCTGTTCTTCCCGGGGCGCTTCGACAGGGTGTCGGTCGGTCTCTATCTGGCGATGGGCTGGAGCGGACTGATCGCCTACGACGCCGGGCTGTCGTCATTACCGCATTTGGCGTTGTGGTTCATCGTCGCCGGCGGCCTGCTCTATAGTTTGGGCGTGATCTTCCATGCCTGGCAGCGGCTGCGTTTCCAGAACGTGATCTGGCATGGCTTCGTGCTCTCAGGCGCAGCCTGTCACTACACCGCGATCCTCGATCTGGTTTTGACCTGAAGAGATGAAGGGAAGAGCGGCCATGCAGGTGACCGGCAAAGTCGTGGTCGTCACCGGCGGCGCCAACGGCATCGGGAGGGCGCTTTGCGAGGCCTTTCATCGCGCCGGCGCCGCCAAGGTGGTGGTCGTCGACCTCGATCACGCAGCCGCGGAAGCCGTCGCCGCCTCGGTCGGCGGCGCGGCCTTCAAATGCGATGTCGGGCAGGAAAAGAATATCTGCCACGTGATCGAGGAAACCGAGAAAATGTTCGGTCCGATCGCGCTGTTCTGCTCCAATGCCGGCATCGGCGGCGGCTTCGATCCGCTGTCGGTGAACGCCGGCGGCACCTCCGACGAGCCGTGGGCGCGAAGCTGGGCGATCCACGTCATGGCGCATGTCTACGCGGCGCGGCATCTGATCCCGCGCATGAAGGCGCGCGGCGGCGGCTATTTCCTCAACACGATTTCGGCAGCCGGCCTGCTGTCGCAGGTCGGAAGCCCGGCCTATTCCACCACCAAGCATGCCGCGGTCGGCTTTGCGGAAAATCTCGCGATCTCGCACAAGGCCGACGGCATCAAGGTGTCGATCCTGTGTCCACAGGGCGTCGACACCAACATGCTGCGCTCGATCCCGAAAGGCCCGCAATCCGGCGACGGCGACCTGACCCCGGAGCAGGTGGCGCTGGACGCGCTCGCCGGCATCGAGCAGGAGACTTTTTTGATCCTGCCGC
The DNA here is from genome assembly GCF_049691595.1 of Bradyrhizobium sp. Lineage (GTDB taxonomy): Bacteria > Pseudomonadota > Alphaproteobacteria > Rhizobiales > Xanthobacteraceae > Bradyrhizobium. The sequence goes on from NZ_JBAVNZ010000194.1 coordinate 3,273, forward strand.
ATCCGCAGGTACTCGGCTACATGCGCAAGAAGACCGAGAATTACGACCGCTGGATCGCAGGCATGGCCAAGATCCAGGCCAGGATGCGGGAGGGCTACGGAAAATAACAACCGCACATGGTGCTTCCACTGGCCGGCATTCTCCCGGGAAAGATTGACTCGCTTCTCCGGACATTTAACGTAGATGAAACCGTCGTTCTTTTTGGCCAGCAATTGCGCAAGTCGCGTCGCATGGCCGGGAAATAAGACTCGCACGAATTCAGCGCCGGCATGACCACCGAAACTGAGAGAATAGTGACCGAGGTGAAGCTGGCCGGGGAGCGCATTCCCAGCATCGCGAACAGGGCTTTTCCCTTGCGCAACGCGATACGATGGATCGCGCGATTCGAGGCCCACGATATTGCCACCGTCGTGCTCATGGCCGCGCTCGTCGTCATCGCACTGTTTACCTACAAGCACTATGCGATCTCCAACGATGAAGGCGTGCAGCATCACTACGGCGAATTGATCATCGCCTATTATACCAGCGGCTTCAGGGACCAGAGCGTCTTCAGCTTCCAAAACCTTTATCTCTATGGCGGCCTGTTCGATATCGTTGCCGTGGCCCTTGGTCATGTCGTCCCGATCGATCCATACGACCTGCGCCATATCCTGTGCGCGCTGATCGGTATCGGCGGGATCGGCGCGGCCGCGGCGACGGCGCGACTGATCGCGGGTCCGCGCGCGGGCCTGATCGCCGCGATCAGCCTGACGTTATGCGGCGCGTGGTATGGTTCGATGTTCAACCATACCAAGGACATTCCCTTCGCCGCCGCGATGATGGGAGCGGCACTGTTCCTGATCCGTATCGCGCGCCTGCTGCCGTCGCCGCGTGCGGGTGACATCGCAGCATTCGGCCTGCTGGCGGGCGCCGCGCTCGGCGTGCGGATCGTCGGTTTGCTGCTGGTGATATATGCCGGCTTTGCGATCGCCCTGTACCTGCCCCGGCGGTGGCAGAGCCACGGCCGCCCGCAGTTGCGCTTCGCAGTCGAATCGTTGCTGTCGATGCTGCCGGCGCTGGTGCTCGCCTATGTCATCATGATCCTGGCCTGGCCCTGGGCGGCGCTGGCTCCGCTCAATCCGATCCGCGGCCTGCTCGCATTCTCCGAATTCAACTACGCCATCCGTACGGTGTTGGTCGGCCAGGTCTACGAGATGGCGAATGTGCCGCGGCTTTATGTGCCGATCTACCTCATGATCCGTGTTCCGCTGCTGACGCTGTTCGGCGCGGCGTTGGCGATGATGTTCGCGCAATTGCGGCATCGCGCGGCTAGTTCGAATCCATGGCAGCACCAGGAGATCACCCTGCTCGCGCTGATGGTGATTTTTCCGCTGGCCTGCCAGGTGATCTGGCACGGCCCGGCCTTCACCGGATTGCGCCATTTCCTGTTCTTGATCCCGGTGCTTGCGGCCCTGGCAGGCATCGGGCTCGACAAGGCGATTGCGGCGCTCAGGACGCGCAGTCGCGTGCTCGCCTCCGGCGGGCTCGCAGTCATGACCGCATGCTTGCTCTGGGACGCAGTGACCCTGGTCAGGCTGCACCCCTACGAATACCTGCTCTACAATTCCTTGGTCGGGGGTCTCGACGGGGCGTCACGGCGCTACGATCTCGACTATTGGTTCAGCAGCATGCCCGAGGCGATCAGTCAGCTGGAGGCCTATTTGCGCCGCACCGAGCCTGGCGATCCGAACTGGCCGACGCAGGTCTATTCCGTCGCGGTGTGCGGCGAACGCCTCCCGTTCGAGAAGGCGGTCACGCTCCCGCAACTTCACTGGGATTTCATGCCGCAATGGAACCAGTCCGAGTTCTTCATCGCACCGACCCATCTGAATTGCGATGGCGACCTCGACGGCAAGATCATCGGCGCCGTCGAACGGCTCGGCGTCGCTATCGCCTACGTCAAAGACCGCCGGGCGCTGACCCGGCCCGTGACAACGGCGAGGCGGTGAGCATCCCGCAAGCGGCCCGTGAATCGTCTTCCTGTGTTGCTGTTGCGGTCCCGCGGAATGGCCGTGCCGTCACAGCTTGTGCCCTTTCTGGCGGAGCAACTCGGTCAATCTAGCTAGTGCGCAAATCCTCCATCGCCTTGCGGCTGATATCCTGGCCGATCTGCAGGCTTTGCTGCCGAATCGCTTGCGACTTTTCGAGAAGTTTCTGGCCAGCCGGCTGGTGATAGAAAGCCTCTATCTGGCGCAGCTCGTCCACCGAAAAGGTGCTGGCATAGACCGTGGCGATGCTGTCGACCATCGTGTTATAATAAGGGGTATACGCATCCGCGATCTTGGGCAGCATCGCGTCGTAATCGAGTTCGATTTCCGGCCGGTCCTGTGTCAGGGCGGGCTTGAGACCCAGTAGAATGACCGGCAGCAGCGCCTTGTACTGATCGGAAAGCTTCAGCGTGGTAACCAGCTCGCGCGCCGCCGCCATGGCTTCGGGCGATGGTACTTGCGCCGGCGCCACGCCAGTCGAAAGCAGAAGCACGCTGCCGATAATCATCAGACGTTTGATCGGGCGTAAGGACATAGGCTGGCTCCTCCGGCGAATGATCACACAATCCTCAAGAATTGAGATTTCCGAACCAGCCGGCTCTCATCTTCGCGGTCCTTGAAGACGAGAATTTGCTCGTTGCGGCAACCGCCACGGTTCAGTTGTCCTGGTATCGCGTCGCCTGTTGCAGGCACAGCATCACGCGGTGCCCGGTTTGGCGGCCGCCTCAGGCAGGGCGATGCCGCTCGCATCGACGAACAGATTGGGGACCTGTCCGGTCCGATCCAGAAGCCATGCGAGCCCAATCATGATCAGGATGCCGCCGAAGCTGACGAGCAGTTGCATCCAGACGCCATGGGAGTACTGAACCAGGATCCAATGCGCTCCAAAGGACAGGAATACGCCGAAGCAGAAAAGCGGAAGCGAATGCTGTCCGCACAGCACCATCGGGCGCAGCCATTTGGAGGTGAGTATCTCCGATTTGCGCGGAAAATATCGGGTGACCACCAGCGCCAAAGCGAGGAAGTGCGTGAAACGCAGCATGTCGAGGTCGGTCTTGTCGATCGGATAGATCGCCTTGATCATCCATTTCGGCACCAGCGATTCCAGAAACGCGCTGTGCCAGGTCATGACGATCAGGAATGCGAAGGCAATCCACGCAAGGGCCACTACCAGCGCCACCCGGGACTGGATCACGACCTGGAGCTTGGCGACGCCGCCGACGCCACACCAGGCCGCGAAGACAAACATCAATTGCCAGGCGAACGGATTGAAGTACCAGTACGTTCCGGGCGGATAGGAAGCAAGATTCCAGTCGAACCAGCGGGCCGCGACGTAGAGTACGGCAGAGCCCGCCAGGGTCCAGTTCGGGCGGCGCAACAGGCACCACAGGATCAGCGGTGAAGCGGCCACCAGCGATATATAGAGCGGCAGCACGTCGAGGTCGACCGGCTTGTAGCGCAGCGTGAGCGCCTGCCCGATCAGGATGTCCGGGTGCTGGAGGAAATTGGCGACGTTGAATTCGTCCTTGTACATCGGATTGTCGAACTTCCGGGACGTGCGTGCGATCTGCGCCGTGAAGAGCAGAAACAGCATGATGTGGGCAACGTACATCTGCCAGACGCGTGTCAACAGCCGCTTGGCGGCAGCAAGAAAATTCCCGCCGCGTATAATCGGACTATAGATGTAGCCGGCAAGATAACCGGAAATGAATACGAAGAACTCGGCAGCATCGCTGAAGCCGTAATTGCGCAGGGTCAACCAGGCGACGACGTCGTCCGGAATGTGATCGAGGAAGATCATCCACAGCCCCATGCCGCGGAACAGATCGAGCCGGAGGTCACGCTCGACCGTAAGCGAGAGAGGTGCAATATCCTGATTTGCCATACTGCTTGTCCATTTCGTTCGGTTAGCCGTCGAGTCTCTTATTCTGCCGGCCCGGACTGGTGTTGCACGAGACACCGCGCGGCCGGGGCAATCGTGAACGCGTTTTGCAATTCTGAGCCCAGGCGATATTTGGAAAAAGTCGCAATCCCGGCGTCACTCCCGTTTCGCAACATAGCGAAACGGTCAAACGGCGGAACATCGAACTGCTGGCAGAGATTATCCAGATACGGCGGTACGGGAATCATTGTTACGCGCGCGGCCATCTGACGGATGAAAAACAGTTCGGCTCTTTTGTATTGCAGTGCATCAATTTTCCGGGGCCGCATGGCGGGAATCGGCGGCGCCTAGCACCGACTATACCGATTTGCCGGATCACCGAAATAGACCTTCCGGCGATTCACCTGCATGGCCGCGGCAAATCTCATGAGCCTCCTCCGGCCGTATCTGCGCTGCCGCCGGCACGCTTGGTTCGTGAACTGCTCTTGTCGACGTAGTGCTTGGACCATGACAACAACCAGGCCATTGCGGACATCATCAGGATTCCGCAAATACCTACCAGGAAGTGCAGGGCGAGGCCGGCGGAAAGCTCCGTCAGCACGAAATACCCCGCGAACGCCAGGGCTACGCCGAGGCTGAAGATCTCCAGCGAACGTTGCCCGCACAGGATCATGGGCCATAGCCAGGGCGATTTCAGGCCGGGCCATCCCGCCGGTACGAAACGCAAGGCGACTACCGCCAGTGCCAGGAAGTGCGCGAACCTGAGCACGTCCAGATCGGTCTTGTCGATCGGATACATCCATTGCTCGAGTCGCTGCGGCATCAGGTGATTGAGCTGCGGGAAGTACCAGGTCATCGTCACGCAGAACGTCGCCAACAGATAGGCGAACGAAATCCACAGCGTGACGGGCGACGACAGAAATCGCGACATCCTCTTGGCGCCGCCCAGCGCGCACCAGGCGCCGAACACGAACAGCAATTGCCAGGCAAAGGGGTTGAAGGACCAGAAACCGTTCGGATAGGCCGTCAGGTGCAGATCGTAGCGCCAGGAAAGCGCGTAAAGCGCGACCGAAATGGCGAGCGTGAAATCGGCGCGCCACCTTATCAGCCACAGGACCAGCGGCAAAAAAAGCATCAGCACGATATAGAGCGGCAGGACGTCCATATTGAGCGGGCGATATCTCAACAGCAGCGCCTGGACCATGGCGACGCCGGGCTGCTTGAAGAAATCCGTGATCCCGGTTTCCTCGGCGTAAAACGGCTTGTCGAAGCTGATGACAACGTAGGAGACTTCCGCCACCAGGACCGCGAACAGCAGCACATGCATGGAATAAATCTGCCAGACCCGCCGCAGGATGCGCGCGGTCGCAATCACCATGCCGGACTCAAGCATCGCACGGCCGTAAACGAACGCCGCCGTGTAGCCGGAGATGAAAATGAAAATCTCCGCGGCGTCGCTGAATCCGTAGCTGCGGATCGTGAACCAGGTCAGGACATCGGGCGATACGTGATCGATGAAGATCAGCCAGAGCGCCAGACCGCGAAACAGATCCAGCCGCAATTCGCGCACGCCGGCCGCGGGAAGCGAAACAGCCCTGGTCAGGACGGTCGGTGCCGGCGCGGCGTGCGGCGCGGTCGCATCCGTTGCGCCCGCCACGGGTGGTCCGGCAACTCGATCGGAAATCGATGTCATCCAGCCTGTCTTGAGAGAGGTTGCTGACGCACTTGCGCCACAAAAGATAATATCGGGCCGCGGTTTGCAAGCAATTAAGCGGGTCGGTGGCAGCTTCCTGTCCGGTTCGGGTCCATATCATCACGATCGGGACAAATCCGTATGACGGTTCGGACCCCGGACGATCGATGGATCGCACCGGATCAAGGTGCGGTTGTCACCAAAGCCATCCGTCTGAAAACAGGGCTGAACGGCGGCGGCGCATGGCGAGCAGGCTTGTCAGCTCTTCTGCGCATAGAGCAGCGGCACGGCCGAATTCACCATCACCTCGATCAGGCTGACGCCGTCGTGCGAGAGGCCGCGCTTCAGCGCCGGCGCGAGCTCGGCTGACTTGCCGACCCGCACCGCATCGCAGCCCAAACCCTGCGCGATCTTGACGAAGTCGATGTCCGGCAATTCGAGGCCGGGGACGTTGCGCACCTGCATCACCTGGCTGAACGAGCGCATCGCGCCATAGCCGCAATTGTTGATCACCACCACCGTCAGCGGCAGCTTGCGCTGCGCCGCGGTCCACAGCGCCTGGATCGAATACATCGCCGAGCCGTCGCCGATCAGGCAGACCGTGCGCGTAGCCGGTCGTCCCAGCGCCATGCCGACGGCAGCAGGCAGGCTGTAGCCG
>NZ_JBAVNZ010000195.1:0-5096 GCF_049691595.1 Bradyrhizobium sp.
TCTTCAACGTCAGCGCCGCTGCCGCGCCCCGGCCCCGCGCGTTGAACCTGCCACCTCCCTTGCCGGTGCCGAAGTCACGGTTCGGATTGCCGCCGGCCCGACGTATGGCCCGTTGAACCTCACCGACGAAGCTGGTCGGGCGTCCACGCGCCGCGCCGATCCGACGCCCGGCTTCCTGCCCGCCGCCGCGATCGCGGACCTTACCGGGACGGATACGAAAGTCGTCTTCATTGCGTGCCATGAGACGACGATCGGAAGTCAGCGCGCGCCTTGAAAGAGAAAAATGCGATAGTCGTAGAGTAGCGTCGAAACGCTTGCGGCGGCGAAGCTTCGGCAATCTCCCAATCTTCGCACGGCACGAGCGACGGCTCTCGGAGCATTGAAAGAGAATAACAATCAGAAAAAGCGCCGCTCGCTCATCTCGGTGGAACTTCGGAGATTGACCTAAAACAATGTGCAGACAAAAACTTAGGAACGAAGTTCCGGAAGCGGGGAAACTCGCTTTATCTTGCAATCGCTCGATGGGGCTGTAACCGTCCGACTCCTGCACATCTTTCTGATATTTTGTTCTGGTTCCATTTCAGCTTCTCTGCTGCAGTGGAGAATCGCCGATGGCGTCTCGTCGTTCCTGGGTAAAGGCCGATAACCCGTTCTGGTCGAACCATGTTGCGGCTGGTATCGAAGCGCGCTGGACGCGGAACACTACTGCCGGAAACACGATCTTTCGACGGCAAGTTTGATGCGGTGGGCGCGTCATCTGCTGAGCGCGGAGGATCTGCGCAAGCATGCGGAACATCTGCAGAAATTGCGCTGGAAAAAGCCGGGACGGCAGCCGAAGAGTGGACAGTCGAACAAGCCCAAGAGGCCTCGGCGCAATCGCTACAGCGTGCGGACGGACAGCGGTCCGGTGGCTCTTCAGGCGTTCTGGGGCATGCATATCGAAGCGATGAACTGGAGCGGCATGGGGCACGCCGAGTATGCCGCAGCGCTGGGTTTGTCGCCGCATGCGTTGCGGATTTGGCGCAATCGGCTGGAACAATCCGGCAACGAAATGGACTGGCGAAGCCTGCTTCATCCGAGTGCCCGGGCTCAGTTAAGCAGCGCTGCTAATTGCGCGCGGCGCAAGTACCGCTTGACACCGGAGGCGGCGGACGGCCGGTCGAACCGCCGTCGCTTCAGCGACGAGCAGAAGCGAACGATCGTGCAGGAGACGGAGAAGCCTGGTGCCAGCGTGGCGCAGATTTGTCGCCGCCATGGCGTCGCCACCAGCATGGTGTTCCGCTGGCGGGTCGACTTCGGCCTGAGCGCTCGAAAGGCTCCGCAAGTCGTAACGGTAGCACTCTCCGACGGCGCGGCGAATGAGCCGTCGGCGCTCGCCGTTTTGCGCGATCTCGTGCGGCCGCCCGACGGTATGATGGCGATCGAACTGGATGATGGGCGGCGCGTCTTTGCACCTGAAGGCAGCAACCCGGCTGCGGTGAAGCGGCGGCTCGCCAAGGGGAAGACATCACCATGATGGTTGTTCCGGCAGGCGTGAAGATGCATCTGGCACTGGGTCATACCGACATGCGGAAAGGGCTCGATGGCCTCGCGACACTGATCCAGGAGCATCTGAAGAAGGATCCATTCTCGGGTCACTTGTTCGTGTTCCGCGGCAAGAATGCTTCGCTTTTGAAGATCCTGTTTTGGGATGGGACGGGGCTGTGCCTGTTCACCAAGCGCATCGACCGCGGAAACTTTTTCTGGCCGCGCCTCGCGGAGCCTGGCAGCTCGGTGACGCTGTCGCCGGCGCAACTCGCGATGCTGCTTGAAGGCATCGACTGGCGTACGCCGGAGCGCTTCTGGAGACCGCTTCTTGCCGGCTGAATCACAAAAACCCCTATCAAATAACGCTAAGTCCCTTCTTCGAATCAGCTGATTCGAGTAGAATCGGACATGCAGATCGATCTCCAAAATCTTCCGACAGACCCAGCACTTCTGCATCGTCTGGTGTGCGATATCGCCGCCACGATCGAACATCGCGACAGCGAAATCGACCGCCTGAAATCCATCATCAAGCAGTTGCAGCGCGCGCAGTTTGGCCGTCGTTCCGAGCGTCTCGATCCCGACCAACTCGCCCTCGGGCTTGAAGACCTCGACGGCGATCTCGCCCGCGCCCGTGAGAGCGGTCCGCGGGTCGAGAACCAACCATCCGAACGGACCTCCCATCGCAAGCCGCTGCCCGACCATCTGCCGCGCGACGACGTACGGCTCGATATCGACGACATGATTTGCGCTGCTGCGGTGGCCCGCTGCATGTGATCGGGGAAAGCGTGAGCGAGATGCTGGACTGGGTTCCGGCGCAGCTGCGCGTGATCCGCACCACGCGTCCCAAATATGCCTGCCGGAGCTGCGAGACTGTGGTGCAGGCGCCAGCTCCGGAGCGGGTGATCGCCTGCGGCCTGGCGACACCGGCACTGCTCGCCCAGGTGCTGGTCAGCAAATACTGCGATCACACGCCGCTTTATCGGCAGTCGCAGATCTTCGCCCGCCACGGCGTCGATCTCCCGCGTTCGACGCTGGCCGGATGGGTCGGCGTGAGCGCCTGGCCAAGAACGTGTTTGCCTCCGACCATCTGTTTGCCGACGACACGCCGCTCCCTGTGCTCGATCCCGGTCGCGGACGTACGAAGACCGGACGTCTCTGGGTTTATGCCCGCGAGCAACGCGGCTGGAGTGGACCGGAGCCGCCGGCTGCAGTCTTTGTGTTCGCGCCAGACCGCCGAGCTGAGCGTCCAGCTTCCCATCTGGAGAACTTCCAGGGCGTGCTCCATGTCGACGGCTATGCCGGCTTCGAATCCTTGACAAGCAAGGGCAACGTCGTGCTCACCGCATGTTGGAGCCATACACGGCGCAAGTTCTACGAGGTAGCGCAGGCAACCAACGCACCTATCGCGACCGAGGCGCTGCGCCGGATCGCAGAACTTTATGCCATCGAAGCCGTCGTTCGCGGTCAATCGCCGGGCCACCGGCTCGCGGCTCGCCGCAATCGCTCCAAGCCTGTCGTCGAGGAGATGTAGCTCTGGTTCGAAGAGCAGCTTCCTCTTGTACCAGGCCGCAGCACGATTGCCGAAGCGATCCGCTACGCACTCTCGCGCTGGGACGCTCTGACGCGCTTCCTGCATGATGGCCGCATCGAACTCGATACCAATCCGGTTGAACGCGCAATCAGGCCAGTGGCGCTCGGTCGCAAGAATCATCTCTTCGCCGGCAGCGATGGGGGCGGCCATCGATGGGCCGTTCTTTGTTCGTTGATCGAAACCGCCCTATGCCGAGCGCGGCATAGGCAGGTTTATGCCGCCCGCCGAACTATGCCGAACGGGTCCGGTATGGCGCGTCGTTGTCACGCTGGCATCGTCGATCGCGTGCACGGCAGCCCCATTCCATTCGGCATAGTCTGGTCGTTCAGAGCGCCTCGAGGAAGGCGAGCAGGCGGTCGTTCGGCTGGAAGCGGGTTCGCTTTGCCGCGCTCGTACGGCTTGAGCTTCGCCAGGGCAGCTTCCTTGAGGGCGAGGTGGGCGTGTAGGTACGTCTGCGTCGTCTCGACCGATTCATGACCGAGCCACAGCGCGATCACGGAGCAGTCGACGCCGGCTTGCAGCAGTTCCATCGCAGCGCTGTGCCTCAGCACGTGCGGTGACACGCTCTTGGCCTTCAAAGACGGGCAACTCTTGTGAGCGACACGAACATGCTTTCCCAGCAGCGACTGGACGCTGTCGGCACTGAGCCGGGCCCCGTGTACGTTGGGGAACAACGCTGTTGCTCCTTTTCGTAACGGTTCCTTGAGCCATGCCTGGAGCGCACACCGAGCGAGTGTGGTCAGCGGAGTGGTCCGCTCCTTCCGCCCTTTACCGACACATCGTACGTGTGCGCCAGACCCGAGGTGGACGGCATCCCGGTCAAGGCCAGTCAGCTCGGAGAGGCGCAAGCCCGTCTGGGCCGCGACCAGCAGCAAGGTGTGATCGCGGCGGCCGAGCCACGTCGTTCGATCGGGCGCGGCGAGAACCGCCTCGATCTCGGGGCGCGTCAGGAAGTGCACCTGTCGCTTGTCGTAGCGCTTGCTCGGTATGGCGAGCACGCGCTGGATCAGCGCACTGTGTGCCGGTTCCTCGAAAGACACGAACCTGAAGAAGGATCGGATGGCGGTCAGACGCAGGTTACGCGTCTTCGCGCTGGCGCCGCGCTTTACCTCGAGATCGGTGAGGAACGCGCCGATGATCGTTGCATCCAGATCGGCGAGCGTCAGGGCAGATGGGGACTTCCGCAGCCGCACCTGTGCGAACATGAACAGCAGCCGGAACGTGTCCCTGTAGGAGGCGATCGTGTTGGCGCTAACATTGCGCTGGCGCATGAGACGCTCGGTGAAGAAGCGCTCGATCAACGTGGCGACATTGCAGGCGGGCTTCATGGCGTCACCTCCCATCGCCGATCGAGACGCCGCGCCGCTTCTTCCATCAACTCGGGGCAGGCCGAGAGATACCAGTAAGTATCGCGCACGCAGGCGTGGCCGAGGTAAGTGGAGAGCACTGGGAGCTGCTGCTCGACATCCTTGCCTTCGCGATACCAGTCGAGCAGCGTCCGGATGGCGAAGCGATGACGGAAGTCGTGCACGCGTGGCCCGGTATGATCACCTGGGCGCCGCAGCCCGATCTCTCGGGACAATCGCCAGAAGACGCGATGAACGTACTGGTGCAGCAAGCGGCCTCCCTGTTCGGCAACGAAGAAGGTCGAACCGCAGCGTGATCCAAGCAGTGCATCGCGCCGGTCGGCGTAGTCGCGCAGCGCGGTTCTCGTCGTCGGATGCAATGGCACGAGCCGCGACTTGCCGAACTTGGTCAGCCGGACCGTCAGCACGCCGGCGTCGAGGTCGACGTCATCACGCTCCAGGCCCATCGCCTCGGATATACGCATGCCTGTCACCGCGATCAGCCCGAACAGGGTATGGTAGGTCCATCGGCGCAGCCCGTCCTCTGGCGGCAGAGCCAGCGCCGCCGTCAGCAACGCATCGATCTCCGCGTCGCTATAGGCATATGGCTTGGCACGCTTCCACCCCGGCAG
>NZ_JBAVNZ010000196.1:0-10158 GCF_049691595.1 Bradyrhizobium sp.
CGGGTAGGCGAGCATCGCCAGCGCGAAGTAGTGTCCCTGCAGCCGGAGTGTCGGAAATCCGATCAGCAGTCCGGCAATGCCACCGAGCATTGCCGCGACAGGGATCAATGCCCAGGGCGACAAATCGAAATAGATCTGGCCGAGCGCGGTCGCATAGGCGCCAATTCCGAAGAAGGCCGCATGGCCGAACGAGATCAGCCCGGTGTATCCGCTGAGCAGGTTCCATGACAGGCCGAACACCGCCCAGACAGGAACCAGCGTCAACACCAGCTGGTAGTACGAATTGGTGACGCTCAGCGACAGCGCGGCGTAGAGCGCCGTAAAGACCAGAACCGGGAGGAGCGATCGCGATCCCTGCATCGTCAGGTCCTCTCGACCATGCGGCCGAAGAAGCCCTGCGGGCGGAAGAAGATGATCAGGAGAAAGACGACGAAGATGGCCGCGTTCTGCAACTGCGTTGGCAGCACGAGCGTCGACATCTGCTGTACCAGACCGATCGTCATGCCGCCCCAGAAGGCGCCGATAATGCTGCCCATGCCGCCGAGCACGACCCCGGCATACATGACGATGACGTATTCGACGCCGACAAAGGGATGGAACGGATAGTTGGTAGCGAGCAGGCCGCCGGCAATCGCGGTGATGCCGGAGCCGAGCGCGAAGGCAACGCGGTGCGCGCGATCGACGTCGATACCCATATAGGTTGCCGCGGTGGGATTATCGGCCGCGGCACGCAGGGATTTTCCGATCCGCGATCGCGTGATCAACAGCGTCAGCAATATCATCGTTGCGAACGAAACAACGGCATCGATCCCGCGCGCCTTGTTGACGAAGATGCCGATGTCGAAAAACGGGCCGAGCTCCCAGGCCGAGCTCGACAGCGGCGTGCGGATGGATGCCAGCACCGAGCCGAATACGATCAAGCCGCCGTTCTGCAGGATCAGCGCGATCCCCAGCGTCAGGATGAGCTGGGCATAGTGGCCTTCACCCTCGAGTGAGGAGGTGCGTGTGCCCGATACACGCGAGATCAAGGCCAGGTGAGTAGCGTAGCCAAAGACCGCCAGCACGGGACCGGCAAGCAGGATTGCGACGAACGGCCCGACGGCGTTTCCGAAAGTGGTCTGAATGCCGAACGCGGTGAAAAGATAGAACGCCGCATACATGCCGAGCATCATGAAATCGCCATGGGCGAAATTGATGACCCGCATGACGCCGAAGATCAGCCCGAGCCCGACACACATCAGGCCATAAATCGCACCAATCAGCAATCCGGCGGTCAACGCCTGCAGAAAGCCTTCCAGCGCCTGGGTCACCGGCGACCTCGCACAGGGCCGCGGAGATTTTTTCCGCCGGCGCTTGCCGGTGTCGTTGCGTGGGTCACCAACCTCGTCATTGCACTATCCATTGCTGTCGACCGCTGCTGGTCCTGACGCTGGTCATTGCTTGCTTCGGATCAGGTCGGCACAGGGCGGCGATGACGCGGCAGTCCGAAAGGGACGCGCAATTGTCGACAGCCTCTTCCAGATGCCGCGCGGGCTCGTCGCCGATCACCTCGGCGGCAGCCTGCCGAAAGCGGCCGCGAATTTCCCGCGGCGTGGCGGCAATGACGTTGTCGAGGCGCTGATGGATGGTATTTCCATTCTGCAGGCGTACGCGGACCTCGGCGCCCTGGTTGGCCGGGAATGCGGCGGTGAACATGGCCTCGCTTCGCAGCTCGGTCCGGTCGACCAGGCGAAGAATATTGGGATCGTCGATCTGCGCATAGTTGCCTTCCTCGAGCACGCCGCGCGCGAGCACGGCGGCGACGCTAAAGGGAATGCTCATCTTGGCCTGCAGCGCATTGCGGAAAGGTCCCTTGGAATCGCAGCCGGGATAGCGAGCCGCTGCCTCGGGGACGCGTATCGAGACGGCCTCGATCTCTCCCGGCTTGTCAAGCTCGCGCGCGGCGCGCAATGCCGCCTGCGCGGCGGTTTGCGCAAAATTGCAGGCGGGCGCCGGCTTGTTGTAGACCATCATGATTTCAGGCCGGCCGGCGAACAATCGGATGTCGGCCGGTGCAGGCTGTCGGCGGTAGGCGGCGAACAGTCCGGCCCCGCCCTCGATGATCGTTTCCGAGGCGCAAGCGCCGGCTTCCGCGAGTTCGATTGCCGCAATCGCATTGCGGGCTGCAAAACCCGGATGGAAATACATTTCGGAGCCGCCGCCACGCGGCCATTCGTTCAGGCCCGACGATGTGTTGGCGGCAATGGAAACAGCGCTGGTCGCCGCATCTTCGCTGAGACCGAGCGCACGGCTTCCCGCAAGCGCGGCGCCCAGCGGCGCGACGAGGCCGGTCGGCCGGTAGAGGCGCGCCAGATCGGCGGTAAAAAGCGCGCGGCCGATCTGCGCTCCGGCCTCATAGCCGACGATCGCAGCCGCAAGGAATGTCGCGCCGGGCAGCCGCGTTCGCTCCGACAAGGCGAGCAGGGTCGGCCAGAGCACCACGCCGTGATGACAGATGCTGGCGGCGTGCATGTCTTCGCGCACCAGGCCGTGGCCCATCGTCGCGTTGGCGAAAGCCGCATCGCCCGGTGTCGAAAGCTTGTTCGTCCCGATGACGGTTGCGCCATTTTCGGTTTCGCGCGCGATACCGATCGCCTGCCGGCTCCATGGGTGATGGCGTGCCTCGAACGCACAGGAGAGAAAATCCAGAAGGCAGATCCTGGCCTTGGCAACGACGTCCGGATCGAAGCGGCCGAGTTCGACGGCAAGCGATGTGCGCGCCAGCTGCCGCGCCAGGGAAATTTTGCTTGGATCGGTTGACCCGGTGCTCATCGCAATCGCCCCTCGTTCGACGGCCGCTTGAAACTAGCCGCGCATTTCCACCCCGGCCCATTCCTCAAGGACTTTCGCGATCGACGTGAAGTCGGATGAAGCGCCGAACCTGGCGTTGGTAATCGCCAGCATCTGCCGGACCACCGAACCGCAGACCATCGGAACGCCCATTGCCTCGGCTTCATCGACGCAAAGCCGTACGTCTTTGTAGGAAAGGCCGGTGGTGAAGCCGAAATCGAAGGTGCCGGGGAGCACCGCGCGGGGGAACTTGTCTTCGGATGCGCTGTTCCGCCCGCTGCTGGCATTGATGATGTCGATCAGAACCCTGGCGTCGACGCCGCCCTTGACGCCCATCGCCACCGCTTCCGAGGTAATCACAAGGGCAGCCGCCGCCATCAGATTGTTGGCGAGCTTCGCGGTCTGCGCCGTGCCCGGCTTGTCGCCGGTATAAAACAGCTTTCCGAAGTTCTTCAGGATCGGCTGGACCGTTTCATAGGTTGCTTTCGGGCAGGACACCATGACCGCGAGCGTACCGTTCACCGCACCCTTGATGCCGCCACTTACGGGAGCATCGACCAGCGTCAGGTTCCTGGGTTTCAGGCCTTCGGCGACCAGCCTGGCTGCGCCGGGTCCGGTGGTCGACAAATCGATCAAGATGCTGGCGCGGTTTCCTGCAATGATTCCATCGGGCCCCAGCGCGACTGCCTTGACGATGTCAGGGGTCGGCAGGCTGGCCAGCACGATATCCGCGGTGGAGGCGACTTCGGCGGGTGACTTTGCAAGACGTGCGCCGCGCGCAACAAGCGCTTTGGTGGCCTCGCTCTGCGTGTCGTAAACCGACAACGAATAGCCGGCGTCGAGCAGTCGCCCGGCCATTGGTCCGCCCATTCGGCCCGTTCCAACAAAGCCGATCGTGCCTTCCGCCATCGTTTTACTCCCTGTCGCGTCGCATGAGGCGAACGCTCTTGTTATTGTTGTCGTTGTGGTTGTCGAGGGCAGGCTCAAGGCTGCTTTCCGCGAATGTCCGGATTGTCAGTTAATCTGTCAAGCATAAGGTTGCTATCGACAGGTTGCGGCCCGCGGGAATGGGATTTGAAAGACGGTAATTGAGGAATTCGCGCCGTGTTGCAGGATCAGGGGCAGGGCGCCGGTGCAATGCTCGCGAATTTCGTTGCCGCCACGTCATGGGCGGATGTCGCCACGCAAAGTCATGACGCGAAACGTCGGTCCTGAATTTCTTCGCCACTCTGCTCGGTTTGGCCTGTGATCCGGCGGTGACGTCCGCGCTGCGGGCATTGTCTCCATTCAGCGGCGCCATCCGGCGAAGGCCGCGAACGCCCTTGCCCGCGAGCTTGCGTCACGGGACGTTTAGCGAATGAGTTCCAAGCCAATGTCACCGGAAGACGTGGTCCGAACGATCCTGGACGCCGATGCGACGGGGCGTGCGCTTGATATTGCGAAGCTCGCTCATCCAGATTTCTGCGCTGACTTGAAGCAGCGGCAGGTTTTCTCTCTGAAGGCGCAGTCCGGGTCGGATGCTGTTTTGGGCCCTTCTGCGCTTGAGGGAAGATCAATCGACGAAGCGCGGGCGCTCCTGAGGGGCACACTCCGCGCGGTTTTTGACGTCGCTTCGATCGAGGAACTAAAGGCAATCGACAGCGTCTCTTTTGTCGAGCGCGTGCTGGCAGCTCTTTATTGGAGCCTGCCTCCGCGGGCTGGTCGTGGAGAACTCCTGGGTGTCGTGAGGCGAGGCGAAGAGGAAGTTCACGGCGTCATCGAACAACGTGGGTCTGCGCCCGGCGCCGTTGCAGGTTTCCCGGCCAAGTACCCCAAGGTGGTGGTAATGACTTTACGGAAGACAGAAGAAGGTTGGCGAAGCCTGTTGAATGGGGGATTGGCGATCACAGCGCACCACGGGATCCCGTTCGGAGCTCGCGGTATCACTGAACGCCAGGGGCCTATAATTGAGCAGCGCGGTGGCACCGGGTTGGACCGCTGCTCAACCGATGAATACCTGCGGCGGGCCGCGGCCTACCGCGGCCCGAGTTCTCCCGATTTGAGCGAGCCCTAGTAGTATCGATAATAATACCGGCGGCCATAATACGGCCTGCCGTAGTAATATGGCTCGCCGTAATAGTAGCCGTGACCATAATAGGGGCCTCCTCCATAGTAGTAGTAATCATCACGTCGTTGTTGAGCGGCGATCGCACCAGCGATTGTTCCGATCGCAAGTCCCATGAACGCCAATCCCGCGGCGTTGCCTCCTCGATGGTAATGTCGGTGACGGCGGCTCGAACTAAAATCAGTGACGTCGTTCGACATTCCGGCGGAGATGCCCACCGAGGCGTGCGACGCCGGGGCTGCCACCAGTGGCGAGTCTGACGTGGTGAGGGCCAAGGCCGTGATCATTGTCAACACGACAGTTCGGCCAGCCGACGAAATCAATGCTTTGCGTGCCATCATCTTGCTCTCCCGCGGATCGCGCCCTTGGACAATCTTACAGCGCGGCGGCCGACGCAAATTGATCGAGGTCAATTATTTCCTCTGCGGGGAGCCACTCTGCCGTCCGGCTCTCACGTTCTGAAAACGTAGCAACCGGGCGCTGGCCCGTAGCCGGGAAAGCCGCGCTCGGCGTTTCGCAAAAACGATGGAGCAGCCCTTGCGGAGGAGGAGTGTGCGTCCAGCCAACGCACCCATTCCGGCCACCAGGATCCCTGCTGACATGGCGCCGAAACAAACCAGGTATCAGGATCGACATATTTGTCCGATGCCGCGCAAGCGCAGACCCGATAGTAGGCGCCAGGCTTGCCCGGCGGACTGACGACGGCGCCGTTGTGCCCTCCGCCGGTGAGGACAAAGACCGTGTCCGCGGAACTTTGGCGCTTGATCTTGTAGACCGATCGCCATGGCGCGACGTGATCGCGTTCGGCGCCAAGCGCAAAAATCGGCGTCTTGATGTCCCTGGGAGCCACGGCGCTTCCACCAACCTGATAGTTTCCAAGCGAAAAGCCGTTATCGAGGAACAACTGGCGCAAATACTCGCTGTGCATCCGCGCCGGCATCCGCGAGGGGTCGGCGAGCCATGCGTCGAGGCCGCCGGGCGCATGGGGCTCGCCGACAAGATATCTCTCGACAAATTGCGAGAAGATCATCTCATTGGCGCGAAAAACGGAGAACGCACCGGCCATTTGCCGGGTATCGAGATAACCTTGGACATGCATGACGTCCTCAAGCAGGCGGACCTGATTTTCGTCGATGAACAACATCAGCTCGCCGGCTTCCTCAAAATCTGTCTGCGCGGCAAGCAGGCTAAGACTGGCGAGCCTGTCATCCCGATCGCGATCCATGGCCGCCGCGGCGATCGCCAGGATGGTGCCGCCCAGACAGTACCCCATCGCATGCAGCTTCTTGCCGGGGATGATCCGACCGATCACGTCGATGGCCGTCATCACTCCCTTGCTGCGGTAATCGTCAAATGAGGTATCTCTCGATTCCGGGCCGGGGTTGTTCCAGGAGACGATAAACACCGTAAAGCCCTGATCGACCAGATAGCGCACGAGGGAGTCGGATGGGCTGAGATCGAGAACATAGTATTTCATGATCCAGGCAGGAACGATCAACACGGGCTCTTCGCGCACCTGCGGTGTTGTCGGCGCGTACTGAATGAGCTCCATCAGTTCGTTCCGGAACACCACCTCGCCGTCAGTGAGCGCGACGGTTTCGCCCACTTTGAAGTCTTCCAGACCTTTCAGCTTTTTGCCGCACCCGAGGCGGACGAGATCCTGAGCAAAGAGCGATGCGCCCGAGGCGAAATTGGCGCCGGCTGTGCGCCAGGCGGCGTCCAGCACCACCGGATTTGTCCAGGCGAAGTTGACCGGAGCGAGGGCGTTCAAAAGGAAGCTGCCGAGGGAATCGACGCGCTTTGCATGATGGCGGGCCATGCCGGGCATTTCGCGGGCAGCCGCATGCCATTGTGCTTCCGCGGCCAGCTGAGCCTGCACCAGAAGGCTGAACGGCGGACGGTTCCAGCGCGGGTCGCGGAAGCGGCGGTCATGGGAATCCGGCCTAAGGCCCCAATTCAATGCCTCGCCATCCAGAAAAGCCAGATAGAACGCGACCGTCACTTCCGTGGCAAGCTCACAGAGCTCGATCTGCCGGCCAGGCGAAAGCACCAGGTGGAAAGCCCAATCCTCCCACGCCTGCAGGGCGGCCCACGGCGATTGTGCGCCCAGCATTATTCCGAGCTGCCCGCGGAGCGCGCGGTGGAATTCGTGCATCGTCAAGCTGCGATCATTGGCGGGGGCGGCAGCGGGATCCAAACTTGTGACTGGCCCTTGTTCGGCGGTCATTGCAGTGTTCCAGGATCATTCGACGACGTTCCGTTATTCCGAGGCAGCGGCTATTTGATGTTCGGCAGTTCTTAAAGTATTGCTGCGCAGACAAATCTGATTGACCCGCATCAACGCGGGTTCGATGTGAGGCGACGAACAGCAATCCCCCGCCTGGGGAACTTCGACCCGCCTCGTCCGCATCCGCTCCGATGATGGCTCGAGCCAATCGCCATCAAATCCGGAGTTGGATTCACCAAGGCCGAAGTTGACGCAGATCAATGGAAAAGCCGTGCGGGAGGTCTAACAAGTCGGCAGGGTTGATTGAATCGGCCGGTCACCTAGTGGTGCGATCTTCAATGAATGGAGGCGCGGCGGAGCGAGTGACGATCTTCTGAAATCAAGAAGCGCTATCGCACCCCCGTTGTTCGATGGAGAGAGGAATGCAAACGCCGGTCCAGGTAGAATTTCAGGAAATGGCCGCCAATCCCGCAATTGACGAACTGGTAACGGAGCATGTGAAGAAGCTTGAGCGACGATATGGCCGCATCACCGCATGCAGGATCGTGATCAAGGGTCCCGGCCATCATCACCAGACCGGCGGCCTGTACGACGTCAACATTCGCCTGGCACTGCCGGATGGCCGTGAAGTCAATATCGGGCGGACGCCAAGGCAAGACGAGCGGCATTCGGAGCCGGCGTTCGCCATCAATGATGCATTCAAGCGGGCGCGCCGGCAGCTCCAGGACCATGCGCGGCGACTGGAGGGGAAGGTCAAGAGCCACGAAGGTCAGCCTGTCGGAACCGTCGTGCGAATAGACCCGGCCGGCGAATTTGGGTTTCTTCGATCAAGCGATGGCCAGGAGATTTATTTCCATCGAAACAGTTTTCTGGGTGGAGAATTCTCCGAGCTGAGCGTTGGTTCTCGCGTCATCTTTGCCAATGAAATCGGCGAAAAGGGACCCCAGGCCAGTTCGGTGAAGCTTCTCGGAAAGCACGGGATGCGGTTCTGATCCGCGCAAGTCTGCTCCGCGCAAGCGCGGTGAACGATCCTGATGTCCCCGCAGGCAGGCTCGCCGGCGTCAAGCCGGCAGTCTCGACGGATGCGCATTGCGGCGATGCATTCGAGTGCATTGCGGTTCGGGATTGATCAGGCGCGGCGTGCCTCACTGGCGGCAAGCGACCTGCGCGATGCAAGGCCGCTTGCCGAGTTGCGCAAACCGCCGAAGCGACAGGCGCAACCGTAGCCACGCCGACGGCAGGACATTATCGCGCGGCTACGGTGGTCTTGCGCCGTTTCCCTCCAACGCGGCGGCAATCGCATCGTCCACCCGCTCGAGCCAGACGAATTCGAGGCGGCTGCGGGCGCCAGGCGGAATGTCGTCGAAGTCACGGCGGTTTCGTGCGGGCAGCATGACGCGGGCGAGGCCCGCGGCGGCGGCGGCGACGACCTTTTCCTTGATACCGCCGACCGGGAGAACGAGGCCGCGCAGCGAAATCTCGCCGGTCATCGCGGTGTCGCTTCTGACGGTGCGGTCGGTGAGCAGGGAGGCAAGCGCGATGAACATCGCCACGCCGGCGCTCGGCCCGTCCTTGGGTGTGGCGCCCGCGGGTACGTGGACGTGGATGTCACTCTTTTCAAACAGCAGGGGATCGATTGCGAACTGCGAGGCGCGGCTCTTCACCAAGGTCAGCGCGGCCTGCGCGCTTTCGCGCATCACCTCGCCAAGCTGGCCGGTCAGGATGAGCGACCCCTTTCCGGGCGTGCGCGTCGCTTCGATGAAGAGAATGTCGCCGCCAACCGGCGTCCAGGCCAGACCGGTCGCAACACCGGAAATACTGGTGCGCATGGCGATCTCGTTTTCGAACCGGGGCTGGCCAAGCACCGTCGCGATATCCTTTGTGGTGAGAACAACCCGGCTTGTGCTGCCTTCCGCGACCTGGACGGCCACATTGCGGAAGGCCTTGCCGATCTCGCGCTCCAGATTGCGAACGCCGGCCTCCCTTGTATATCCCTTGATGATCATCCGCAGCGCGTCGGCGTCGATCTCGGCCTGTTCGGCCTTCAGGCCGTTGGCCTCCAGCTGCCGGCGTATCAAATAACGCTGCGCGATCTCCAGCTTCTCATCCTCCGTGTAACCGGCCAGGCTGATGATCTCCATCCGGTCCAGCAAGGGCACCGGAACGGTATCGAGCATGTTGGCGGTAGCGATGAACGCGACGCGTGAGAGATCGAACGGCACGCCGAGATAATTGTCGCGGAACGTCGCGTTCTGCTCGGGATCGAGCACCTCGAGCATCGCGGCGGAAGGATCGCCGTGAATCCCGCGGCCCATCTTGTCGATCTCGTCCAGCATCATGACACAGTTGCGCGATCCCGCCTTCTTGATCGCCTGAATGATGTTGCCGGGCAATGCGCCGATATAGGTGCGCCGGTGGCCCCGGATTTCTGCTTCGTCATGAACTCCGCCGAGGCTGACCCGGACGAACGGTCGCTCCATCGCCCGCGCAATCGATTGGCCCAATGAGGTCTTGCCGACGCCGGGCGGGCCGACGAAGCAGAGGATCGGCCCGTGCAGGTCGGCCTTGAGCTTGCGCACGGCGAGGAACTCGAGGATGCGGTCCTTGACCTTCTCGAGGTCGTAGTGGTCGCGGTCGAGGATCTCGCGCGCGTGCGCCACGTCGAGGTTGTCCTCGCTGCTGTGGTTCAAAGGCAGCGTGATGATCCAGTCCAGGTACGTGCGGATGACCGGGTACTCCGCGCTCTGCGGCGAGATGTTGCTGAGCCGGTCCAGCTCGCGCCGCGCGGCCTTGTCGGCCTCCTCCGGGAGCGCCAGCTCCTCGATCTTCTGGCGGATCTCGTTGACCTCCGCCTCCTGCTCGTCGGTCTCGCCCAGCTCCTGCTGGATGGCGCGCATCTGCTGCCGCAGGAAGTACTCGCGCTGGCTCTTGTCGATCTCGCCGCGCACGTCGCTCTGTATCTTGGAGCCCAGCTCCAGGACATCGAGCTCGCGCGTGA
>NZ_JBAVNZ010000197.1:0-15585 GCF_049691595.1 Bradyrhizobium sp.
GCCGTTGATTGCCAATGACCCCTTTTTACGGCTCGTTAACGGCTCGCCGCGTTCAACTGGCAGTTCTGGCGGCGCGCGGATCGCGCCGCGGGAACAATGGATGTCGTCCCGGCCTCGAGCCGGGACCCACCCACGAATGTCAATTGTTGCGCACGCTGGAGCCGCAATCCCCTCCACAACTCACATCGGTGGTTATTGATCCCGGCATTCGCCGGGACGACGAACGGATCAAGCGTCGCGCGGTTCGTCGCGCCTAAACCGGCTTGCCCGTATACGGCATCGAGGCGGTGAGGCCGCCGTCCACCGGAATCGCCTGGCCGTTGACATAGGATGCGTCGTCGCTCGCCAGGAACAATCCCATCGCCGCCAGTTCGTGCGGCTGGCCGGCGCGCTTCAGCGGATTGAGCTGGCCGATCTTGTCGGCGGTGCCGCGCTCTTTGGCGCGGTCGAACACCGGCTTGGTCATGCCGGTTTCGATCAGGCCGGGACACACCGCATTGATGCGCACGCCGGTGCCGGACAGCGAATAGGCCGTGGTCTGAACCAGGCTGATGACGCCAGCCTTGCTCGCCGCATAGGGATGGCCGCTGGCGCCGGCTTTCAGGCCGGCGACCGAGGCGGTGCAGACGATCGAGCCGTATTTCTGCTTGATCATGTGCGGCATCGCATGTTTGACCGCGAGGAACGGGCCGATCAGGTTGACGCGCAGCACCTCCTGCCATTGCTCCACGGTCTGTTCGGCGAGCGGCACCAGCCCGCCGCTGACACCGGCATTGGCCCAGATCGCGTCGAGCCGGCCGTATTTCGACACCGCTCTGTCGATGAAGGCTTTTACGTCGTGTTCCGAACCCGCATCCGCCATCACGGCCTCGACGGTGCCGCCGGCGTCGCTGACGAGTTTGGCGGTCTCCTTCACGCTCTCGCTGCGGTCGACCGCGATCAGTCTGGCGCCTTCCCTGGTGAACAGCAGCGATGCCGCGCGCCCGATGCCGCTTCCGGCGCCCGTGATGATGACCGATTTGCCTTCGAGGCGGCCCATGCGTTTCTCCCTTGCAGTCTCGTGATGGTCGCGGCCTGCCGCCTTGCGGAATTTCAAACAGGATTTCAAACGCCCAGATCGCTTGAAACGACAAGTCGCTTGAGGCGATGCGCGCGCTGACGTACAGCCTGATCAAACAGTATTGAAGGGTTTTGGCGATGTCCAATAAAGACAAACCGTTCGTCGTGCAGCATTCCGTTCCCGACGGCGTGGTGGCGACCCGGTGGTGGTGGGTGCGCCACGCGCCGGTCCGCGAGGATAACGGCTGCATCTACGGGCAGAAGGATCTGGGCTGCGACACCTCAGATCGCGTGGTGTTCGAGGCGGTCGGAAAAATCCTGCCGCGCGACGCGGTCTGGGTCGCAAGCAATCTGAAGCGCACGCACCAGACCGCGGATGCGATCTGGGCCGCCGGATTTCCAAGACCGGTCGGCATGGCGCAGGAATCCGCATTTGCCGAGCAGCATCTCGGCGAGTGGCAGGGTCTGAACCGCGCCGCGTTCTTCGCCAGCCGGCCGATCGAGGTCGGCAGCTACTGGTTTGCGCCGATCGACGATCCCGCGCCCGGCGGCGAAAGTTTTTTGGATCTCTACAACCGCGTGAAGGGCGCGATCGACCGCATCAGTGCCGAGCACGCCGGCAAGGACATCATCGCGGTGGCGCATGGCGGGACGATCAAGGCCGCGGTCGGCCTCGCGCTTGGCGGCCAGCCGGCGCAAGGCCTCGCCTTCACCATCGACAATTGCTCGGTGACGCGGCTCGATCATCTCGCAAGCGCCGGCCACAGCGGCTGGCGCATTCCGATGGTCAACCAGCAGCCGTGGATCGCCGATGCCTCGCACAACGCCATGCACCAGCCGGCCGGGCCGGAAATCGCGACCGCCAGCAAACTCGCCTGACGAGGCCGCTTCGGTTGTCGAACGCCGCAAAGGCTGCTTAGCTTGAAATCGAAAACCAAAACCGGCGCGATCGACGCCGGTCAATCCTGGAGGAACGCATGACCCTGTTCGATATGTCGGGAAAAGCCGCCGTCATCACCGGCTCGACCCGCGGCATCGGCCGCGCCATCGCCGAGCGCATGGCCGAGCACGGCGCCAAGGTGGTGATCTCCTCGCGCAAGCAGGATGTCTGCGACCAGGTGACAAAAGAGATCAACGAAAAATTCGGCAAGGGGGCCGCGGTCTCGATCGCGGCGAATATTTCAAGCAAGGAGAACCTCCAGCACCTCGTCGACGAAAGCAACCGCGCCTTCGGCAAGATCGACGTGCTGGTCTGCAACGCGGCCTCGAACCCCTATTACGGTCCGCTCGGTGGCATTTCCGACGACCAGTTCCGCAAGATTCTGGACAACAACATCGTCGCCAACAACTGGCTGATCGGCATGGTGGTGCCGCAGATGATCCCGCGCAAGGACGGCTCGATCGTCATCGTATCCTCGATCGGCGGCCTGAAGGGCTCCACCGTGCTCGGCGCCTATGCGATCTCGAAGGCCGCCGACATGCAGCTCGCGCGCAATCTCGCCTGCGAATACGGCCCGCACAACATCCGGGTGAACTGCATTGCGCCGGGCCTGATCAAAACTGATTTTGCCAAGGCGCTGTGGGACAATCCGGAAGCCCTGAAGGCCTCGACTGCGCGCTCGCCGCTGCTGCGGATCGGTATTCCCGACGAGATCGCGGGCGCGGCGGTGCTGATGGGATCGGCGGCCGGCAACTTCATGACCGGCCAGACCATCGTCATCGACGGCGGCGCGACGATCAGTTGAGACTTCGACTCGTCATTCCACCGCCGCGTACACCAGGTCTCGCAGCATCGAGCGGATATATTCGCGCTGGCCGGGGCCCTGCATCATGAACACCGTGAACAGATGTTCGGCCGGATCGATGAAGAAGAACGTTCCGGCCATCCCGCTCCAGAAGTACTGGCCGAGCGATCCCGGGAACGGCGCCATGCCCTGGTGGGTACGGACCGCGAAGCCGAGGCCAAAACTGTGTCCGGCCGGCATCAGGGGAGAATCGACCTTGACGGTGGGGCCGAGATGATCGGACGCCATCAATTCCAGCGTCTTGCGGCCGATGATCCTGATGCCGTCGAGCGAGCCGCCGTTCAGGAGCATCTGGCAGAACCGCGCGTAGTCCATGGTGGTCGAGAGCAGCCCGCCGCCGCCGGACTCCATCGCGGGCTTTTCCAGCATGTCGAAGAGTTGCACCTGGTCGCCGTTCCAGGGATCGGTCGGGAACGGTTCGGCGAGGCGGCCGGCATTGGCTTCGCCGGTGTGGAAGGCGGTCTCCGTCATTTGCAGCGGCGCCAGGATGCGCTCGGTGAGGAACGCGCCAAACGACCTGCCGCTCACGACCTCGATGATGCGGCCCAAAATGTCGGTGGAGCGGCTGTAGTTCCATTCCGCGCCGGGCTGGCACACCAGCGGCAGGCCGGCGAGAATCGTCGCGTGCTCGGCGTTGGTGATCTTGCGGCTGCGCAGCCGCGACTGCTGATAGAGCTGCTGCACCAGGCCGTTACCGGTGTGATCGTAGGTGAGGCCGGAGGTGTGCCGCAGCAGATCCTGGATGGTCATTGGCCGCCTCAAGGGCACCAGATCGAGCCTGCCGTTGTACTCGACGCCGACCTTCTGGCCGGCGAATTCCGGAATGAATTTGGCGACGGGATCGCCGAGCAGGAAATGGCCGTCTTCCAGCAGCATCATGATGCCGACCGAGACGATCGGTTTTGTCATCGAGAAGATGCGGAAGATGGTGTCGTGCGCCATCGGCGCCGAGCCCGCGGGGCTTTGCCGGCCGATCGCGTCGAACCAGCCGATCTGGCCGCGGCGCGCCACCATCACGGTGGCGCCGGGGAGGGTGCCCTTGTCGATCTCGCGTTTGAACGCGTCCGACATCCGCTGCAGGCGCGCGGTGGAAAGCCCGATCGATTCCGGTTTGGCGTGGGGGAGGGACGCGGTCTGCGGGGCTGGCGTCTGTCTGGCGGCGGTTTGCGCGTTCATGGCCTCTTCCATTGGCTTTTTATTGGTTCGGCGATGGGCAGACCCCATCGGCTGTCCTGGTGAAGTCTGACGCAGAAGGCGGGATTTGAACAGATGCTGGCGCGGCTCACCTGCCGCTTCACCCTTGCATTTGGGGCATGGCTTATGCTTGAAACGGCGCGAACTGGCAGCGACGTCCGGTTCCCTGCAGGAGTGTAGCTCAATTGGTAGAGCACCGGTCTCCAAAACCGGGGGTCGCAGGTTCGAGCCCTGCCACTCCTGCCAGCTAAACCCTTGATTTTGGCCGATCCGGCGCTGGCGGCTTCAACCCGGTTCATAGGTTGTTGGTCCGCCGTACCTTGACCTTTGGCCCCGCCCGCGGTACATACCCGCCACCTGCTGCCGGCCCGCTTTGACGGATATCCGGCGCGGCTTTGAAATCCCCCCGAACAATCGAGCCCGCCTGGCGGCTCATCCTTCAAGCGAGGGCTGGGCTTAAGTCGGCTGTTCGGATTCCCTATCCACCAATCGTCTCACGAAGGACGCGGATACCCAACGATGGCTTTCAGCCCGTTCAAATTCCTGCAGGAAGTGCGCTCGGAGACCGCCAAGGTCACCTGGCCGACACGCCGCGAGACGACCATCACCACCATCATGGTATTCGTGATGGTGGCGCTGGCTTCGGTGTTCTTCTTCGCCGCGGATCAGATCATCCGCGTTCTCATCACCTTCCTCTTGGGCATCCACTGATGAGCGTCATAACTCAAACCATGGACAAGCGCTGGTATATCGTCCACGCCTATTCGAACTTCGAAAAGAAGGTCGCGGAATCGATCCGCGAGCAGGCCAAGCAGCGCGGGCTGGAGGAACTGTTCGAGCAGGTGCTGGTGCCGACCGAAAAGGTCACCGAGGTGCGCCGCGGCCGCAAGATCGATGCCGAGCGCAAGTTCTTCCCGGGCTATGTGCTGGTGAAGATGAAGCTGACCGACGAGGCGTTTCATCTCATCAAGAACACCCCGAAGGTGACCGGCTTCCTCGGTGCCGAAAACAAGCCGATGCCGATCTCGGAAGTCGAGGCGATGCGGATCCTGCACCAGGTGCAGGAAGGCGTGGAACGGCCGAAGGCATCGGTGTCATTCGAAATCGGCGAGAATGTCCGCGTGGCCGATGGGCCGTTCGCCTCGTTCTCCGGGGTGGTCGAGGAAATCGACGAGGCGCGGTCGCGCGTCAAGGTCGCGGTGTCGATCTTCGGCCGCGCCACGCCGGTCGAACTGGAATTCGCTCAGGTCGAGAAGGTCTGATCGTGTTGTATTGTCATTGCCGGGCGGAAGCGCGCAGCGCGTCTTTGTGCTAAATGACCCGGCAATCCATCTTCTTCGTAGAAAAGAATATGCGAAGATCGATGGATGCCCGGGTCAAGCCCGGGCATGACGAGAGTGGAAGCGGCGACGCTTTCGGAATGCCGTGGAAGGGGACTGACGGTCGCCAGCCGTCAGGTGAACCGCACCACGGTCCTGTGAAGCGCCCGGAATCCTCCGGGGCAACATGAGGAGTGAGACATGGCAAAGAAAGTGACCGGATACCTGAAGTTGCAGGTGCCGGCCGGCGCGGCGAATCCTTCGCCCCCGATCGGTCCCGCGCTTGGTCAGCGCGGTCTCAACATCATGGAATTCTGCAAGGCGTTCAACGCCCAGACGCAGAAGGAAGAGAAGAACACCCCGATCCCGGTGGTCATCACCATCTATGCGGACCGGTCCTTTACCTTCGAGATGAAGACGCCGCCGATGTCCTTCTTTCTCAAGCAGGCCGCCAAAATCCAGTCCGGGTCGAAGGCTCCGGGCCGCGACAAGGCCGGCCAGGTGACGACCGCGCAGGTGCGCGAGATCGCCGAGAAGAAGATGAAGGATCTCAATTGCGACAACGTCGAGTCGGCCATGAAGATGGTCGAGGGCTCCGCCCGTTCGATGGGTCTGGAAGTTGCGGGGTAACGGGTCATGGCAATCGGAAAACGCTTGAAGCAGGCCCGCGAGGGCGTCGACCGCGAAAAGCTCTATCCGCTCGCGGATGCCATCAAGATGGTCAAGGAGCGCGCCAAGTCGAAATTCGACGAGACCATCGAGATCGCGATCAATCTCGGCGTCGATCCGCGTCACGCCGACCAGATGGTTCGCGGCGTGGTCACGCTGCCGAACGGCACCGGCCGCACCTTGCGCGTCGGCGTGTTCGCCCGCGGCGCCAAGGCGGAGGAGGCCAAGGCTGCCGGCGCTGACGTCGTCGGCGCCGAAGACCTGGTCGAAAAGGTGCAGGGCGGGGCGATCGATTTCGATCGCTGTATCGCCACCCCCGACATGATGCCGCTGGTCGGCCGCCTCGGCAAGGTGCTCGGCCCGCGCGGCATGATGCCGAACCCGAAGATCGGCACGGTGACGATGGATGTCGCCAACGCCGTGAAGGGCGCCAAGGGCGGCTCGGTCGAGTTCCGGGTCGAAAAAGCGGGCATCGTGCAGGCCGGCATCGGCAAGGCCTCGTTCACCGAGGAGAAGCTGGTGCAGAACGTCAAGGCGCTCGCCGACGCGGTCGCCAAGGCCAAACCTGCCGGCGCCAAGGGCACCTACATCCAGCGCGTGGCGGTTTCCTCCACCATGGGCCCGGGTGTCAAGGTCGAGCCGGGCACGCTGCTCGGCTAGGCGTGGCTCGCGAGAGGTTTGATGAACCAGGGCGAAACGGCGTGAAGCCGTTTCGCCCTTTTCATTGACGATGTTGCGACGCTGACCGGCAGCGGGTCCTCGTTTGGTCAGCCGTTCTTCTGCCTGGCGGGGGCGACCCCCGGCACGATAGCGCGAGGCTGGACCGGCGGCGTCGGAGCCTCGTCGAGCACGGCGACCTTGGTGCGGCTGACGCCCACCACCAGCGTTGCCAGATAATGATCGGCCTGTTCCCGAATGTCGCAAAAGCCGCCACGGGTGGTGTCCGACAGCGCGAGTTCGTCGTTGCCGTTGAAAACGTTACGGGCCGCCTTGCGCTGATAGGCGCCGACATTGGCGAAAATATACTGGCTGAGCGCATCCGGAAAATACATTTGCCCGGTCAGCATATCCTTGTCGTCGATGAAGATCTTGAAGTGGACATGCACGGTGCGCCCGCCATACCAGCCGGGATAGACGCTAACGAAAGATGCTTCGCCGCGCGCGTCAACAAACTGGGTGCCGCGCATAAAAGTGCCACCGGTGGTATCGACGTTGCGCCTGTCGCCCTGGCCCGGATAGCCCGAATAGTAGCCGTCGGCGCGGGTATGCCAGACGTCGATCCGCGCGCCCGAGACCGGGGTGCAATTGGCGGCATCCATCACGATGAAGCGCAGCCGCAGCGGCGCGCCGGGATGTCCCTCGGTAATGTCGGCCCGCCGCAGTTTCGGATCAAAATAGAACGGACCCGGAACCGCAGCCGGCGTGAGGGTGCATGCCGGGGTCAGCGGAACCGTCGGGGCTGCCGTCTGCGCCAACCCGCGCGGCGCGGATGCGATGATCGCCGGCGCGGACGCGAGCGCGCCGATGGTCGCGCGCCGGGTGAAACGCGATTTTCCGAAGTGAGACATCGGTTGTCCTTCCAGATGCGCATGTTGACATGCGAAGGCATGGTACACGGGCCGACCACAGTGAAGTAAAGTCACAAATGCTGGCGCCGAATGCGCCGCGATAACGGCCGAAGACGTTTGGGCCGGCCCAGCCCGCAGGGATTCAACGGATGCGAGACAAAGTCCTGATCTATTCCCGCTTCCCGAAGGCGCTGATGCTGCGGATCGGCGAGCGCTACGAATTGATGGACGCCGCCGGCAAGCCGCCGCGCGAAATTTTCAGCGCCGGGCAACTCGCCGATATCCGCGCGATGATCACGGCGGGCGGCACGCCGCTCGGCGCCGGCATCATGGACCTGATGCCCAAGCTCGGCGCGATCGTCTGTTACGGCACCGGTTACGACGGCGTCGATCTCGCGGCGGCGGCGAAGCGAAATATCATGGTGGGCCACAGTCCGGGCGCCAACGCCGCATCGGTCGCCGACATCGCGGTCACGCTGCTGCTGGCGGCGACGCGACGCCTGCTGGTGGCGGACAATTACGTGCGCAGCGGGGACTGGGCGGCCGCAAAGCCGTCGCCGATGATGCGCCCGCAGGCGGGCATGCGCGGCCGCAAGATCGGCGTCTACGGCATGGGCGAGATCGGCCGCAAGATCGCCGCGCGTGTCGCCAGCTTCGAGACCGAGGTCGGCTATTTCAGCCGCAGCCGGCATGACGTGCCGTATCAGTATCTGCCGAGCCTTGAGGCGCTGGCAGAGTGGTGCAGCGTGCTTGTCATCGCGGTCCGTGCCGGTCCCGACACCCATCACATCGTCAACGCCGATATCCTGCGCAGGCTCGGCAAGGACGGCTATGTCGTCAACATCTCGCGCGGCTCGGTGATCGACCAGGCGGCGCTGGTCGCGGCGCTCGCCGACCAGACCATTGCCGGCGCCGGGCTCGACGTCTACGCGAAGGAGCCGCACGCGCCCGACGTGCTCACCGCGTTTGCGAATGTGGTGCTGACCCCGCATGTCGGCGGCCATACGCTCGAGTCGCATGTGGCGATGCAGGATTGCGTGATGGCGAATCTCGCGGCGTTTTTCGCGGGTCGACCACTCGCCCATCCCGTGAGCTGAGGTCGCCCATCGGCGGGACCGACGCGTACGGCCCGTCCCAATCGCTCAGCGGGAAACCGACATTGGCGCGTGTCTCAGTTTGTCGGGGTTGCGCACGAGGTAGATTGCCGCGATGCGGTCGCCGTCGACGGCCAGGCTCAGGCTGTGATCGAGTTCGCCGTCCAGATAGAGCAGGGCGCCCATGGTTCCGTTGATCAGCATCGGTTCGACCTTGATGTCACGGCCGTTGTTTTTCCGGGCAAGACCAATGAAGAGACGCGCGATCTTGTCGGCGCCCGTGACCGGACGCAGCGCCGCGGGCTTGCGGCCACCGCCGTCGGTCACTGCGACCGCATCTTCGCGCAACAACCGGGCCAGCCGCGATACGTCGCCGCTTGCAACCGCTTCACCGAACGCGCTCAGGAGGCGGGCGTGACGATCCGGCGTCGCAGCCGGGGCCGGGCGCACATGTTGCACGGCGCGGCGAGCCCTGGCCGCCAGTTGCCGGCAGGCCGCCTCGGTCCGGTCAAGCATCCCTGCGATTTCCGAGAACGGCATGTCAAAGACGTCATGAAGCAGGAAAGCGGCGCGCGCCAGCGGCGACAGCCGGTCCAGCGCCAGCAGCAGGGCGAACGAGAGATCATCAGCCAGTTCTGTCGCCGCGTCCGAGGCGAGATCCTGCGCATCGAACACCGGCTCGGGAAGCCAGGGGCCGACATAGATTTCCCGCTGAACCTTTGCGCTCTTCAGTCGGTCGAGACAGAGTCTGGTCACGACGGTGACCAGGAAGGCTTCCGGA
The DNA here is from genome assembly GCF_049691595.1 of Bradyrhizobium sp. GTDB lineage: Bacteria > Pseudomonadota > Alphaproteobacteria > Rhizobiales > Xanthobacteraceae > Bradyrhizobium. The sequence continues at coordinate 9,490 of NZ_JBAVNZ010000197.1, forward strand.
TTGCGAACGTCCCGTGCGCCGGCGAAGCGCAGGTAGGCGTCCTGGATCACATCTTCCGCGTCGCTACGGCTGCCGAGCATGCGATAGGCGAGCCCGATCAACCGCCCGCGATGCGGCCCAAGCGGATCGTTTTCATGCAGCCGGCTTGATGACATCGACATCCCGCCCGCCGACCCTGACCCGCCGGCACTCGCTGGCGTAACCGAGCCCGGCTTTCACCATCGGGAACATCCGCCCCATTTGTAGCGCCAGCGTCAAATCAATGACGCCCTTTTCGCCCCATCGGGCGCGAACGGCGTCGCGAAGTTCATGGTCATCGGCCGATCGGCGGACCACGACGTCGGCAAATCGGTAGGCAAGCTTCGTCGCGCTATTCATCGCGCCTGGATCGCGGCTCAACACCGCCGCGACCTGGTCGTTTGCCATGCCTGCTTCCAGGGCCATATCGACGACCAGCTGGGTGCAGGTACCGCAATCCTCCGCCATGGCGCCGACGAGTTTGGCCGCAAAGCTGGCGTCGACGGGAACCACCTCACGATGACCGGCGGCTTTCGCGAGGGGCGCGAATTTGAAGAATGCGGAGGGCGACGCCTTCAGCATCATCTCGAGATAACCGGTATCGTAACCATAGCGCTTGCTCATGGTGCGCAGCATGCGCCGCGCGATCCAACTACGCATGACGTTCTCCTCGGGTAGGGAAGGCTGAATAGAGGGCAAGCGCCGACGGAAGCACCACAGCGACCAGGTCGAATATGGCGTGATGATCGTGCCCGGTTACGATCATCACGAGATGGAGCAGGGCGTGAGCGGCAAGGAAACCGGCACCGGCAACCGCCGCAGGCCAGTACCGGGACCGCCAGGCCCGGGCGGCGAGTGCAAGGCCGACCACGAGAAATGCCACGCCGACGTCCTGCACGAAGTGCGGGTTATACGGGCCGGTCCCGGTAACGCCGGGTATGTTTGCGTACCAATAGGGGCCGGCAAACAGCATCGTCGAACCGTTGAGCACGGATAATGCCGCAGTAACTGCTGCTATAAGTCTTCGCATGCGAACCTCCGTCGTCCCAGACGAGCGACCGGGCCTCCGCGTGACGGGCCAGGACGAAAGATCCGAGCGGGCCTCGCTGGCCCTGCGAGGCTGTAAATTAGTGCTTGGCAAGCTTGGCCAGACCCGTTAAAGAGCCGCTTCCGGGCGTGCTGGCTATTGCTGGCACGTCCGTGTTCGCATTCCGAAAACCCGATATGATAGGAGACTATTCCTTTTTGGGACGTCCGTAGGGATTGCTCGAAAGGATAGGAACCGATCGCGTCGGTGGAATGCGGCAGGGGTCATTCGGCTTAGCCGTTTGGCCTCGATCCTGTCCGAGACTGCAGGCGCCTGCGATAAACGATAAGTTTTTCAACGGCTTAATTGAACGGCCTGCATAGACGGGTGAAGACCGGATTTCGCTTGGCGTCGCATCTCGCGGCGTCTGGCCTGTTTGGTTCGAACCTCGACACCCCGCGCCATCTGGCCCGGGAGGGCAGGCTTTTCAATGTCGTCTTGCCCGGCGTGTCCTTGGGACTGGTGTCCAGGGGTCAGGTTTTGGGCGGGACGATGGGTGCAACCCGGCGGTCTCGCTTATCGCGAAGGCCGCCAACCGGAGAGAGCTTGCTGTGGAAAGAGCGGCAAAAAAGGACGCGGTTGAGGCGCTGAACGCGGTCTTCAAGACCACGAGCGTCGCGATCGTCGCCCACTATTCCGGCCTCACCGTGGCCCAGATGCAGAAACTGCGCATGCAGATGAAGCAGGCGGGCGCCTCGGTGAAGGTCTCGAAGAACCGTCTCGCCAAAATTGCTCTTGAAGGCACTGACGTCGCAGCCATCGGCTCCCTCCTGAAGGGGCCGACCGTGATCGCAACTTCGAAAGATCCGGTCGCGGCGCCAAAGGTTGCCATCGAATTCGCCAAGGCGAACGAAGCGTTCGTCATCCTCGGCGGCTCGATGGGTAAAACCGTCCTGAATGTCGACAGCGTGAAGGCACTCGCCTCCTTGCCGTCGCTGGACGAACTGCGCGGCAAGATCGTCGGCCTCCTGGTGGCGCCGGCGACCAAGCTCGCCCAGCTCGCCAATGCGCCCGCGGCCAAGCTCGCGCGCGTCATTCAGGCCCATGCCTCAAAGAGCGAAGCGGCCTGACCCTTCGCCAATCAACCTGGTTCGAACCAAACCGTTTAAGGAAACTGATCAATGGCTGACCTACAGAAAATCGTCGACGACCTCTCGAGCCTCACCGTGCTCGAAGCCGCCGAGCTCGCCAAGCTGCTCGAAGAAAAGTGGGGCGTGTCCGCCGCTGCCGCCGTTGCGGTCGCCGGTCCCGCTGCCGCTGCCGCTGCTCCGGTCGAGGAGAAGACCGAGTTCACGGTCGTTCTCGCCGCTGCCGGCGACAAGAAGATCGAAGTCATCAAGGAAGTCCGCGCCATCACCGGCCTGGGCCTCAAGGAAGCCAAGGACCTCGTCGAAGGCGCGCCCAAGCCGGTCAAGGAAAGCGTGAACAAGGACGAGGCCGACAAGATCAAGGCCCAGCTCGAGAAGGCTGGCGCCAAGGTTGAGCTCAAGTAACCGCAGGTTACTTGAGCGAAATCCCGGGCGAGCGAAGCACTATCCGGGATCCTTATCCCCGGACAAACGAGGCGCAAGCCGAGCGCGATCCGGGGATCGCTCCACCAAGAACGTGGATGGCCGGGACAAGCCCGGCCATGACGAAAACGGGGGGCGTCAAATTGCGGACACGCGAGGCCTCGGCCGAGCGACATCCGGAAGCATGCAAACGGTGCGCGACCGGCTTTCGCGTGGCGCGCCGAACACAAAAAAGTGTGGGGATTCGCGGGGTTAATCCTCGACTCTCCACGATTGCCATCCCATATCGGGGCGGCAGCAGAAAAACACGGTCGGCGGCGGGCATGGCAGGTGCCCGGCGTAAGCCGTTGGGAGACAGTCAAATTTCGGGCTTTTTCAGTCCGTGAAGCGAAAAGTTGTGACGGGCGGGTGCGGTCAAGCGCGCCCCGCGCGTCGTTTTGCGTTTTGAAGGTCTGAAGAACGAATTCGGGACTTTATTCCTGAAATTGGACTTCTGGCTTTTGAATCGAAATTCAACCCGGAGGCGATGGCAGTCGCGCTTCGGAAGGTTCGCCCCCTTCAGGGCGACGAAACGAGAGGCCACGATGGCGCAGCAGACATTCACCGGTCGCAAACGCGTTCGCAAGTTCTTCGGACACATCAAGGAAGTCGCCGAGATGCCGAACCTGATCGAGGTTCAGAAGGCGTCCTATGACCAGTTCCTGATGGTCGATGAGCCGGTCGGCGGGCGGCTGGACGAGGGCCTGCAGGCCGTGTTCCGGTCGGTATTCCCGATCTCCGATTTCTCCGGCACCTCGATGCTGGAATTCGTCCGCTACGAATTCGAGCCGCCAAAATACGACGTCGACGAGTGCCGCCAGCGCGGCATGACCTATGCCGCGCCGCTGAAGGTGACGCTGCGGCTGATCGTGTTCGATATCGACGAGGAAACCGGTGCCAAGTCGGTCAAGGACATCAAGGAGCAGGACGTCTACATGGGCGATATCCCGCTGATGACGATGAACGGCACCTTCGTCGTCAACGGCACCGAACGCGTCATCGTCTCGCAGATGCATCGTTCGCCCGGCGTGTTCTTCGACCACGACAAGGGCAAGACCCATTCGTCCGGCAAGCTGCTGTTCGCCGCGCGCGTGATTCCCTATCGCGGCTCCTGGCTCGACATCGAATTCGACGCCAAGGACATCGTGTTCGCGCGCATCGACCGCCGCCGCAAGATTCCCGTGACCTCGCTGATGTACGCGCTCGGTCTCGACGGCGAGACCATCCTCTCGACGTTCTACAAGAAGATCAATTACAAGCGCACCAAGGATGGCTGGCGCGTGCCGTTCGATGCGGCCCGTTTCCGCGGCTACTCCACGATCAACGATCTGATCGACGCCGATACCGGCAAGGTGGTGCTCGAGGCCGGCAAGAAGCTGACCGTGCGCAGCGCGCGTCAGATGCAGGAAAAGGGCCTGAAGGCGCTGCGCCTGTCGGACGAAGAGCTGGCCGGCAACTATCTCGCCGAAGATCTCGTCAATCCGAAGACCGGCGAGATCTACGCCGAAGCCGGCGAGGAAATCACCGAGAAATCGCTGAAGGCGCTGAACGAGCAGGGCTACAAGGAGCTGCCGCTGCTCGACATCGACCACGTCAATGTCGGCGCCTACATCCGCAACACGCTGCATGCCGACAAGAACATGACGCGCGAAGACGCGCTGTTCGACATCTACCGCGTGATGCGTCCCGGCGAGCCGCCGACGATCGACTCGGCCCAGACCATGTTCCAGTCGCTGTTCTTCGATAGCGAGCGCTACGACCTTTCCGCGGTCGGCCGCGTCAAGATGAACATGCGCCTCGAACTCGATGCGCCCGATACCCATCGCACCCTGCGCAGGGAAGATATCCTCGCCGTCATCAAGACGCTGGTGGATCTGCGCGACGGCAAGGGCGAGATCGATGACATCGACCATCTCGGCAACCGCCGGGTGCGCTCGGTCGGCGAATTGATGGAGAACCAGTACCGCATCGGCCTGTTGCGCATGGAGCGCGCGATCAAGGAGCGGATGTCGAGCGTCGATATCGACACCGTCATGCCGCAGGACCTGATCAACGCCAAGCCGGCCGCGGCCGCGGTGCGCGAGTTCTTCGGCTCCTCGCAGCTCTCCCAGTTCATGGACCAGACCAACCCGCTGTCGGAGATCACCCACAAGCGCCGTCTCTCGGCGCTTGGACCGGGCGGCCTGACCCGGGAGCGCGCCGGCTTCGAGGTGCGCGACGTGCATCCGACGCATTACGGCCGCATCTGCCCGATCGAGACGCCGGAAGGCCCGAACATCGGCCTGATCAACTCGCTCGCGACCTTTGCCCGCGTCAACAAATATGGCTTCGTCGAGACGCCGTATCGCAAGGTGAAGGACGGCCGCGTCACCGACGAGGTGGTGTATCTCTCGGCGATGGAGGAGGGCCGCTATCGCGTCGCGCAGGCCAATGTGCCGCTCGACAACAAGGGCCGCTTCACCGAAGACCTGATCGTCTGCCGCCACGCCGGCGAAGTGCTGCCGATCACGCCGGACAAGGTCGATTATATGGACGTGTCGCCGAAGCAGCTGGTTTCGGTCGCCGCGGCCCTGATCCCCTTCCTCGAGAATGACGACGCCAACCGCGCGTTGATGGGCTCGAACATGCAGCGCCAGGCGGTGCCGCTGGTTCGCGCCGAGGCGCCGTTCGTCGGCACCGGCATGGAAGGCGTGGTGGCGCGCGACTCGGGAGCCGCGATCGCCGCCCGCCGGACCGGCGTGATCGACCAGATCGACGCCACCCGTATCGTTATCCGCGCCACCGAGGATCTCGATCCGACCAAGTCGGGCGTCGATATCTATCGGCTGATGAAGTACCAGCGCTCCAACCAGTCGACCTGCATCAACCAGCGTCCGCTGGTGAAGGTCGGCGACGTCGTCAGGAAGGGCGACATCATCGCCGACGGCCCCTCGACCGATCTCGGCGAGCTCGCGCTCGGCCGCAACGTGCTGGTCGCGTTCATGCCGTGGAACGGCTACAACTTCGAAGATTCGATCCTGCTCTCCGAGCGGATCGTGAAGGACGACGTCTTTACCTCGATCCACATCGAGGAATTCGAGGTGATGGCCCGCGACACCAAGCTCGGACCTGAGGAAATCACCCGCGACATTCCCAACGTCTCGGAAGAAGCGCTGAAGAACCTCGACGAAGCCGGTATCGTCTATATCGGCGCCGAAGTGCGCGCCGGCGATATCCTGGTCGGCAAGATCACGCCGAAGGGCGAGAGCCCGATGACCCCGGAAGAAAAGCTGCTGCGCGCCATCTTCGGCGAAAAGGCGTCCGATGTTCGCGATACCTCGCTCCGCGTGCCCCCGGGCGTGCAGGGCACGATCGTCGAAGTCCGCGTCTTCAACCGCCACGGCGTCGACAAGGACGAGCGTGCGCTGGCGATCGAGCGCGAAGAGATCGAGCGTCTGGCCA
>NZ_JBAVNZ010000198.1:0-5490 GCF_049691595.1 Bradyrhizobium sp.
TTGCGGCGCGAGGTCACCATCGTGCTGGTGGAGCACGACATGGAGGCGGTGTTCGCGCTTGCCGACCGCATCACGGTTCTGGTGTATGGCCGGGTGATCGCCTCCGACGTGCCGGACGCGATCCGAAAGCACGAAGAGGTCAAGCGCGCCTATCTCGGCGACCAGCATGTGGTGGCGAGCCATGGCTGACGTAACGCCCTTGCTCGATGTCGATGGCATCGAGACCTGCTATGGGCTGAGCCAGGTGCTGTTCGGGCTGTCGCTGTCGGTACGGTCCGGCGAGATGGTCGCGTTGATGGGCCGCAACGGCATGGGCAAGACCACGACCATCCGCTCCATCATGGGCCTGACGCCGGCGCGCGCCGGCGCGATCCGTTTTGGCGGGCAGGATGTCCGCAGCCTGCCCTCGTACAAGATTGCGAAGCTCGGTATCGGTCTGGTCCCGGAAGGCCGCCAGATATTTCCGAACCTGACGGTGCGGGAAAATCTCGTTGCCACGTCCCATCATCGCCGGGGCACCTTCGATCCCTGGACCATCGCAAAGATCCACGCGCTGTTTCCGCGGCTTTCCGAACGCGGCGGCAATATGGGCGGGACCCTGTCCGGCGGCGAGCAGCAGATGCTCGCGATCGGCCGCGCGCTGATGACCAATCCAAGACTTTTGATTTTGGATGAGGCCACCGAAGGCTTGGCACCCTTGATCCGCGAGGAAATCTGGAACTGCCTGTCGATGCTGAAGGCGCAGGGCCAGTCGGTGCTGGTGATCGACAAGAATGTCGGCAACCTCGCTCGCATCGCCGACCGCCATTACATCATCGAGCGCGGCCGAACGGTGTGGAGCGGCACTTCGGCGCAGTTGATTGCGGAGCCGGATTTGCAGCACCGGTATCTGGGGATTTGAGGGGGGCTCGCTTCAAAACATCTCGAAATATTCGCGATGTTCCCAGTCCGAGACCTCGGCCTGAAAGCGCTCGATCTCGGCGTTCTTGATGTGAACGTAGTAATCGACGAACCCGGCGCCCAGCGCCTCGCGGAAGAACGGGTCGTCGTCGAGCGCCGACACCGCCTCGCGCAGCGTCTTCGGCAGCAAGGCCGCCCTGGTTTCATAGGGCGTATCGGCTGATGGTCCTGGATCGAGCTTGCGGTCGACGCCATCGAGGCCCGAGAGGATTTGCGAGGCCATGTAGAGATAGGGGTTGGCGGCGGGCTCGCCGATGCGGTTTTCCAGCCGCGTCGCGGCATCGCCGGGGCCGCCGAGCACGCGGATCATGACGCCGCGGTTGTCGCGGCCCCAGATCGCGCGATCGGGCGCCAGCGAATAGCCGCGGTAGCGCTTGTAGCCATTGATGGTCGGCGTCGTGAACACGGTTGACGCGCGGGCGTGCTGCAAAAGGCCGGCAAGATAGTTGCGGCCGAACGGGCTCAACACTTCGCTGCCGCCCCCGGTCATGAACGCATTCTCGCCGCTCGCGCGCGAGACGATCGATTGGTGCAGGTGCCAGCCCGATGCGAACGCATTTGGGAGTTTCGGCCGGCACATGAAGGTGGCATGAAAACCGTGGCGGCGCGCGATCTGCTTTACGGCGCTGCGAAACAGCACCATGTTGTCGGCGGGCGTCAGTCCCTCCGTCGGCTGAAACGTGAATTCGCACTGGCTCGGGCCGAATTCGACCTCGACCGACCGCAACGGCAGGCCGAGCCCCAGCACGTCGCGGCGGATGATTTCGAGCGCCGGTTCCATCTGGTCGTAGCGCTGCTCGGTCAGGTATTGATAGCCATGCGACATGAGGCTGACCGATGGCGGCTGGCCGGGCTGGCCGGCATCCTCCGGCGCCATTCTGGCATCCTCGAGCTTGAAGATGTGGAATTCGACTTCCAGTCCGGCGACGAAGTCGTAGCCGCGCTGGCCGAGCCGACCGATCACGGATCGGTAGAGATGGCGGGTCGCAAACGGCACCGGCCGGCCGTCGCTGAAGTAGATATCGCACAACAGCCAGCCGGTGGTCGGCGCCCAGGGCAGCACGCGAAAGGTTGTCGGGTCCGCCACCATCAGCACGTCGGCGGCGCCTTCCATTTCCTTCATGCCAAAGCCGCCGCCCGCGGTGAACACCGGGAACACCGTGCGGTGCGAGGTATCCTTGGCGAGCATGGTCGTGGTGATGGAGCAGCCGCTCTCCAGCGAGGCCAGCGCTTCGCCGGCAACCAGCGTCTTGCCGCGCAAAATGCCGTGCTGGTCCGGAAACGACAGCCGGATGACTTCGAGATTCTTTTCTTCGACGATGCGGCGCAGGCGGCTTGCCGCCTCGTTCTGCTCGCTCGACCACAGGCCGTGACGCACGACAAAACTCAATGCGTCACCCGTTCTTCGTCATTGCGAGGAGCCAACGGGTCCCGCCTTCGGCGGGCCCGATGATAAACTCCGCGACGAAGCAATCCATCGAGCCGCCCAAAGAAAGAATGGATTGCCTCGTCGCTTTCGCTCCTCGCAATGACGGCAAGGACATTTTTAGTCAGATTCATCACTCGGCGGCCGACAGATGCCGGACCTTGTCGGCGATCTCGGCCGGAACGGGTGCTGCCCACGGCGCGCCCCGCCGCCGCTTGACGTCGACCTCCATCCAGAAAATTTCCCAGCCCTGCGTCGGGCCGATGCCGTCCATGGTGGCCGGGCCCTGGATGCTGCGCGCGCTGCCATCGTCGAGGAACAGCATCGGCTTCTCGCCGCCGGAAACCTTCTCGATTTCCTGCCGCAGCAGCCGGCGGTATTGCACGATCGCCTTGTCGGATTGGCCTAGATGTTCGCTGGTGCGGTCCTGGATCGCGCCCATCGATTCCACCGCCCACTGGTCATGGACGTTGATGTCGGCGCCCATGCCGGTATAGGTCGCGGTCGCCTGCTCGCGCGGGTCAAAACCGTAGTCGTTCGATCGGTTCTTGCGCGACTTGTAATCCGGCAGCGCGTAGAGTTCGAGCCGCTGCTCGCGCATCCTGTTCTTGTCGACCGGCACCGAGTAGCTGGTGAAGATCGCGTACCAGTAGCAGTTCTCGTCATCGACCGGCACGTGCCACTGCGTGATCGTCATCTCCGTGCTCATCGGAATCACAAAACCGTGCGGGAAAAGCTGGTTGGTGACGCGCACATGGGTGCGCTCCGCGTCGATCTCGCGCAGCGCGATCAGCCGCAATCCATATTCGGTGTGCTCGACATTGATGATGGGGTTGTCGTATTCGCGCAGGATCTTCGTCATCGGCATGTCGGTGCCGGCGGAGGCGCCGCGGAACTGCCGGCCGTAGGCGGCAGAGGTATCCTCGTCCTCGAAGAAGCGATGCAGGAAGGAAGCGTGCGCCGGATCGATGCCGATTTCCAGCGCCTGCAGCCAGTTGCAGTTGATGTGGCCCTTGAACGCAAACGTATGGCTGTCCGGCGCGATGAAGCAGTCGATTTCCGGGAAGGCCGGCGGCGCGCCTTCGCCGAGATACGCCCAGAGGATGCCGCCCTTCTCGACCACGGGGTAGCTGCGCTGCCGGATGCCCTGGCACAGCGTCGAGCCCTTCGGTTCGGCCGGCGTTTCCAGGCACTGGCCTGTGACGTCGAACAGCCAGCCGTGGAAGGCGCAGCGCAGCCCGCCATTCTCCAGCCGGCCGAAGGCGAGGTCGGCGCCGCGATGGGCGCAGTGCCGGTCGATCAGGCCGTAACGGCCTTGCGCGTCGCGGAACAGCACGAGGTTCTCGCCGAGCAGTTTCACCGGCTTGACCGGCCGCGGCCCCTGCAATTCATCCACCAGCGCCGCCGGCTGCCAATACATCCGCATCAGTTTCCCGCAAGGGTCTTGTCGCCCGGTCCGGGTGATCAGGTCGTTCTGTTCCTGGCTCATCATGGCGGGTGAGTCCTCTGCTGGCCAGCGAGCGCGACGACGCGATTGAAAGCTCGTCGTTCGAAATCAAATTACTAGGCTTGCCGTCGCAGGCAAGCGCTTTCCTTGCCCACTTTGCCCATGGCGCGACAGGCTGTTGTAACGGAGCCCAATCCGCCGATCCTGCCGGGTGGCGAAATTCAAGACTTTCGCAACGATCAAAATCTGCGCGCGCGGACATGTTCCCCGGATGCTGCGCAGCGCGCCGCGCTTGCGGCGTGGTGCGCTGCTGATCCGGGGTCTATGTCGGATATGTTGCGGTGGGTCCCGGCTCTGCGGCGCAGCGCGAAAAGGCGCTGCACCGCGTCCGGGACACGCGAGCGTTGACAAATTTCCTAACATGCCTCGAATACGAAACGGCGGCAATGTTTCCCGGATCAAGGTCGGTAAGACAGGCTCAAACGCCTGAAGGAGACGCTGAGATGAAAAAAGTTGATCTGGAACTGGTGCGCGGCAGCGGCAATGTGTATCGCGATTTCGGATGGCCTAACGCCGGTCTCGCGCAGGCTCGCGCCGTCACCGCGGCGAAGATCATCCGCGTTCTCGACCAGCGCAAACTTTCGACGCGCGACGCGGAAAAATTGACGGGCGTCTCCTATTCGGAATTCTCTCGCATTCGCAATACGCAACTCGGCCGCTTCACGCTCGATCGGATGATCGCGATTCTCGGCAAGCTCGATGAAGATATCGAGGTGTTCGTCACTTTCAGGGCGCGCAGACGGAGAACGCCGGTCGCGCCGCGCATGGTCTCATCCAAGGTTCCGCGCGGATATCGGCCGACGGCCAGAACGCGGTCGCGCGGTTGAAGCGGGTCTTGATGGCCGGCCGCCGGGCTCACGCAAATCGCCGTGCGTGCGACGAAGCATGATGGATACGACGACGATGCCATTTCCCGGTTCATGCCGGGGCTTAAAGTCAATCTTGCGCCAATCGCGGCTGGACTGGTTCTTGTCGCTGAGGACGAACGGGGCGTTCCGCTCGGCTACGTGGCCCTGAGACCCACGGGAATGGGGGGCCTGATTCTCCTCGAAGGCTTTTTCGTCGATCCAGCTTGTTCGCGGGGCGGTGTTGGCAGGCGACTTTTCGCTGCCGCTGTCGAGCATTCGAGAAAGATGGCGGGAAACGTGATCCTGGTCTATTCGAGTCCCAACTCGGCAGGTTTCTATGCCCGCCTCGGCGCCATTAGGATAGGCACGACGCCGTTCGTATTCTCCCCTGAGGTGCTGTTGCCGATGTTCGCGTTTTCGATTCCGCCGTCCGGCGAGAACGGCGCCAGCGGTGACGACTGGCTTGCAGCAGGAATCGGGTGGTCGAAATGGCGACGGGCGTGCAGGGCGAGCCGTGCGTAAGCACGATGGTCACCTGGAGATAGTCCTATGACCGAATCCGACGATGGCCCGAAGGCCTTCGCCTCGGCGACCCACGCCGGTTGACCGGATTGTTGACACGCCAGTCAAGGCTTCGTGCGCGGGATGTTACTGGCGCTTTCTCCAGATGCCACGTCCGGCGGGATCGGCGCCCATTTCTTCTGTCAAAATCAGCGGCTTTCTGGTATGATGAAACATGGTAATTACAC
>NZ_JBAVNZ010000199.1:0-3180 GCF_049691595.1 Bradyrhizobium sp.
CAATGTCTGCGCCAAGGCCTTGGTCTCCGGGCTCGATCCGCAAACGGCGTATTCGGAAACCGCAGAACGCGACGGCATTCGAAGCTTGCGTGCGGTGCTGAACTATCGTTTCGATCGCGCCGCCAAAGCGGTCGATGCGTCGGTCGCGGGCCTGTTCGGCAGCCGCGCCGTCTTTCACGACGGCCTCGGCTGCGTGCTGCGGCATGGATCTAAGGAGCCCTATCTGCTCAAGAGCGACGTCGACGCGCTGAAGCTGCCGAAATCTCCGCCGCTGCTGGCGGAGATCGCCGGCCCCGACATCGTCCGGCCGTCCGATCCGGCGTTGAAGGCCGCGCTCGACCATGCCTTCGAAGAACCGGCAGAGCCGCCGTTTCGAAGAACCAGGGCGGTGGTGGTGGTGCATGACGGCAAAGTGATTGCCGAGCGGTACGCCGGCGGCATCGGCGTCGACACCCCGCTATTGGGGTTTTCCCTGACCAAATCGGTGGTCAACGCGCTGATCGGAATTCTGACCCAGCAAGGCGTTACATCGCCGTCGATGCCGGCGCCGATCCCGGAATGGCGGGGCGCATCCGATCCGCGCCGCGAGATCGAGGTCGAGCATCTGCTGCGCATGACCACCGGGCTTGCGCTCGACGAGACCAACAGCGGCTTCGATCCCTCGAGCCAGATGGTCTATCTGCACGACGACATGGCCGCCTTCGCCGCGCAGGCGGCCATGATCGCCGCGCCGGGAACGCGGTGGGCCTATTCGAGCCCCTCGACCCAGCTATTGGCGCGGATCATCCGCGACGCCACCGGCGGGCCCGAGCAGACGCTGGCCTTCGCCTGGCGCGAACTGTTCAATCCGCTCGGCATGCGTCATGTCACGCTGGAGTTCGACGGCAGCGGCACGCTGCAGGGACACAGCTACATGCTGGCGAGCGCGCGCGACTGGGCGCGGTTCGGCCTGCTTTATCTCAATGACGGCGTGGTCGGCGGCAAACGGATCCTGCACGAGGACTGGGTGAGTTTTTCCGCCGCCGCGACGCTCGACACCGATTACGGCGCAGGGTTCTGGACCAATCGCAGCGAGCATGAACATGCCAGGGCCCGCGTGCGGCTCGGCATGCCCCGCGACGCGTTCTTTGCCTCGGGCGATCTCGGCCAGCGCGTGGTGATCCTGCCGTCGCAGCGCCTTGTCGTGGTGCGGCTCGGCGACAGCGTCGATCCGACCGGCGATATTCGCGGGCTGGCCCGGCTGGTGAAGGAAGTGATCGCGGCCGTGCAGTAGCGACCATCAGCGCGAAGCGAAGCGGGCCTATCGCCCCACCAGGTAGGGCCCGCCCTTTTCGAGCGCGCGCGCATAGGCGGGGCGGGCGTGGATGCGGTCGAGGAACGCCATCGCCCTGGGGTGGCCCTGCTCCAGCCCGCCACGCGCCGCGGCGGCCTCCAGCGGAAAGCTCATCTGGATGTCGGCGCCGGTGAATTCATTGCCGGCGAACCATTGGCTTTTCCCGAGTTCGCTTTCCCAGAACGCCATGTGCTGCTTGAGCTGCGGATTGACCAGCGCAGTCAGCGCCTGGTTGGAGACCTTGCGCACCAGTGGGCGCAGCAGCGCCGGCGCGCGCTTCGGCATCAGCGTGAACAGCAGTTTGAGCAGCAAGGGCGGCATCGCCGAGCCCTCGGCATAGTGCAGCCAATAGGTATAGCGCAGCCGCTCCGGCGTATTCGGCGGCGGAATCAAACGGCCCTGGCCATAGGTGCCGATGATGTATTCGGCGATCGCGCCCGACTCCGCGATGGTGTTGCCGCTGTCGGTGATCACGGGGGACTTGCCGAGCGGATGAATGTCGCGCAGCTCTTTTGGCGCGCGCATGTCGGGCTGGCGCTGATAGCGGACGATCTCGTAGGGCACGCCGAGTTCCTCCAAGAGCCACAGCACGCGTTGCGAGCGCGAATTGTTGAGATGATGAACGGTCAGCATGGTCGTCCCCCGATGTTGGCGCCGCGCTTGGTGCCAGCCGGGCGCGGGAATGTCGAGATGGGGACCCCCGCAAATATTACCCGGATGTTATAGACGGACCCAGATTTATCCGGGTATAAAGTGACAGCTCGCGAGAAGTCTGCCCATGCACGCCCGACCCGAACCCGCCTACATCGCCTTCGACGGCGCGCGCCGCATCGCCGCCGGCGATCTTCGCGACGTCGCGCGCGCCGCCAAGCAGACGCTCGACCGGCACAAGGACGCATCGATCCTGATTTTCGATGGCACCACCTCGGGCCCGATCGACCTCGATTTCCGCGGCCCGGTCGACGACGTTCTGGCCCGGCTGCCGGACGCCGAGGCATCAAGAGACGATGGCGCGGTCGCTCCCCGCGGTCCCGGCCGCCCGAAACTCGGCGTGGTCGCGCGCGAAATCACGCTGCTGCCGCGGCACTGGGACTGGCTGGCGCAGCAAAAAGGCGGCGCCTCGGTGGCGATACGCAAGCTGGTCGATGAAGCGCGGCGCGGCGGCGCGGACAGGGATCGCACCCGCCTCGCCCAGCAAGCCGCCTATCGCTTCATGTCGGCCATGGCGGACAACAAGCCGCACTATGAAGACGCCATCCGCGCCCTGTTCGCCAATGACGCGGGCCGTTTCGAAGCATCGATCGCGGAATGGCCCGCTGATGTGCGCGACCATGCTGAAAAACTCGCGGAACGGGCGTTCCACCGCCAGGCGTGAACGCTGGCCGGTTGATCCCCGCCAAGCGACCCGCTAGGCTGGTTAGAATGACGAGGATCATATAAGAAACTCGTCTTTCAGGGAGGCCGCCCGTGAGTCAAAATCCCCAATTCCTGTTCGATTTCGGCAGCCCCAACGCCTTCCTCAGCCATGAGGCGATTCCGGCGATCGAACAGCGCACCGGCGTGAAGTTCGAATATGTCCCGATCCTGCTCGGCGGTATCTTCAAGGCCACCAACAACAGGTCGCCGGCGGAGACGCTCGCCGGAATCAAGAACAAGCGCGAATTTCATGCGCTGGAGACCGAACGCTTCCTCAAGCGCTTCAATGTAAAGCCCTACACCTGGAATCCGTTCTTCCCGGTCAACACGCTGAACCTGATGCGCGCCGCGGTGGCCGCGCAGCTCGAAGGCGTGTTCGAGAAGTATGTCGAGGCGGCGTTTCACCATATGTGGGTCGAGCCCAAGAAGAT
>NZ_JBAVNZ010000200.1:0-6178 GCF_049691595.1 Bradyrhizobium sp.
GCCCAGCGCAGCTCCGGTCGAAATCACCTCGATCGGCCGACCGCCGATGTCGCGTGCAACTTCACCCTCGACGCTTAAACCCATCGGCACCCCTCCGGCTGCACGGTCCAATCCGACAATTGTATCATCGCGCGGGGGGACGGAGAAATCCCGGGAATCGGGCTATTTGGCGGCTATCCGGGGCGTTTTGCAACGACGGCAAGGCGCCCAATGCGGCTATCCCGCCGAACTACGATCCCGCGATCCGATCTGCATCAGGTCGGCGCGCCGGTCGGCCGGTGACGTAACGGTCGCAATGAGGTTATGTTCTCTCGATCCCGGATCGTCGTTATTGGTTTCCGGATTTGGGTCCGCGGGAAAGCCCTGGCGATGGTTGTCATAGCGCTGGCGAGTGGTTCGTGAACGTCGCATCGGCCGGAGCCGGGGGCGAAGCGGCCGCGCCGGAGCAGCGCGACCGCGTCATTCCGCTACGGAAGTCGGATATCATCGAAGGTCTCGTGGCCGAGGGCGGTCTTGACGAAGCCGGGCACGCCAGGTTCCGGCAACTTTCCCGCATGCTCGCCGCCATTCTGCACTACGAATATCTTGGCGAGCTTGATCGGCTGCGGGAGGCGTATTTCTACTTCGATCCGGAGGTCGATCCGCGCGAATTCGGTTCCGCCAAGGATCTGGAAGCGGCCTATCGCGGCTTGAGCGAAGAATTCGTCCGTGTGCTCACCGAGGCCAACTTCATTGAGATCGCGCATGACGAGATCGCGCATGCGTTTGCCGCGCGCGCCCGGGTGCGGGTGAAGATCAAGGCGCCGGTGGAGGATTATCGCGACGTCCGCATGTTCCGCCGCGGGCACCATACCGAGACCATCGAGGTTCCCTTCTGGTTCGGCCTGCGCCGGCGTCCGCTCGAAATCATGGTCTACGACGACGTCGTGCTGATGGTCGCGACCAGGCCGGATGGCATGTCGCCGGCCGATACCGGCAGGGCGCTCTCGAGCGGGCGGCGCGGCGGACAAAAAGTGCGCAGCGGCGCGGTATTGCTCAAATATTTCCGCCACATCGCGCGCGCCGATCTCAAGGCGCTGTTTCCCAATGTGCGCGTGGTAATGAGCCTGGGCGACCACCTTATGCTTGGCGTGCCGGCAATTCTCGGCGGCGTGCCGATCCTGATCAAGCTGGCCTCCACCATGACGGTGCTGTTTCTTGTCGCCGGCTTCTATCTCGGCCTGTCCGGCACGATCCGCGACAACGACACCGAGCAGGCGCTGGCCGCGCTCAGCGGCCTGTTCGCGCTTGGCGCCTTCCTGCTGCGGCAATGGGGCAATTTCCACCGCCAGTCGCTGATCCACCAGAAACAGCTCACCGACAACATCTACTACCGTAACGTCAACAATAATTCCGGCATCTTCACCTACCTGATCGGCGAGGCGGAGGACCAGGATTGGAAAGAAGCGCTGCTCGCCTATTACGGCCTGCTGAGCGCGGCAGCACCTCTCACACGCGAGGCGCTCGATGCGCGCGTCGAGGAGATCCTGCTGCGGGTGTTTGGCACCTCGGCCGACTTCGAGATCGACAACGCGCTGTCGCGGTTGCGGGGTCTCGATCTCCTCGAGGAGACCGACGGCCACCTCTCGGTGTCGCCGCTTCCCGACGCGCTGGCGCGGCTCGACCGGGAGTGGAAGGGCTTTTTTGCAACGGCAGCGGAGAGCGGGTAGGGTTATGCGCGCGGGACTCAGGGCCTGAGATAGAGATGCCCCTGCGATTGCAGCTCGGCGAGGCGGAGGCGGAAGTCAGCCGAGCGTTCGGACCTGGATTTATGCGTGGCCGGACTAGCGCAGGCCGGCGTTGATCTTGTCGAGCGCGGCCGAGCCCGGACACAACGCTTTCTCATCGAGCGCGTTGAGCGGCGTTTTCACGGTGCCGAGATGGGCGTGCAGGTCTTCCGCATCGGGATCGACATAGAGCAGCCCGGTGACCACCTGGCCCTTGGCGGCGTGCTTCTGCAGGAAGGCCATCGCCGCCAGGCGGTCATGGGCGTCGTAATCGGCGTCGATCTTGCGCAGTGCCAGCCGGGTGCCGTCGTGCTGCTCGACCACCTGCACCGTGCCCGGCGCGTATTCGACCGTGATCGGGTCGCGGCCGGTGATGACGTCGAGGCGGTTGACCGCGTCATTGTGCTCGCGGACATAATCGAAACTCTTGGTCGAGCCGGCGTGGTTGTTGAAGGCGACGCAGGGGCTGACGACGTCGATGAAGGCGGCGCCCTGGTGCCGGATCGCGGCGGCGATCAACGGCACCAGTTGGGTCTTGTCGCCCGAAAAACTGCGCGCCACGAAACTCGCGCCGAACTGCAGGGCGATCGCCACCAGGTCGATGGCGTTGTCGGTGTTCATCACGCCCTTCTTCGACTTCGAGCCGCGGTCGGCGGTGGCCGAGAACTGGCCCTTGGTCAGGCCGTACACGCCGTTGTTCTCGACGATGTAGGTCATGTTGACGCTGCGGCGGATCGAATGCGCGAACTGGCCGAAGCCGATCGAGGCGGAGTCGCCGTCGCCGGAGACGCCGAGATAGATCAGGTCGCGGTTGGCGAGATTGGCGCCGGTCAACACCGATGGCATGCGGCCATGCACCGAATTGAAGCCGTGCGAATTGCCGAGGAAATAGTCCGGCGTTTTCGAGGAGCAGCCGATCCCGGAAATCTTGGCGACCCGATGCGGCTCGATCGACAATTCGTAGCAGGCCTCGATGATCGCGGCGGTGATGGAGTCGTGGCCGCAGCCGGCGCACAGGGTCGAAATCTTGCCCTCGTAGTCCCGGTGGGTATAGCCGAGATCGTTCTTGGGAAGGCCGGGATGATGGAATTTCGGCTTGGCGATATAGGTCATGATACGGCCTTGCGCAGTCGGGTCACGGTGAGACGGTTCTGGTGGTCGGCGATGGCGTTGGCGATGAAGCCCGCGGTGATCGGCGTGCCGTCATAGTGCAGGATCGGCACCAGCCGCACCGGATCGATGCCGTTCTCGTTGACGATCAGCTGGCGGAGCTGGCCGTCGCGGTTCTGCTCGACCACGTAGACAAAGTCATAATTGGCGATGAAGCTTGCCACGCTGGAATGGAACGGGAAGGCGCGAATCCGCATGCGGTCGAGCAGATGCCCGCGCGATTCGAGGATTCCGATCGCCTCGTCCATCGCCGGCGACGTCGAGCCGAAATAGATCACGCCGCATTTGGTCGGCCTGGCGGCGTTGGCCTGCAACGGCCGCGGCACCAGGTCCCGGGCGGTCTCGAACTTGCGCAGCAGCCGCTGCATGTTGTCGGCATAGACCGCGCCTTCCTCGGAATAGCGCGCGTAGTGGTCGCGCGAGGTGCCGCGGGTGAAGAACGAGCCCTTGGTCGGGTGGGTGCCGGGATAGGTACGGTAGGGGATGCCGTCGCCATCGACGTCGAGATAGCGGCCGAAGTCGCGGCCCGGCACGTCCAGCATCTCCGCGGTCATCACCTTGCCGCGGTCATACTGCCTGGCGTCGTCCCATTTCAGCGGGCGGCAGAGCCGGTGGTTCATGCCGATGTCGAGATCGAGCATCACGAAGATCATGGTCTGCAGCCGCTCGGCGAGATCGAACGACTGCGCCGCGAACTCGAACGCCTCGGCCGGGTCTTCCGGGAACAGCAGGATATGCTTGGTATCGCCATGCGAGGCATAGGCGCAGGCGATGATGTCGCATTGCTGGGTGCGCGTCGGCATGCCGGTCGAGGGGCCGGCGCGCTGCACGTTCATGATCACGCCCGGGATCTCGGCAAAGTAGGACAGGCCTATGAACTCCGTCATCAGCGAGATGCCGGGGCCCGAGGTCGCGGTGAAAGCGCGCGCGCCGTTCCAGGAGGCGCCGATCACGATGCCGATCGAGGCCAGCTCGTCCTCGCCCTGCACGATGGCGTATCTGGCCTTGCCGGTTTCGGGATCGTGGCGCAGCTTCCTGCAGTGGCTGGCGAAGGCATCCGCCAGCGACGAGGACGGCGTGATCGGATACCAGGCGCAAACGGTGGCGCCGCCATAGACCGCGCCGAGCGCAGCCGCGCTGTTGCCTTCCACGAAGATGCGATCGCCGACCTTGTCGGCCTTCCGGATCCGCAGTCCGATCGGGCATTTGAGGTTTTGCAGCGCCCAGTCGCGGCCGAGATGCAGCGCATGGACGTTCGATGAAAACAGCTTTTCCTTGCCCTTGTACTGCTCGCCGATCAGTTGCTCGATCAGCTTCGGGTCCATCTCGAGCAGCGCGCAGAGCGCGCCGAGATAGATGATGTTCTTGAACAACTGACGCTGGCGCGGATCGGAATAGGTCGAGTTGGTGATCGCGGTCAGCGGCACCCCGATCACGGTGATGTCGGCGCGGAATTTCGACGACGGCATCGGCTTGGTCGAATCGTAGAACAGGTAGCCGCCGGGCTCGATCGAGGCGAGGTCCTTGTCCCAGGTCTGCGGGTTCATCGCCACCATCAGGTCGACGCCGCCGCGGGCGCCGAGATGGCCGGCTTCGGTCACCCGCACCTCGTACCAGGTCGGCAGGCCCTGGATGTTGGAAGGGAAGATGTTGCGCGGCGCGACCGGCACGCCGTGGCGCAGGATCGCGCGCGCGAACAGTTCGTTGGCGCTCGCCGAACCCGAGCCGTTGACATTGGCGAAGCGGACGACGAAGTCGTTTACGCCGCCGATCGGGCTTTGGACTGACATGTTGATCCCGCGTGTGTCATATCGATGAGGTATTTCTGCATGTCCCAGGCGCCGGTCGGGCAGCGCTCGGCGCACAGCCCGCAATGCAGGCAGACGTCTTCGTCCTTGACCATGACGCGTCCGGTCTTGAGGCCGTCGGCGACATAGAGGTCCTGGTCCGGATGCGGCGAGGGCGCTTTAAGTCGTGCGCGCAGATCCGCTTCCTCGCCATTCTCGGTGAAGGTGATGCAATCCATCGGGCAGATGTCGACGCAGGCGTCGCATTCGATGCACAGCGGCGCGGTGAACACCGTCTGGATGTCGCAGTTCAGGCAGCGCCGCGCCTCGCCGAGCGCGAGCTTGAGGTCATAGCCGAGTTCGACCTCGGTGCGGATATCCTTCAGCGCGATCACCTTGTCGCGATGCGGCACCCTGAAGCGGTTGTCGGGGGAGATGTCGTTGTCGTAGCTCCACTCGTGGATGCCCATCTTCTGCGACGAGATCTGCACCTCGGGGAGCGGACGCTCGGTGATGTCCTCGCCCGAGAGCATCTTGTGGATCGACAGCGCGGCGTCATGGCCGTGCGCCACCGCCCAGATGATGTTCTTCGGCCCGAACGCGGCGTCGCCGCCAAAAAACACTTTTGGATGGGTCGACGCAAAGGTCTTGGGATCGACCCTCGGCATATTCCACTTGTCGAACTCGATGCCGCAGTCGCGCTCGATCCAGGGAAAGGCATTTTCCTGGCCGACCGCGACCAGCACGTCGTCGCAGGGAATGGTCTGGTCGGGCTCGCCCGAGGGCACCAGATTGCGGCGACCCCTGGCGTCGTATTCCGCCTTCACCTTATGGAAGGTGACGCCGGTGAGCTTGCCGTTGTCATGGATGAAGGCGACCGGGACCATGAAATTGAGGATCGGAATATCCTCGTGAAGGGCGTCGTCCTTTTCCCAAGGGCTCGCCTTCATTTCCTCGAAGCCGGAACGCACAATCACTTTCACGTCCGCGCCGCCGAGGCGGCGGGCGGTGCGGCAGCAGTCCATCGCGGTGTTGCCGCCGCCGAGCACGATCACGCGCCGGCCGATCTTCTCGACATGGCCGAACGATACCGACGCCAGCCATTCGATGCCGATGTGAACATTGCTGGCGGCTTCCTTGCGGCCGGGGATGTCGAGCTCGCGGCCGCGCGGCGCGCCGGAGCCGACAAAGATCGCGTCGTAGTTTTCGGCGAGCAGCTTCTTCAGGCTGTCGATGCGCTGGCCGCCCCTGAACTCGATGCCGAGGTTGAGGATGTAGTCGGTTTCCTCGTCGACCACCGAATCCGGCAGGCGGAATTTCGGGATCTGGGTCCGCATCATGCCGCCGGCCTTCGGGTCCTGGTCGAATACGGTGCAGTGATAACCGAGCGGTGCGAGATCGCGCGCCACGGTGAGCGAAGCGGGACCGCCGCCGACGATCGCGATGCGCTTGCCG
>NZ_JBAVNZ010000201.1:0-9151 GCF_049691595.1 Bradyrhizobium sp.
GGCACGATCTCGTCAACAAGGCTGGCACACGTTTGCGACGGCACGAAATTTCAACAGTTGGGCGGCACCCCAATCTATTTATCCCAAAACTGATGTTCGTTGACCGTGGGCGAGGAGAATAGACCCTTGCGGATCATCCGCTGCCGGGCGCATCGACTTGCTCTTCGCTAGACCGCCCGGCCCAAACGATTTGAACGCGACATTTCGAATGCTATAAGACCGCTGGGGCAAGCAGCCGTCCACACGATGGCCACATAATTCGGGGTCCAATACCATCTAAGTTATTGATTTGCGGGCGTAGTTCAATGGCAGAACGGCAGCTTCCCAAGCTGCATACGAGGGTTCGATTCCCTTCGCCCGCTCCACCCTTCACGCCGCCATTAATCTCTCCGGCAACCACTGGCCTATCTTTCCCCCTCGATCGCGCGTACAGTCCCTTCGTCGCAAGACGATGGCGCTGAAACTCTGAGCGGACTGCGGGCAGACCCGGGGGCAGTACCCGGCGCCTCCACCCTAGCAGCTTGAGCTTAAAGGTCTCATTTGCGTGAGATCGATTTTGCCGGAAGGCAAGATCCCTGGGCTGCTACGGCGGGGGCGAAACAGGATCGATGGTCGCGAAGAAGCTTTGAATTGTGCCCGGCATGATACCGCCGTTATCGGGTCAAAAACCTAAATGCAAACGATAACGTTGCATTGAACGACGTGCGCCTCGCGGCGTAACTGTTCGGGGTAGGTCCACCTGGCAACAGAACGGCCATCGCCGCGTCAGCCTTCGGGCTGGCGCGGCTTTATTTTGCGGTCGCCTGCGGGAAAATTACTTCGCCGCGACCACCATAATCTCGACGCTGTATGGCGCCGCCGCCAGTTTGGCCTCGACGGTAGCGCGCGCCGGCGTGTTGCCCGCCGAAACCCAGCCGTCCCACACCGCGTTCATCTCCTGGAAATTTTTCATGTCGGTGAGATAGATCGTCGCCGTCAACAGTTTCGATTTGTCGCTTCCGGCTTTGGCGAGATGGCCGTCGATGATCGCGAGCACCTCCTGCGTCTGCCTGGTCACGCTTTCGCCGGCCGCCTTGTTGGCCACGACACCCGCCAGATAGACGGTGTTGCCGTGGATGACGACCTGGCTCATGCGCGGCCCGGTTTCAAAACGCTGGATGGTCATGCTGCTCTCCCGATGGATGTGGCCGACTACTTAGCGCGCCGGCGCGCGATCGGCCACTGCCGGCTGTCGATTTCCTATCCCGCCGCCTTCGCCGCCGCCCGTCCGGCGTTTCGCCCGGAAAACAGGCAGCCGCCGAGGAAGGTGCCTTCCAGCGAGCGATAGCCGTGCACGCCGCCGCCGCCGAAGCCCGCCGCTTCGCCGGCCGCATAAAGCCCCCGGATGATCTGGCCGTGCTGGCCGAACACGCGCGAATCCAGATCGGTCTCGAAGCCGCCGAGCGTCTTGCGGGTCAGGATGTTGAGTTTTACCGCGATCAGGGGCCCGTGTTCGGGATCGAGAATGCGGTGCGGTTTTGCGGTGCGGATCAGGCGGTCGCCGATATAGCGGCGCGCATTGTGGATGTTCATCACCTGCGCGTCCTTGACGTAAGGGTTCGCCATCTCGCGGTCGCGCGCCTCGATCTGGGCCCTGATGTGCTCGAGCTTCAGCAGGTCGTCGCCGGCGAGCGAATTCATCGCGCTGACGAGGTCGGCGAGGTTGTCGCGCACGATGAAATCCGCGCCGTGCTGCTTGAACGCTTCCACCGGCGCCGGCGCGCCCTTGTTGGTGGCGCGCTTGATCGTCAGGCGCCAGCTTTTCCCCGTGAGGTCGGGGTTCTGTTCGGAGCCGGAGAGCGCGAATTCCTTCTTGATGATGCTCTGGGTCAGCACGAACCAGGAATAACCATGGCCGGTGCCCATGATGTAATGGAGCTGGCCGAGCGTGTCGGAGCCCGGAAACAGCGGCGCCGGCAGCCGCGTGCCCGACGCGTCGAACCACATCGAAGACGGGCCGGGGAGGACGCGGATGCCGTGGCGCGGCCAGATCGGCGACCAGTTGCGGATGCCCTCGACGTAATGCCACATCCGGTCGCGGTTGATCAGCCGGGCGCCGGCGGCCTCGGTGATGCCGATCATGCGGCCGTCGACATGTTCGGGCACGCCGGAGATCATGAATTTCGGCGGCTCGCCGAGCCGCTTCGGCCAGTTCTGCCGGACCAGATCGTGATTGCCGCCGATGCCGCCGGAGGCGACGATCACGGCCTGGGCGCGCAGGCTGAAGTCGCCGACGATGTTGCGCGAGCTGCGGTGGCCGCGCTCGACATTGTCAGGTTCGAGGATCGTGCCGCTGACGCCATCGGCGGTGCCGGCCGTGATCGAGAGCGCATCGACACGGTGACGGAACTTGAAGGTCAGCCGGCCGCTGCTTTGCGCCTCGCGCGCCCGCCGCTCGAACGGCTCGACGATGCCGGGGCCGGTGCCCCAGGTGACGTGAAAACGCGGCACCGAATTGCCGTGGCCCATCGCATCATAGCCGCCGCGCTCGGCCCAGCCGACCACGGGAAAGATCCGATGCCCCATGGCGCGCAGCCAGCCGCGCTTCTCGCCCGCCGCGAACGCGACATAGGCTTCCGCCCAGCGTCGCGGCCAAAGGTCTTCGTCGCGGTCGAAGCCGGCGGCGCCCATCCAGTCCTGCAGCGCGAGTTCAAAACTGTCCTTGACGCCGAGCCGGCGCTGTTCGGGGCTGTCCACCAGGAACAGGCCGCCGAGCGACCAGAACGCCTGTCCGCCGAGGCTTTGCTCGCCCTCCTGGTCGACGACGACGACCCGCTTTCCGGCGTCGGCGATTTCGGTGGCCGCGACCAGCCCCGCCAGTCCGCCCCCGACCACGATTACGTCCGCGTCATCCGCCATCGTGTCCTCCAGAAATCGCGTTTGATACAAGACGCGTGATCCATCGCGGTCAACGGCAAATGGCGCTTGCCTGTGGCGTGCGTGCATCAGGCGATATCGGCAACTTGTTCCAGTTTGGGACCGTTTCGGCCGCCGGGTGCAGCGCCGTTGCAACACTTGATTTGAATTTGTTTCGAGCAGCCTCGCCCGCCTAGACAAATTTACCGTCCCGCAACACGCTGGCGATCGGGTGTTGCATCACGCAAGATGATCAGATTCGGGTCGACGGTTTTGGACTGGGGCTGGGATATGAAGCTGGTGACGGGGTTGCTCGCGGCGGTTCTGCTGGTGGCGGGGGTCGCGAGGAGCGACGCCGTGGTCAGGATCGCGGATGATCGCGGCGGCCGGATCGGCACCTATGTCGACAAATATCAGGGCCTGCGCACATCGGGGGAAACGATCATCATCGACGGCCTGTGCGCCTCGGCCTGCACCATCGTGCTCGGCGCGGTTCCCCATGACCGGATCTGCGTGACCTCGCACGCCAATCTCGGCTTCCACGCCGCCTGGGATGTCGGCGCCGATGGCCGCGCCGTCACCAATCCCGAAGCCACCCAGATGCTGTATTCGATGTACCCCTCGGCGGTGCGGCGCTGGATCGCGTCGCGGGGCGGCCTGACCCCGCGGATGATCTTCCTGCGCGGCAAGCAACTGCAGGCGATTTACAAGCCCTGCTATCTCGACGCCCAGGCGTCCGCCAACAAGCCGGACTCGCGCTGATCCGCTTTGGGGTTTCCCTCCGCATGACGTGATCGGCCGTGCATCCATGGCGCTTGCCCGGCCGTGGAACTGGCCCTATCTGAGCGGTACGGTCCGGCCGACCGTATTTCGGTCGCCGTTTCATCAGATGGTCGCGCATGGCTCAGCCGATTTCCCGGCACGGAACGATGGCCGCCCGGCCCCAGGGCAGGGTGGCGTCGGCGATCGTGTGGGGCGCAGCCAGCCTTGGCGCCGTGACGCTGCTCGGCGCGGCCGCGCTCTGGCTCCACTATGGAACCGCGGTGTTCTTCGAGATGATCGCCGCCGGCATCTCGACCTGCTTCTGATCCGGACATAAGGAATCTCATGATGGACCGGACCACCCGCCCGCTGGTGATTTTCGCAGCCTTTGCCGGCAGCCTCGCGGTCGGGCTGGTGCTGATGCTGTGGGCGATGGGCGGCCTGCGCAGCTTAAGCGCGCCGGCTGCGATCGGCGGACCGTTCCAGTTGACCGACCAGGCCGGCCAGACCGTAACCGAGAACAATCTCAAGGGCCGCCCGACGCTGATCTTCTTCGGCTTCACCCATTGCCCCGACGTCTGCCCGACCTCGCTGTTCGAGATTTCGGAAGTGCTGAAGGCGATGGGCCAGGATGCCGATCGCGTGAACGCCTATTTCGTCTCGGTCGATCCGGAGCGCGACACCGCGACGGCGATGAAGGATTATCTTTCCAGCTTCGATCCGCATCTGAAGGGGCTGACCGGCGACCCCGAGGCGGTGGCGAAGGTGATCTCGGCCTATCGCGTCTATGCCAAAAAAGTCCCGCTGAAGGATGGCGACTACACCATGGATCACACCGCGCTGGTCTATCTGATGGATCGCGACGGCCGGTTCGTCGCGCCCTTCAATCTCAAACGGACGCCGGAGCAGGCCGCGGCCGATCTGAAGCGGTATCTCTGACCTCTATTGATCCGGTCGAATGGACGCATACGGCCCTCGCATCATCAGCCCGATGGTCTATAAGGCCGTCCAATTCCCAAGAAATCGCCGGCAATGCCAAACCAGACCGCCTTTTCGCCCAGCCTCAGCGCGCTTCGAACCGTCCGCATCTCATTGGCCGGATTGTCGATCGGCGCTGCGCTGGCAGTCGTCCCCTCCGGCTATGTGGCGCAGGCGCAAACCTTGCCCCGGCCGGCCCTCGAGGCGGCGCCCCAGGCCGTGCCGGGCTTCTGGGATCCGAGGCGTCGCCCGGACCGGCCTGACCTGTCGCGTGTTACGGTGATCCGCTTCCTGACCGAGACCGATTATCCGCCGTTCAACTTTACCGGCCCCGACGGCAATCCGGCCGGCTTCAACGTCGATCTGGCGCGGGCGCTTTGCGACGAGATCAAGGCCACCTGCACCATCCAGATGCGCCGGTTCGAGACCCTGATCGATGCGATCACGAGCAACCGCGGCGACGCCATCATCGCCTCGCTGGCAGTGACGCCGCAATTGCGCGCCCGGGTCGATTTCACCGATCCCTACTACCGTGCACCGGCCCGCTTCGTGTCGCGGCGCGACGCCGTGATGCCGGAAGTCCGCCCCGAATATCTCGAGGGCAAGAAGATCGGGGTGGTCGCCGGCACCTCGCACGAGGCCTATTTGAAGGCGATGTTCACCGACGCCGAAATCCGTTCCTACGCCAATGACGACGCGGCGCGGCTGGCGCTCAGACGCGGCGAGGTCGACTTCATTTTCGGCGATGCGATCTCGCTGGCGTTCTGGATCAACGGCACCGATTCCGGTGAGTGCTGCGCCTTCTCGGGCGGGCCGTTCGTCGAGAGCCGGTATTTTGGCGAAGGCGTCGGCATCGCCGTCCGCAAGGGCAACGACCTGTTGCGGCAGTCGCTGAACTGGGCGCTGTTCCGGCTCTGGGAAAAAGGCCGCTACACCGATCTGTGGCTGCGCTATTTTTCCATCAGCCCGTTTTAAGGGGCGCAATCCCTTCCCGTCATTGCGAGGAGCACTTGCGACGAAGCAATCCATTCTTCCTTTGTGGCCCCATGGATTGCTTCGCTTCGCTCGCAATGACGGCTATATTGCGAACCGGCCAGTTTCCGTGGCCGCGGAGTCTCTTACCTGATGTCCACGATCGACCTTGCCCCCAGCCCTGGCGATTTGCGCGCGCTTGCCGAACAATCCAGCGCCTGGCCGTTCGAGCAGGCCAAGGCGATCGTGGCGCGGCTGAAGAAAAAGCCGAAGGATGAGGTGCTGTTTTCGACCGGCTATGGCCCGTCGGGCCTGCCGCATATCGGCACTTTCGGCGAGGTCGCGCGCACCACCATGGTGCGCCATGCCTTTCGGGTGCTGACCGAGGACCGGATCAGGACCCGCCTGATCGCGTTCTCCGACGACATGGATGGCCTGCGCAAGGTGCCGGACAACGTGCCGAACAAGGACATGCTGGAAGCCCATCTGGGCCAGCCGCTGACGCGGGTGCCCGATCCGTTCGGCACCCATTCGAGTTTTGGCGCGCACAACAATGCCCGGCTGCGCGCGTTTCTCGACACGTTCGGTTTCGACTACGAGTTCGCGAGTTCGACTGATTACTACACGTCGGGCAAATTCGACGCCGCCTTGCTGCGCGTGCTGGAGCGGATCGACGCCGTGATGGCGATCATGCTGCCCAGCTTGCGCGAAGAGCGCGCCGCGAGCTATTCGCCGTTTTTGCCGATCTGCCCGCGCACCGGCATGGTGCTGTATGTGCCGATCGTCGAGCACGACGTGAAGGCTGGAACCGTCTCCTACGACGATCCCGAGACCAAAGCGCGCGTCACGCTGCCGGTCACCGGCGGCCACTGCAAGCTGCAGTGGAAGCCGGACTGGGCGATGCGCTGGTTCGCGCTCGGCGTCGATTATGAAATGGCCGGCAAGGATCTGATCGATTCAGTGAAGCTTTCCGGCAAGATCTGCGCGGCGCTCGGCGGCACGCCGCCGGAAGGATTCAATTACGAGCTGTTCCTCGACGACAAGGGCCAGAAGATTTCGAAGTCCAGGGGCAACGGGCTCACCATCGACGAGTGGCTGCGCTATGCCTCGCCGGAATCGCTGTCGCTGTTCATGTACCGCGAGCCGAAATCGGCGAAGCGGCTGTATTTCGACGTGATCCCGCGCAATGTCGACGACTACCAGCAATTCCTCGAGGGCTTTCCGCGCCAGGATGCGAAGCAGCAGCTCGCCAATCCGGTCTGGCATATCCACGCCGGCAATCCGCCCAGCGCCGACATGCCGGTGACGTTTCAAATGTTGCTGACGCTGGTGTCGTCGTCGAACGCGGAGAATGCCGCGACGTTGTGGGGCTTCATCGCCCGCTATCGCCCGGGCGTCACGCCGCGGACGCATCCGAAGCTCGACGCCATGGTCGGCTACGCCATCAATTATTATCGCGACTTCGTGGCCCCGACCAAAAAGTTCCGTGATCCCACCGACAGCGAGCGCGCCGCGCTGCAGGATTTGCGCGACGCGCTGTCGAACATGCCGCCGGCCGCGACGGCCGAGGACATCCAGAACGTGGTCTACGAGATCGGCCGCCGCGAGCCGTTCCTCGATCCTGTGAAAAAGGGCAAGGACGGCCGGCCCGGCGTCTCGCTCGACTGGTTCAACATGCTCTACCAGGTCCTGCTCGGCCAGGAAAAAGGCCCGCGCTTCGGCTCCTTCGTCGCGGTCTACGGGCTTTCGAACGCGGTGGCGATGATCGACGGCGCGCTGGCACGATCGGCGTAGGGCTACGCATCTGCGGCCGCGAACCGCAAATCGGAATGGGAGGTCCGCTGCAATTTCAGCGGTGGCCGCTCCAAATTGCGCTACAATGCTGCAAGAATGATCCAAGCCCCGGCCGAGGGGCAGGCCATATCGGGAGGGATGCTCATGCAGTTCAGGGTTTCGCCGAATACGCTTGGCGAGAGCAGCGCCGAGGAATGGCAGGCGCGGGTCGATCTCGCGGCGGCGCATCGCCTTGCCTTCAACCAGGGTTTCAGCGAGGGCATTTTCAACCATTTGACCCTGGTGGTGCCGGGCCGCGGCGACCGCTACTACCAGATCCCGTTCGGGATGCATTGGTCCGAGGTGACGGCCTCCTCCTTCATGGAAGTCGGCATCGATGACGGCGAGGTCAAGCGCGGCGAGGGCGATGTGGAGCGCTCCTGCTTCTGCATCCATGCGCCGATCCACAAGGCGCTGCCGCAGGCCAAGGCGGTGTTCCATACCCACATGCCCTATGCGAGCGCGCTGACGCGGCTCGAAGACCCGCGCATCAAGGAGATCGGCCAGACCGAGGTGGGTCTTTCCGGCGCCATCGCCTATGACGACGAATATGCCGGTCCGGCGCTCGACCCGGCCGAGGGCGCGCGGCTCGCCAGGGTGATCGGCGACAAGACGGTGCTGTTCATGGCCAATCACGGCATCTCCACGGTCGGCCAAACCGTCGCCGAGGCCTATGACAAGCTCTATTACACCGAGCGTGCCGCGCAGGTGCAGATCTACGCGATGTGGACGGGGCAGAAGCTGAAGCAGCTCCCGGCGCCGGTGGTCGAGAAGACCAGGCGCGATTACATGGACGATCATTTGTACAAGGGGCCGACCCCGGCGCAGCGGCATTTCGACGCCTTGAAGCGCATGCTCGACCGCAAGGAGCCGGACTACGCGACATGAGGGCGTGCCGCTTTACTGGCTCGCCCACACGATGCGCGCGATCCACTCGACATCGTCGGCCGCCAGCACGCGGTCGGGATGGGCGGGGTTGAGCGATTGCAGTTCGAGCGTCTTCGCGGTGCGGCGTTTCAGTTCCTTGACCATGACCTCGCCGCCGGTGGTGCGCACCACCACGCGATCGCCGCGCCGGATCGGCGTACCCGGCGACACCACGATGACGTCGCCGTCGCGATAGGCCGGCCTCATCGAATCGCCTGAAATCTCCAGCGCGTAGGCGTGCTCGTCATTGGTCGACGGCAACGTCACCTCATCCCAGCCCTTGCCGGCCGGAAAACCGCTGTCGTCGAAATAGCCGCCGGCGCCGGCCTGGGCGAAGCCGAGCAGCGGCACCGACTGCGCGCCGCGCGCGCCATCGCCGATCAACTGCACGAAGGTGTTGATCGAAGCGTTGGTGGCGGCGAGCGCCTTGGCGACCGATTCGGTCGAGGGCCAGCGTTCGCGGCCGTCGGGCGTGATGCGTTTGGACTTGTTGAAGGTGGTGGGGTCGAGCCCGGCGCGCTTGGCCAGTCCGGACGGCGATAGCCCGGCGCGTTCCGCAAGCCGGTCGAGCGCGGTCCAGATCTGGCCGTGGGTCAATGCGCGCGGCGATTTGGGCTGTCTGGCCATCGAAAAATCCCGGAGTTGCTAGGAATTATTACCTGAGTGCGCCGATTTACGCAAATCCGCCGGCTGCGCCCGGCGCGGCGGCGCTTGAGTTGGGGGCAAGGCGCCGATACGGTCAGCCGCTGGCCTTTCGGATTTTCGGGAAAAATCCCAGGAGACT
>NZ_JBAVNZ010000202.1:0-5815 GCF_049691595.1 Bradyrhizobium sp.
CCCGGACGCGGCGCAGCGCTTGTTAGCGATGCGCCGCAGAGCCGGGACCCACGGACGCAAAATGGGTCCCGGGTCTGCAGCGCACTATTCGCTTCGCTCATGCTGCGCCGCGCCCGGGACACGAAAACTGTTCAGCATTCTCAAATCTTCTGATTGTATTCGCCGACCTCGGGATGGGTGCGCAGCACCGCATCCATCGCCTCGAACATATCGTGCATTCGCTGCTCGCTGACCGGACTCTCGACCACGACGACCAGCTCCGGCTTGTTGGACGACGCCCGCACCAGGCCCCAGCTGCCGTCCGCGGCCGTGACGCGCACGCCATTGACGGTGACGAGATCGCGGATCTCTTGTCCCGCGACCTTATCGCCGTTTCTCCGCAGCGCCTCGAAATGCCTCACCACGGCGTCGACGACGCCGTATTTGACCTCGTCGGCGCAGTGCGGCGACATGGTCGGCGACGACCAGGTTTTTGGCAGCGCGTTTTTCAGGTCCGCCATCGACTTGTCGGGGGCGCGGTCGAGCATCTCGCAGATCGCAATCGCCGAGAGCAGGCCGTCGTCATAGCCGCGGCCGAACGGCGTGTTGAAGAAGAAATGGCCGGATTTTTCAAAACCTGCCAACGCGCCGAGCTCGTGGGTGCGGCGCTTCATGTAGGAATGGCCGGTCTTCCAGTAGGTGGTCTTCGCGCCCTGCTTTTGCAGCACGGGATCGGTGACGAACAATCCCGTCGATTTGACGTCGACGACGAATTGGGCGTCCTTGGTGATCGCCGACATGTCACGCGCCAGCATCACGCCGACCTTGTCGGCGAAAATCTCCTCGCCGGTGTTATCGACCACGCCGCAACGGTCGCCGTCGCCGTCGAAACCGAGACCGACATCGGCCTGGTGTGCCAGCACCGCGTCGCGGATCGCGTGCAGCATCGCCATATCTTCCGGGTTTGGATTGTATTTCGGAAAAGTGTAGTCGGGCTCGGTGTCGAGCGGGACCACCTCGCAGCCGATCGCTTGCATCACCTGCGGCGCAAACGCGCCCGCGGTGCCGTTGCCGCAGGCGACCACGACCTTCAGTTTGCGCTTCAGCCTGGCGCGCGCGGTGAGATCGGCGATGTAGCGGGCCGCGAAATTTTCATGGAATTGGTAGGAGCCGCCGGCCCTGTTGCTGAAATCGGCGTTCAGCACGATCGCTTTCAGCCGGGTCATCTCGTCGGGGCCGAAGGTGAGCGGGCGGTTGGCGCCCATCTTGACGCCGGTCCAGCCATTATCGTTATGCGATGCCGTCACCATCGCGACGCAGGGCACGTCGAGTTCGAATTGCGCGAAATAGGCCATTGGCGTGACCGCAAGGCCGATGTCGTGCACCCGGCAGCCCGCCGCCATCAGTCCGGAGATCAGCGCGTATTTGATCGACGCCGAATAGCCGCGGAAATCGTGGCCGGTCACGATGTCCTGCGGAACGCCGAGCTCTGCGATCAGCGCGCCGAGCCCCATGCCCAGCGCCTGCACGCCCATCAGGTTGATCTCCTTGTTGAACAGCCAGCGCGCGTCATATTCGCGAAAGCCGGTCGCCTTCACCATCGGCTCGGATTCAAAGGCATAGGTATTGGGAACCAGCACCGATTTCGGCTTCGGAAACATTCAGGCGGCCTTGTGATCATGATGCGGAAGAACGCGCCCGCAGGCATAGCGAATGCATGGGCGCAGCGGAAGGCGGGATTGGCGGCTTGCAGTTAATAAATGAGGACAGCCCCTGAACGGTCGCTGCCACGCCTTCGATTTCTTCACGAATGTGAAGCAACCGCGTGCGAGGGCTTTTACTTGCGGCCATCAAAAAATCTGTAGGGCTTCGCGTTCCACGTCCTGACGGATGTGGGGTGACAATCCCATGCGGGTCGAATAGCCGATCTCGACCTGATGGTTGAATGCGTTCTGGAGTGCCTCATAGGCATCCATGAACGAGAGGAAACCGAAATCCCTGTTCGATGCAGGATCAACAAAGACATCCACATCAGATTCCGAGCCTGCCTCATCGCGCGCATGCGAACCGAACAGATAAAGCGACCCGACACCGAAGGCCCGCAAGGCAGGCTCGGTTTGCTTTAATCTGGCAATGACATCTTCTCGGCGCATAGCTTCAATATAGTCGAAAAATCCTCATTTTCCAGCACGTAGCGTAGCCGCGGAGAGCTATTCGGCCGAGCAGATGCCAATTGGAGAAGGAGCCCAACCGTCCGCGGCGAGATCGGCCGCTCTACTGCTCCAGCACGAGCTTGCCGTTGGCGTATTCGAAACGCTTCAGCTTCGACAGGAACGACAGGCCGAGCAGGTTTTCCGAGAGCGCTTCATCGGGCAACACCATGGCGTCGACATCGCGCACCACGAGCCCCCCGAGTTCGATCACGGCGAGCCGCGTTCGTGCCGCCTTGATGGTGCCGTTGGCGGTCGTGACCGTGGCGTTGTAGTCGCCGCGCGACGGACGCAGGCCGAAGCGTGCGGCAGATTTTTCGTTCAGGGCCACCAGCGAGGCGCCGGTATCGACCATGAAATCGATGCGCTGGCCGTCGATCCGGCCGTCGGTCTGGAAGTGGCCGCGGCCGTCGCGCGGAATGCTGAGGCTGCGAATACCGGCCAGCGCCACCGTCTCGGTGGAGGCTGCCTTTCGCGGGGCCGTGCCGGCGGATGCGGGCGCAGGCGTCATCCTGTCGGCCATCTGCGCCATCAAGGTGCCGAGGCCGATCATGATGGCCGCAAAGATCATGATGTTACGCATGACGCCACACTCGGTTCTATAGCGTTTTCGAGCGAAGTGGGTACCGGTTCGCGTGAAGAAAACGCGTCAAAACAAAAGACACGAAACCCGGCGATATCACCACGCCGACCGCCAAACCGCGACTAACAAAGGCGGGGACGGCTGTCATTTCGGCGAAAAGGATGAGCGAAGCGTTAATAGGGGCTCTTCACCTCTCCGCGTTCCTTGCGGGGAGAGGTCGAAATTCGCATTGGCGAATTTCGGGTGAGGGGCGAGGCACCTGCGTTCATTATCGCATTCTGCATTTCGCGGAAGCGCCCCTCACCCCAGCCCTCTCGCCGCGAAGAGCGGGGAGAGGGAGTGATAGTTCTCACGTCCCCCGCGGCTTGACCCGCCGCGTCGGCATCGCGTTCGCCGGGTCTTCCGGCCACGGGTGCCGGGGATAGCGTCCGCGCAGGTCGGAACGAACCGCCGCATAGCTGCCGCGCCAAAAGCCCGGCAGATCGCGCGTCACCTGCACCGGCCGCTGCGCCGGCGACAGCAGTTCCAGCACCAGCGGCACCGCGCCCCTGGCGATCGAGGGATGGGTGTTGAGCCCGAACAGTTCCTGCAGGCGCACCGCAATGGTCGGGCCCTGCTCGGCCTCGTAGTCGATCGCGAGCATCGTGCCGGTCGGGGCCTCGAAATGCGTCGGCGCCTCGCGCGTCAGCCGCGCGCGCAATTCCCAGGGCAACAGCGCCGTCAGCGCGTCCGACAGATCGCCGGACGAAAAATCCTTCAGCGAGGTCTTGTCGTGGAGTGCCGGCACCAGCCAGATCTCGCGCGCGGCTGCGAGCGCACCGTCGGACAGATCGGGCCAGTTGTCGCCTTCGGCCTTGCGCAGGAACATGACGCGGTCGCGCCATTGCTTCAGGGATTTGGACCATGGCAGTCTGTCGAGGCCGGCGGCGATCAAGCCATCGGCGAACACCCGCGCGGTCTCAGCCGTCGGCGACAGCGCCATCGGCGCTTCCGACAGCGTGATCGCGTGCAGGCTCCGCTTGCGGCGCGCGCGCAACGCCATGGCACCCCGATCGAATGAAATCTCGTCGGTGTTTTCGATCTGACCGGCGAAGCGCAGCTCGATCTCTTCCTGCGTGATCGACGCCGCCAGCAGAATACGCCCGTTCGCCGCCGTGCCGGTCAGTTCAGCCACCGCGATATAGGGCGCGCGCGCCAGCGCCGAGGTTTGATCGATGGCCGCGCCGCGGCCGTTGGCGAGCACAAAACCGCCGTTGCCGCGGTTGCGTGCGACGCGGTCGGGGAAGGCAAAGGCCAGCATGACGCCGGTGGAGAGTTCCCCTCCCCCTTGCGGGGAGGAAGAAGAAGGCTGGGTCGCAGCGATGCTTTCCGACGCCGCCACCTGCGAGGCCCAGCGCTGCGCCAGGCCGCGGGCGCTGGAAGCGCGTTGCGAGCGGTCGCGGCGGAACTGATCGAGCCTGGCATCGAGATCGACGCTGTCGCCGCCGAGACCGCGTTCGGTCAGGATGGCGGCGATGTCGGCCGCCCGCGCGCCTGCCCCCAGCCGGTGCGAATCCACGATCATCCGCGCCAGCCGTGGCGGCAGCGCCAGCGCGCGCAGGCTTTTGCCCTCCGCCGTGATCCGGCCGTCGCCATCGAGCGCGCCGAGTTCGCTTAGCAGGCTCCTGGCTTCCTTCAGCGCCGGGGCGGGCGGCGGATCGAGAAATGCCAGTCCGCCGGGATCGCTGACGCCCCATTGCGCGAGATCGAGCAGCAGCGACGACAGGTCGGCGCTGAGAATTTCAGGCTGCGTATAGGCCGCGAGCGATGCGGTCTGCGGCTCGTCCCACAGCC
The DNA here is from genome assembly GCF_049691595.1 of Bradyrhizobium sp. Taxonomy (GTDB): domain Bacteria; phylum Pseudomonadota; class Alphaproteobacteria; order Rhizobiales; family Xanthobacteraceae; genus Bradyrhizobium. The sequence goes on from NZ_JBAVNZ010000202.1 coordinate 4,606, forward strand.
GGTAACACACTCCCGGCTCGGTGCGGCCGGCGCGGCCGCGGCGCTGGTCGACCGCGGCGCGCGAGGCGCGCACGGTCTCCAGCCGGGTCAGGCCGATATCCGGTTCGTAGCGCGGCACCCGCGCCATGCCGGAATCGACGACAATGCGGACGCCCTCGATAGTCAGTGAAGTCTCTGCGATCGAGGTTGCCAGCACGACCTTGCGCCGGCCCTTCGGCGCCGGCGCAATGGCGCGGTCCTGCACGCTGGAATCGAGCGCGCCGAACAACGGCACGATTTCGATGGAAGCATCCTGCACGCGCTCGGCCAGCAGGGTTTGCGTGCGGCGGATCTCGGCGGTGCCCGGCAGGAACGCCAGCGCCGATCCGGGATCGGAGCGGAGCGCGGTCGCGATCGCATCCGCCATCTGCCGTTCCAGCGGCGCATCGGGCTTGCGGCCAAGATAGCGCGTCTCGACCGGAAAGGCGCGGCCTTCGCTGGCGATCACCGGCGCGTCGCCGAGCAATTTGGCGACGCGGGCGCCATCCAGCGTCGCCGACATCACCAGAATGCGCAAGTCCTCGCGCAAGCCGGTCTGCGCATCGCGCGCCAGCGCCAGCCCCAGATCGGCATCGAGCGAGCGTTCGTGAAATTCGTCGAACAGCACCGCGGCGACCCCGGACAATTCGGGATCGTCGACAATCTGCCGCGAGAAGATGCCTTCGGTGACCACCTCAATTCGGGTCGCGCGCGATATTTTCGAGCCGAAGCGCACGCGATAGCCGACGGTTTCGCCGACCCGCTCCCCGATGGTATGCGCCATGCGCTCGGCACTGGCGCGCGCCGCGATCCGCCGCGGCTCCAGCACGATGATCTTTTTGCCTTTGGCCCAGGGTTCGTCGAGCAGCGCCAGCGGCACCCGCGTGGTCTTGCCCGCGCCAGGAGGCGCGACCAGCACGGCGGCGCTGTGGCTCGCGAGCGTGCGCGCCAGTTCGTCCAGCACCGCGTCGATCGGAAGGGAGGTGTCGAAGTTGCGGGACAAGGTCTCACATCCGTCATCACCCGCGAAGGCGGGTGATCCAGTAAACACCGACATTGCCGATTACAAAGACCGGGATCACTGGATACCCTTGCCTGCGCGGGGTATCACAGTGCCTTTGCATCACGCCCGCGGTTCGGTCGGGCGCCCCACGCTCTCATAAATAAAGCCGAGCGCCGCCATGTCCTCGGG
>NZ_JBAVNZ010000203.1:0-12984 GCF_049691595.1 Bradyrhizobium sp.
ATATAGATCACCGGGGTGATGAACAGCGTCAGCAGTTGCGACACGCAGAGGCCGCCGACCACCGCGATGCCGAGCGGCTGGCGCAATTCGGCGCCGGCGCCGGCGCCGAGCGCGATCGGCAGCGTGCCGAAGATCGCCGCGAACGTCGTCATCATGATCGGGCGGAAGCGCAGCAAGGCCGCCTCGCGGATCGCATGTTCGGCGCTCAGGCCGACGCGGCGCCGCTCCAGCGCGAAGTCCACCATCATGATGGCGTTCTTCTTGACGATGCCGACCAGCATCACGATGCCGATCATCGCGATGACAGACAACTCCATGCCGAACAGCATCAGGGTCAGGATCGCGCCGATGCCGGCCGACGGCAGGCCGGAAATGATTGTGATCGGATGGATGAAGCTCTCGTAGAGGATGCCGAGGATCACGAACGCCGCGAACACGGCGGCGAGGATCAGCACGCCCTGGCCGCGCAAGGAATCCTGGAACACCTGCGCGGTGCCGGAGAATCCGGTGGCGATCGTCGCCGGCAGGCTGGCGTTCTGCTCGATCGCGGTGATCTGGTCGACCGCATGGCCCAGCGAATAGCCGGGCGCGAGGTTGAACGAGATCGTCACCGCCGGCTGCTGGCCCTGGTGGTTGATCTGCAGCGGCCCGACCGACGGCACCAGCTTCGCAACCGCCGCCAGCGGAATGGTCTGGTTGTTCGCGGTCTTCATGTAGAGCTTGGAAAGGTCGGACGGATCGACGCGGAACCGCGGCTGCACTTCCAGAATGATCTGGTAGTCGTTGGACGGCATGTAGATAGTACCGACCTGGCGCGCCCCATAGGCGTTGTAAAGCTGGTTGCGGACCTGATCGACGGTAATGCCGTAGACCGCGGCCTTTTCGCGGTCGATGTCGACGGTCATCTGCGGATTCTTGATGTAGAGGTCGGTGGTGACGTCGAGCAGGCCCGGCACCTTCTCGATCCGCTCGCGCATCTCAGGCGCCAGCCGATACAGCGACTCGGTATCGCCGCTCTGCATCACGTACTGATACTGGCTCTTGGAAATCCGGCCGCCGATATTGAGGTTCTGGATGCTCTGGAAGAACGCCTGCATGCCGGGAATCTGGCGGGCCTTCATGCGCAGTCGTCCGACTACGACACCGATATTGTCGCGCGTCTTCTGCGGTTTCAAGGCAATGAAGAGACGGCCGTAATTCGCGGTCGTGTTGGGGCCGCCCGCACCAACCGTGGAGTTGATGTAGTCGATCGCCGGATCGGACTTCAGCACGTCTACCAGCGCCTGCTGCCGCGTCTTCATGGCCTCGAAAGAGGTGTCGGTGGCGGCTTCGGTGACGCCGATCAGGAAGCCCGTGTCCTCCTGCGGGAAGAAGCCCTTTGGCACGATCATATAAAGGTAAATGGTGCCGCCAAGCGTCGCCAGCGTGACGATCAGCATCAGCGCTTTCTTCGCCAGCACCCGGTCGAGCGCCCATTCATAGGCGCGCAGCCATGACTCGAACATCGCCTCGAAGACCCGAAGCACGACGTTGGCCTTCCGGGTCCGGTCATGCGCCGGCAGCACGCGCGCGCACAGCATCGGCGTCAGCGTCAGCGACACGAAGCCGGACACCACGATTGCGACCGAAACCGTCACCGCGAATTCGCGGAACACGCGGCCGACGATGCCGCCCATCAGCAGCACCGGAATGAACACCGCGATCAGCGAGAACGTGATCGAGATGATGGTGAAGCCGATCTCGCGCGCGCCCTTCAGCGCCGCCTCATAGGGACGCATGCCGTGCTCGATGTGGCGGACGATATTCTCCAGCATGACGATGGCGTCGTCGACCACGAAGCCGACCGACAGCGTCAGTGCCAGCAGCGTCATGTTGTTGATGGAATAATCCAGCGCATACATGACGGCGCAGGTGCCAAACAGCGAGATCGGCACCGCCAGCGCCGGAATGAAGGTGGCGGACGCCGAGCGCAGGAACAGGAAAATCACCAGGATGACCAGCGCGACGGCGATCAGCAGGGTTTCCTCGACGTCGGCCACCGCCTGACGGATCGAAATCGAGCGATCCATCAGGACGTTGATCGAAACCGATGGCGGGATCTGCGCGCGCAAGGCCGGTAATTTTGCCAGGATGAAGTCGACCACGGCCACCGTGTTGGCGTCGGGCTGCTTCTGAATGCCGAGCACGATCGAGCGATCGCCGTTGAGCCAGCTCGCGATCTTGTCGTTCTCGACGCTGTCGTAGATCCTCGCGACTTCGTCAAGCTTGACCGGCGAACCGTTCCTGTACGCCACCACCACCTGGCGGTAGTCGATCGCCTTGTCCATCTGGCCGGAGGCCTGCAGCGCGACGTCCTGCTTCGGCCCGTTGAGCGTGCCGACCGGCGTGGACGAATTGGCGCGCGCAACCGCGGTGCGGATATCTTCCAGCGACAGCCCTCGCGCCGCTGCCGCTTCCGGATCGGCCTGAACGCGAATGGCGAATTTCTGTGCGCCGTAGATGCTGACCTGCGCAACGCCCGGGATTTGCGACAGCGCCTGACCGATCGTGATGTCGCCATATTCGTTCACGGCCGACAGCGGCAGCGTCGAGGAGCCGAGCACGACGAACAGCACCGGAAAATCGGCCGGATTCACTTTGCGGAAACTCGGCGGCGTCGTCATCTCGATCGGCAGCCGGCGCTGCGCGATGGTCAACGCGGTCTGCACGTCGAGCGCGGCGGCATCGATGCTGCGGTTGAGGTCGAACTGGATGGTGATGACGCTGGTGCCCTGCGAGGAATTCGACGACATCGAGGAGATGCCGGCGATGGTCGAAAGCTGCCGTTCGATGATCCCGGCGACCGAGGCCGCCATGGTGTCCGCGCTCGCGCCCGGCAGGGTCGCGGTCACCGCAATGGTCGGGAAGTCGACCCGGGGCAGCGCCGAGACCGGCAGCAGGCGGAAGCCGAATACGCCGAACGCGATGATGGACGCCGTGATCAGCGTCGTCATCACAGGCCGGCGGATACAGAGCTCGGAAAGCGTCATCGGTCAGGCCCCGGCCTTGCGAGGGCGCGGCTCGATCCGCGATCCATCCGACAACAGCAACTGGCCGTCGACGACGACATCCTCGCCGCCGGAAAGCCCCTCCGAAATCACGGAGGTACCCTGGAAGGTGCGATCGACATTGACCGGCTGAACCCTGGATACGCCGTCCTTGACGACGAACACATAGTTGCCGTTCTGGCTGCGCTGGACCGCCACCGTCGGCACCACGACGGAATCCTCGCTGCGGATCGTCAGCCTGGTGGCGACCAGAATTCCCGGCCACAGCGTTTCGCTTGCATTGTTCATGACGCCGCGCACGGTGATCATGCCGGTGGTGGAATCCACCGCGTTTTCGACCATCGCGACCTTGCCATCCTCGGACCGCTGGTGGCCGGGGATCGTCGCGCTCACTTTGGAATCGCCCTTCGCCATGGCATCGCGCAGTTCGGCCAGCACCCGCTGCGGAATGGCGAACGTCACATAGACCGGCGCCATCTGGTTGATGACGGCGAGCGGCGCGGTGTCGGCTGGGCGCACGAAATTGCCGACCTTCACATTGGCCGCGCCAATCCGCCCCGAGAACGGCGCGCGGATCGTGGTGTAGCTCTTCTGGACCTTCAGATTGTCGAGCGCCGATTGATCGGCCTTGATGGTGCCGACCAGGATATCGGACTGGGTCCTGGCATTGTCGACATTGACCTGGGTGGTGGCGCCCTTGGCGACCAGATCGGTAAAGCGCCTGAGGTCGCGCTGCGCGCCCTCGAGTTGCGCCTGATCCCTGGCGAGCACGCCTTCGGCCTGCTCGATCTGGGCGTCGATCTGGCGCGAATCGAGCGTGAACAGGAGGTCGCCTTCGCTGACCCTGGCTCCGTCTTCGAAATGAACCGAGACAATGGTGGTCTCAAGCCGCGATTTCAGCGCCACGCTGGAAATCGGCGTCACCGTCCCGATCGAATCGACATCGACGGGCACGGTCTTGCGTTCGGCCTTGGCCAGTTCGACCGAGACCAGGCGTGGCCGCTGCGGTCCCTGCGCGCCGGCGCCGCCACCGATCCACGACGACCGGGTCACGAAGGCAGCGACGGCCACCATGCCGAGGGCACCAGCAATGAAAATCAGATTGCGTTTTTTCATCTCTCTTTCACGTTCGCCCGCCGCAACGGCGGGACGACCTGTTCCTGCCCTTGTTCCTGCCGCTTGACGGCTAGTTTTACGCCTTGTTTCTAAACGGTTACCACAGCCTCTCGGCTCATGGTATGCCACAACACGCGAAAATGTGTGGTCACGAATCCGGGTTAATTTGATGCGTATTGCGACGTGGAACGTCAATTCGGTCCGGCAGCGGCTGGACCATCTGCTTTCCTGGCTCGGGGAATGCCAGCCCGACATCGTCTGCCTGCAGGAGATCAAATGCGTCGATGACGCGTTCCCGCGACTGGAGATCGAGGCGCTCGGCTACAACGTCGTCACCCACGGCCAGAAGACCTTTAACGGCGTCGCGCTGCTGTCGAAGCTGCCGTTCGACGAAACCAAATCGGGTCTTGCCGGCGACGACGAGGACGCCCATGCCCGCTTCCTCGAGGGCGTGGTGACGTTAAAGCACGGCGTGCTGCGGATCGCATGCCTTTACCTGCCCAATGGCAACCCGCCGGACACGGATAAATATCCCTACAAGCTCAAATGGATGTCGCGACTTCTTGAGTATTCGAGGGAACGGCTCAGGACGGAGGAACCGCTGGTGCTTGCGGGCGACTTCAACGTCATTCCCGCCGCGCCAGACGTCTATAATCCCGCCGCCTGGGTCGACGATGCCTTGTTCCGGCCGGCAACCCGCGAGGCCTTTCAGTCGTTGCTGGGCCTTGGGCTGACCGATGCGCTGCGCGCCGTCACCGACGCGCCCGGCCAATACACCTTCTGGGACTATCAGGCCGGCGCCTGGCAGAAAAACTGGGGCTTGCGGATCGACCATTTGCTGCTGTCACCACAGGCGAGCGACCGCCTGATCGATGTCGGCGTGGACAGTTACGTGCGCGCCTGGGAGAAGCCATCAGACCATGTGCCGGTGTGGGCCGACCTGGATCTCGAGACGGCGTGACCTTGTCGCTCTCCGCCGTGCGGCGCAGGCGGCAAAATCAATTCTTGCGGCCCTGCACCCAGTGCTCGAGCATCTGCAGCGCCATGGCGCGGTCGTCATCGGATGCTTTCGCGATCGCCCGGTTGTAGCTCTCCTTGATCCAGGTCTCGTCCGGCGCGGCGCCGTCGCGCGCCAAGGTCAACAACATCAGGCCGCGGGCGCGCTGAGGCGGCAGCCGGTCGCCGTTGAACAGCATCTGGCCGAGCAGCGCCTGCGCCTGATGCTGGCCCTTTTGCGCGGCAAGGCCGAGCCAGCGCGCTCCATAGCGGAAATCTTCCCGCGAGGCGTCGGGGGTTTTCAGATACAGCCGCGCCAGATCGTATTGCGCGTCGGCGTTGCCGAAATAGGACGCGGCGTAGGAGAACATCTCCCTCGCCCGCTCGATGTCGGGCTTGATCTTGGAATTGGGAATGCCGTTCAGGTAGTAGCGCCCGAGCGCCACGAAAGCGTTGGCAACGATCGCCGCCTGCGGTGCCGACGGGCTGTCCTCGGCATGGGTACTGGTGATGCGGTTGAAATATTCAAAGGCGCGCACATCGTCCTGGGTGACGCCGTCACCGTCGGCATACATCCGGCCGAGCTTCCACTGCGCGACCGGGTGGCCGCCGTCGGCGGCATATTGCAGCGAGGTCAGCGAGGGCGGGGCTGCCGCGGTCGCGGGCACCGGCGCTGGCGTCTTCTTCAGGGTACCCGCGGCGCCGGGCTGAGAAATAACGATATCCTGCTTTGCCGGGGCTCCGTCGAAAGCGAATCCGGGGCTAGCCACCGGAATGGCCCCCAGGAACAACGCAAGAATGATACGCTCAGACGTCCGCATAACACTGTTTCTCGTGCGCCCCACCCGGATGGGTTACCGCGCCATCCACCGCCGGCCCGACCTGTTGGGCATATTTCCACAGCGCACCCGACGTGTGGTTAGTCTCTCGGGGCCGCCATTTGGTCTTGCGTTCGGCGAGTTCGGCGTCAGTCAATTTTACGTTAAGAGTGCCGGTTTCGGCGTCGATCTCGATGATATCGCCGTCTCGCAACAGTGCGATCGGCCCCCCCACGGCGGCTTCCGGCCCGACATGGCCGATGCAGAAGCCGCGGGTCGCGCCTGAGAACCGGCCGTCGGTGATGAGGGCGATCTTGCCGCCCATGCCCTGCCCGGTCAGCGCCGCCGTGGTGGACAGCATTTCCCGCATGCCGGGGCCGCCGCGCGGCCCCTCATAGCGGATCACGATGACCTCGCCTTCCCGGTAGGTCTTCTTCTGGACGGACTCGAAGGCATCCTCTTCGCGATCGAAGCAGCGGGCCGGACCGGTGAATTTCAAGTTCGACATACCCGCGACCTTCACGATCGCGCCTTCTGGCGCGAGATTGCCCTTCAGGCCGACCACACCGCCGGTGACGGTGATCGGCTTGTCGGCAGGCCGCACCACATCCTGGTGCGGATTCCATTTCACGCTTCTGAGGTTTTCGGCGATCGTCCGGCCCGTGACGGTCAAGCAATCCCCGTGCAGGTGGCCATTATCGAGCAGCGTCTTCATCAGCAGCGGAATGCCGCCAGCCTCAAACATGTCTTTGGCGACATAGCGGCCACCCGGTTTCAAATCCGCGACATACGGAGTCTTTTTGAAGATTTCGGCCACGTCGAACAGGCTGAACTTGATGCCGCACTCATGGGCAATCGCCGGCAGGTGCAACGCAGCATTGGTCGAGCCGCCGGAGGCCGCCACCACGGCCGCCGCGTTTTCGAGCGCGCGGCGGGTCACGATGTCGCGCGGCCGAATGTTGTTGGCGATCAGCTCCATGACCTTCTCGCCGGCGGTGGTACAGAAGGCGTCGCGGATTTCGTAAGGCGCAGGCGCGCCGGCCGAGTACGGCAGCGCCAGCCCGATTGCCTCCGATACCGTCGCCATGGTGTTGGCGGTGAACTGGGCGCCGCAGGCGCCGGCCGAGGGGCATGCCACCCGCTCGATTTCGTCGAGGTCGGCATCCGACATTTCGCCGACCGAGTGCTTGCCGACCGCCTCGAACATGTCCTGCACCGTGACCTGCTGGCCACGGAAATTGCCGGGCAGGATCGAGCCGCCATAGATGAAGATCGAGGGCACGTTGAGCCGAACCATCGCCATCATCATGCCGGGCAGCGACTTGTCGCAGCCGGCGAGCCCGACCAGCGCGTCATAGGCATGGCCGCGGACGGTCAGCTCGACCGAGTCGGCGATGCATTCGCGCGACGGCAGCGACGAGCGCATGCCGTCATGGCCCATGGCGATGCCGTCGGTCACGGTGATGGTGCAGAATTCACGCGGCGTGCCGCCGGCGGAGGCGACGCCCTTCTTCACTGCCTGCGCCTGACGCATCAGCGAGATATTGCAGGGGGCGGCCTCATTCCAGCACGACGCCACGCCGACGAACGGCTGGTGGATCTGATGGGTGGTAAGGCCCATGGCGTAGAGATACGAGCGATGCGGGGCGCGTTCGGGACCTTCCGTCACGTGACGGCTGGGCAGCCTGTTCTTGATATTAGTCTTGGTATTGGTCTTGGCGTCCATTGCGAACCCGTTTTCTCCGGCCATCTCGTCGTCGACGTGTCGACTTGTCGAACCGGAAAATCACCCGATCTCCCTTCGCCTCCGCGAGCGTCGCGGCGCTAAGGCCTTGCGAAGTATGATGTCATAGAGGGGTGTGGCAAAAAAGCGGCGTAGGCAAGAACTGCCTAGTGGCACGATGAAATCGTGGACAAGTGTTGTATCCAGGCAACAATCGTTGCGCTAATGCCACCATTATTAATGCTTATGCAAAAAACCGTATAAGTACGGGAGTTTGCATTCAAAAGGGTGTGAGGCCCGCGGCGCATGGCGCCTGAGGTTTGGATCGAATTGACCCTCTCCAGAACGGAAGGACGCAGGGAAAGCCGGGTGGGCCGACTTAATCTCCACAGGCCAAGCATCAGCAACGGATGCCAGAACCACACGACTTTCTCCGTACGCAGCGACCTCTGCCAAACGCCTCGACAGGCCATGTGCCGCCTGCCGAACTCTTGGCGAAGGCGTTGAAGCGTCGTTCGTCCGCGCCAGCATCGTTCGCTCACGGACCAAAGCCCGCCCTGCGATTGCCGATCGCGCCCGACGCTGCCGCGTCCACCGCATCCCATCCCGCGTTCGTGACGATCGCGACCCGCCCCTCTTCTCGGGTGAGACGGGACGAGCTTGTAGAGATGATTTGTCCGACGGGTGAAGCGGATTATTTTTGGAGCGAGTCCGCTGTGGCGAGCCGGTGCAACTTCAATTGTCGGGATTTTTTGCCTGCAATCGCGCCAAAGAGCCCGTTGTTGGGCAGGGCCATGGGCGTTTTACAAATTTCGTGATGATGGAATGGTGCCGTTGATTTGCCCGACGTGTCAAAATGTTTTCGCGGGTCAAGCATCCATGCCGGCGCCCCCTATTACTTTGCATGGGGTTGTTTTCGATATTTTGGTTGGGAGCACGAACTGCGTCGGCCTTGCGGCTGGGAAGCGTGGCTTGCCGAGCCGTAGCTTGCGTGCAGCGCGGCCCGCCTTCGCCCTTTGGCTCCGGCGCGGCACCGCGAGCCGATGTGGCGCGCAGCCGCACAGGCGCTCCGGGTTCCAACCGCCTCTGCGTTTTTCGCGCGCTGTTGCGCTGATGCGACAGTTGCGAGTCGGCGTTGTGCTACCGTTTCGACAGCTCAGGCCGCACGCATCGTGCGATCCCTTGGTTTGTGCCTTCGCAGGAGGACCATGGAATGAAGCGGTGCTTAGGTTCGCTGTCTTGTCTCCTCACCGTGACTGTGCTCGCCCTGTTCGCGACGGATGCAACCGCGCGGCCCAACCATAAGCCACAACAGGCCCGGAAAACGTCCGAAGCGAAGCAGGCTCGCCACCATCGCAACGCTGCGCTTGGACATCGGCACGCAAGGCATGCCGACGCACCGCGCGGGTCAAAGCGGACAAAGGATGCGCCTCCTCGCAAGGAGGCCACAGCTCCGCTCTCGGGCGATCTTGCGCTGGTGAAGGAAGCCATCGATCTCGCGCGCAAAGCAAAGACCGACGAGGCAACCGCCACGCGGAACGGGATCGCCGACCCGGCGGGCCGGAAACTCGTCGAATGGTTCATCCTGCGCAATTCGGAGACAACGGCGAGTTTCAGCCGCTATGCGGCGTTCATCGCCGCCAACCCGGAATGGCCGAGCACGGCGTCGCTGCGCCGGCGGGCGGAGGCGCGGCTGTGGCAGGAGCGCAGCGATGCGGCCACGGTTCGCGGCTTCACCGGCGGCCAGCCGGTGAGCGCCAGGGGCAAATTCGCGCTCGCGCGGGTGCTGCTCACGGATGGCGATCGCGAGCGCGCAGGTCGGCTGGCGCGCGACGCGTGGCGGGCGGACGAATTGTCGGAGCGCACGGAAACCGAGGCGTACGAGACGTTCCGCGACCTTCTTGCCCGCGAGGACCACCGTGCGCGCATGGACAAGCGCATCGGCGCCAAGGATCTCGCGGGCGCCAGGCGCGCCGCGCAGCATTTGGGCGGCGACGAGCTTGCGATCGTGAAGGCCTGTGCCGCGGTCAGGGGAAAAGCGAACAAGGCGCTCGGCGCGCTCGACGATGTCGCGATCGAGGCGCGGCGGGATCTCGGCTACACGCTTTGCCGAATCCAGTGGATGCTCGCCCAGAACAAGATTGACGACGCGGCCCGCCTGATGCTGGCCGCCTCTCCCGAGACCATGGCGCAGCAGGACACCGATCAATGGTGGCGCGAGCGGCGCACGCTCGCACGCAAGCTGCTCGATCAAGGCAAGTACCAGACCGCCTACCAGGTCGTCCGTCCCGCCGCGCTGCCGGCCGGCGAATACTACCGGGCCGATTTCCATTTCATGTGCGGCTGGATCGCCTTGCGCTACCTTGATGATCCCGCCACCGCACTAGCGCATTTCGCCCACATCGACGACGGCTCGGCCAATCCGATCGTGCTGGCGCGAGCAAACTACTGGCGGGGGCGCGCCGCCGAAGCCCTCGGCGAGAAGGATGCAATGCGCACCAGCTTTGAAGCGGCCGCGCGCCACCCGACCGCCTACTACGGACAGCTCGCGCGCGCCAAGCTTGGCCGTGACCAGATCGAGCTGCGCGCGCCCTCGCCTGCCCTTGCCGCCGACGGTGCCGCGCCGGCCGACGAACGCGTGCGCGCCGCCGATATGCTCTACGAAATCGGCGAGCGCGACCTTGTGCTGTATTTTGTCGCCGATCTCGCCGAACAGAGCCGAGACGTCGCTGTGCTCGAAGCGCTCGGCGAGCTCACCGGCCGGCGCAACGATGCACGCGCAATGCTGCAGGTCGGAAAACCCTCGCTCGCCCGCGGGCTGGCGCTCGACCATTACGCGTTCCCGACGATCGGGATTCCCAGGCACAGCCCGGTCGGTCCCGAAATCGAGCGCAGCATCATCTATTCGGTGGCGCGTACCGAAAGCGCGTTCGACCAGCGCGACAAGTCTGCGGCAAATGCCGTGGGTCTGATGCAGGTGACCCCGGACGCCGGGCGCGATACCGCCAAGCGCTTCGGCGTCAGCTATGACTGGGACCGGATGGTTTCCGATCCCGTCTACAACACGCAGATGGGTGCTGCCGAACTCAGCGCGCTGCTGTCGGAATACAAGGGCTGTCACATCATGACCTTTGCCGGCTACAATGCCGGCCGGGGCCGTGTCCGGGACTGGATCAAGGCGTATGGTGATCCCCGCGATCCCAAGGTCGACCCGGTCGACTGGGTCGAGCGCATCCCGCTTTCCGAAACGCGAAACTACGTGCAGCGCGTGATGGAGAATTTGCCGGTCTACCGCGTCCGCTTCGGCAGCGGCACCGCGGTGGCGTCGAAGACCAACCAGCCCGTCGTCACGCAGGAGACCAACGCGGCGCCGCCGCCGACGTCTCCCATGAAGTGACGGCCGGCAGACGCACGCTTCAGTCGACCTTGACATTGGCGGCCTTGATCATCGGCCACCATTTTGCAATTTCCGCCTTCTGCCGGGCGCCGAGCGCCGCCGGCGAAAGCTGGTCCTTCGCCGGCATCTGCAGGCCCAGATTTTCGAGCTGCTGGCGCACCGCCGGATCGTTCAAGGCCTCGACCGTCGCGGCGTTGAGCCTGGCGACGATTTCCTTCGGCGTATCCTTCGGCACCCACAGGCCCGACCATAGCGTCATGTGGAATCCGGGCAGGCCCGCTTCGTCCGTGGTCGGAATGTCCGGCGCGGATGCGACGCGCTTGGCGTCGGTCACCGCATAAGCGCGGATATTTCCGGCGCGCACCTGGCTGATCGAGTTCGAAGTCTGGTCGACGATCATGTCGATCTGGCCGGCCACGAGATCGTTCATCGCCGGCGCCGTGCCGCGATACGGCACATATTGCAGCTTGATGCCGGTGATGTTCTCGAAATAGAGCCCGGCGATGTGACTGCCGGAACCGGCGCCCGCGGTGCCCGCGGTCGGCGGCGTCGGCCGCGCCTTCAACCATTCCAAAAACTCCTTCAGCGATTTCGCGGGCACCGCGTTCTTGCTGACGATGATCATGGGATTGCTCGGCAGCAGCACCACCGGCTCGAGATCGGCGAGCAGATCGTAGCCGAGCTTGTAGATCGCGCCATTGGCGACGTGGGTGCCGAGATGACCGAAGCTGATGGTGTAGCCATCGGGGGCTGAGCGCACCGCGCGGCCGACGCCGACCGAACCGCCCGCCCCCGTCACGTTCTCGATCAGGATCGCCTCGCCGAGCGTGAGCTTCATGCGCTCGGCGAGAATTCGCGCCATCACGTCAGACGGGCCGCCGGCTGAGAACGGCACGATGATGGTGAGGGGACGCGAGGGATAATTCTCCGTGAGTGCGGTGCTGCCCGAGGCAAGCATCGCGATCAACGCGGCCAGAATTGTTTTACGCATCATACCCTCTCCCCAAACATCCGACGGCCGTCATTGCGAGGAGCACTTGCGACGAAGCAATCCATATTTCCGATGCCGCTCCATGGATTGCTTCGCTTCGCTCGCAATGACGGGCCTAGAGCTCGCAATGACAGCTTACAGTTTGGCATAGTCGATCGGCTGATGGCGATCGAGCGTGCGCGTCACCGGCGGCAGTGGATATTTAAGCCCGGTCGCGCAATTGAACAGCATCACGCGGTCATTTTTCGTCACGCGGCCATCGGCAAGGCTTTGCCGGTAGGCGGCATAGGTCGCGGCCCCTTCCGGGCACAGCAGCAGGCCTTCCTCGCGCGCGACTTCATTGAGCGCCGCGGAAATCTTCTCGTCCGGCACCGCGATCGCAAAACCCTTGCTCTCGCGCACCGCGCGCAGGATCAGAAAATCCCCGATCGCCTGCGGCACGCGAATGCCCGACGCGATGGTGTGGGCGTCTTCCCAGCGCGGCGCGTGCTCGGTGCCGGCCTCGAAGGCGCGCACCATCGGCGCGCAGCCTGACGCCTGCACCGCGACCATGCGCGGCCGCTCCGAGCCGATGAAGCCGATCGCCTCGAGTTCGGCGAAGGCCTTCCACATCCCGATCAGGCCGGTGCCGCCGCCGGTCGGATAGAAGATCAGGTCGGGCACCTCCCAGCCGAGCTGTTCGGCGAGTTCCAGCCCCATCGTCTTCTTGCCCTCGATCCGGTAAGGCTCCTTCAATGTCGAGGTATCGAACCAGCCGGCCCTGGCCTTGCCCTCGCCGACGATCCTGCCGCAATCGTCGATCAGCCCGTTGACCCGGTAGACGGTGGCGCCCTGCAGCTCGATCTCGCTGACATTCACTTCCGGCGTGTCGGCCGGGCAGAAGATCGTGGTCTTGA
>NZ_JBAVNZ010000204.1:0-13087 GCF_049691595.1 Bradyrhizobium sp.
ATGAACCAGGCCGCCGGCATCTGCCGCACCAATTTCAAATACATGTACTGGTCGTCGGTGCAGCAGCTCGTGCACCACGCCTCGTCCGGCTGCGCCATGAATGTCGGCGATCTCTTGGGCAGCGGCACCATCTCCGGCCCCGAAAAGCACCAGCGCGGCAGCCTGCTGGAGATCAGCTGGAACGGCACCGAGCCGGTTGAGCTTCCCGGCGGCGTCAGGCGGACGTTCCTCGAAGACGGCGATTCGCTCGTCATGCGCGGCTGGTGCCAGGGCGACGGCTATCGCGTCGGTTTTGGCGAGGTCGAGGGCACGATCATGCCCGCCTTGTGACCGGTCATTCCGGGGCGATGCCACCGGGTCCGCGCGAAGCGCGGCCCGATGACAGGCTCCGCATCGAACTACGATGTGCAATTGCACATCGGAGAATCTCGAGATTCCGGGTCTGATCCTTCGGATCATCCCGGAATGACGATGCAGCGAGATTTTATCGATCCTCTGGCGGAATATTCCGCAGTTTCGCCGAATGCGCGGCGATATCTTCCAGCGTGTAGCTGAGATGGACGCGCTTGTCCGATGGCGGCCGCTTCGCGACCGATAGTCCAGGGCGCCATTCCTTCGCGGGGCGGATCGGCCGCCGCTCAAAGCCGCCGCCGCAGTTCGGGCAGACGTTGTAAAGCTTGGTCTCGACGCAGTCCGCGCAGAAAGTGCATTCGTAGGAACAGATCCGCGCTTCCATTGAATTTGGCGGCAGGTCCTTGTCGCAATATTCGCAGTTCGGTCGAAGTTGCAGTGCCATGACCGTCTCGTCGTGTTGGGGTCACGACGGATCATCGCAAATCGAGAAGCAAAAACGAATGACGGATTTCCCTCGATTTGGGCCATGCTGACGGTAGCGATCGTCAGCGCCCGCCCTTCCATGCGCTCGTCAGCTCGGCAATATCCGCCGTCGCCGCGTCCCGGATCGCCGACGGCGTGCGCGAGAAGCGCGGCGCCGGCGCCGGCTGGGTGACGCCGTGGCGGGTGACAAAGATTTCGCGGGCGGCCATGTGCGGATGTTTCGGTGCTTCCGCCATGGTGAGGATCGGCGCAAAGCAGATGTCGGTGCCTTCCATGATCCTGCACCACTCCTCGCGGTTCTTGGACTTGAAAACTCTTGCCAGCTTTTCCTTCAGCGCCGGCCAGGCCTTGCGGTCCATCTGCGCGTCGAAATCGGCATCGGAAAGTCCGGCATGCTGGCGCAGCAGCGCGTAAAACTGCGGCTCGATCGAACCGATCGAGATGAAGTTGCCGCAGGCGCATTCGTAGACGCCATAGAAATGCGCGCCGCCGTCGAGGAAATTGCTCTCGCGACCTTCGGTCCATCGTCCGGCGGCCGTCATGTCGAAGAACATCGACATCAGCGATGCCGCGCCATCGCACATCGCGGCATCGACCACCTGGCCTTTGCCGGATTTGGAAGCCTCCAGCAATGCGGCCAGCACGCCGACCACGAGATAGAGCGCGCCGCCGCCGAAATCGCCGACCAGATTGAGCGGCGGCACCGGTCGCTCCTTGGGGCCGATCGCGGCCAGCGCGCCGGTCACGGAGATGTAGTTGATGTCATGGCCGGCGGCCTGCGCCAGCGGGCCTTGCTGGCCCCAACCGGTCATGCGGCCGTAGACGAGCCGCGGATTGCGCGCCAGCACCAGGTCCGGGCCGAGCCCCAGCCGCTCCATCACGCCGGGGCGAAAACCCTCGACCAGGGCATCGGCATGGCTCAACAGGTCAAGCACCTGGGCGACCGCGGCCTTGTCCTTCAGATCGAGCTCGACGACCTTGCGGCCGCGGCCCGCCACCGATTTCAGATTCTTTTTCGCGCCGACGCGGTCGAGCGTCACAACCTCCGCACCCATGTCGGCCAGCATCATGCAGGCGAAAGGGCCGGGCCCGATGCCGGCGAATTCGACGATGCGGAAACCTGCGAGCGGGCCGGAGGCACGGGTGGCGGATTGGGGGGCTGGTTTATCGAGCACGTTGTTTGTCCATCGATGGCGGAAGCGAAGCGGCCGGCGTCTTGCCGCCGTGGCGGTCGGGATCGCCGAGCGTCACGCTCGCGGCATCCGCCCACAATTTGGCGTTCTGCTTCTGGCGCTCGGTGCCGGTGCCTTCCTCGGCCACCTTGCGGCCCAGCGCGACGTAGATCGGGATCTCCTCGTCGCGCATCGGCGTCATGGCTTTCTTGCGCGCCATCGCTTTTTCGATGTAGGGCGCAAGCTCTGCCTGCTTGCGCTTCTCGCGCTCGATCTCGCGCGCCCGAAATTCCGGCATCACCTCGCGCGCGAACAATTTTAGCGCCTCGCAGATGTGCTGGTGCTGGTTGCGGCCGCCTTGCTGAATGAACACGGTCTGGTCGACGCCGGATTGCTCGAAGTGGCGCAGATGGGTCCGCAACTGGTCCGGCGTGCCGATGCCGTGATCGGCGCCGGCCGGCGGCAGCGCGTGCCGCGCCTTTTCGAAGTTGGACCAGATGTCGGTGCGCCCCGGCCGGTGTTCGCCGAAGATGTAATGATGTGCCAGCCCATAGCGGAAGAAGCGCAATCCGTCCTCGCCGCGGCGGCGCGCTTCCATCTCGTCGGAATGCACGGAAAAGCCGGTCACCATCGCCACATTGGGATTGACCGCATGTCCGATCGGCACGCACTCTTCTTTGAAAATGCGGTAATAGTCGTCGACCCATTGCCGCGCCTCGCGCGGATCGACAAAGGCAAAGGTCAGCGCACCGATGCCGTGGCGTGCGGCCATCTTGATGGTCTCGCGGTTGGAACAGGCAACCCACAGCGGCGGGTGCGGCTTCTGCAACGGCTTTGGCACCACGTTGCGGCAGGGCATTTCGAAGAACTCGCCCTTGAAGCCGGGATAGGGATCCATCACCAGCATGTTGGCGCATTGTTCGACCGCCTCCGTCCACATCCGCCGCTTCTCGGCCGCGTCGAAGCCGACATTGAAGCCGCCGAGCTCCATCAGCGAGGCGCTCTCGCCGGTGCCGAACTCGACGCGGCCGTTGGAGACGAGATCGAGGGTTGCGATGCGCTCGGCCACGCGCGCCGGGTGATTATATTTCGGCGGCATCAGGCAGATGCCGTGGCCGAGCCGAATCCGCCTGGTGCGTTGCGAGCAGGCGGCGAGGAAAATCTCGGGCGCGGAGGAGTGCGAGTATTCCTCGAGGAAGTGATGCTCGACCTCCCAGGCGTAATCGATTTCGAGTTGGTCTGCGAGTTCGACCTGGTCGAGCGCCTCCTGGAACAGCCGGTGCTCGGCGCCGTCGTCCCACGGCCGCGGCAATTGGTGCTCGTAGAAAATGCCGAACTTCATGGGCTCTCCCGGGACGTCCCTTGTTCTGGGCTTTAATTGTCTGATTGGCTAAATTGTCTCGCCTTGCGCCTGACGTGGCAAGCGGCTTTTGACGGGAATCCGCCAAAAGCAGAGCGGCGCGCATCGCTGCGCGCCGCTTGCATGGATCAAACGGATAACCCTGATCAGCCGGCGGCGGTCACCGCGCGCTGCGCCATCACCTTGATGAGGTTGGCGCGATAGTCCGACGAGCCCTGGATGTCGCTCATCAGTCCGTTCGCGGGAATCTTGACGCCGTCGAGTGCCGATGCCGACCAATTGGCCTTCAGCGCCGCCTCGATCGCCGGCACCCGCATCACGCCGCTTTGCGAGGCGCCGGTGGCGGCGACGCGGACGTCACCCGACCTGGTCTTGACCACGAACACGCCGGTCAGCGCGAAGCGCGACGCCGGATGGGGAAACTTGGAATACCCCGCCTTGGCCGGAATCGGAAACGCGACCTGGGTGATGATCTCGCCCTCGGCCAGCGCGGTTGCGAACAGGCCCTTGAAGAAATCATCGGCCGATATCGAACGCTTGTTGGTCTTCACGGTCGCGCCGAGCGCGAGCACCGCCGCCGGATAGTCCGCCGCCGGATCGTTGTTGGCGATCGACCCGCCGATGGTGCCGCGATAGCGTACCGCCGGATCGCCGATCAGCGAGGCGAGATAAGCGAGCGCGGCAATGGCCTTTTGCGCGGCCCCGCTTGTGGCGACGTCATGATGCGTCGTCGCCGCCTTGATCGTCAGGGTGTCGCCGGTAGCCTCGACGCCGATCAGATCCTTGATCCTGCCAAGATCGATCACATCGGACGGCGAGGCCAGCCGCTGCTTCATCACCGGGATCAGGGTGTGGCCGCCGGCAAGGTATTTCGCCTCCTTGCCCTTGGCGAACATGGCCGCGGCCTCATCGACGGAGGAGGGACGGTGGTAGGTTGTCTCATACATGGTTCATCCTCCCCTTACGCATTGCCGTGAATGGCGTGCCAGACCCGGTCGGGTGTCGCCGGCATTTCCAGCTTGTTGTTGCCGATCGCGTCCGTGATGGCGTTGATGACCGCGGCGGACGCACCGATCGCGCCGGCCTCGCCGCAACCCTTGACGCCGAGCGGATTGCCCGGACACAGCGTCGGGGTGTGCGACAGTTTGAACGACGGCAGATCGTCGGCGCGCGGCATGGTGTAATCCATGAACGACGCCGTCACGAGCTGGCCCGAGCTGTCATACACCGCGCCTTCGAGCAGGGCCTGGCCGATGCCCTGGGCGAGGCCGCCATGGACCTGGCCCTCGACGATCATCGGGTTGATCAACCGGCCAAAGTCGTCGGCGGCGACGAAGTTGACAAAGCTGGTCTTGCCTGTACCGGCATCGACCTCGAGTTCGCAGATATAGGCGCCGGCCGGGAAGGTGAAGTTGGTCGGATCGTAGAACGCCGTCTCCTTCAGGCCCGGCTCCATGCCGTCAGGCAGATTGTGCGCGGTGTAGGCGGCGAGCGCCAGCATCGGCAATGCGATCGACTTGTCGGTGCCGGCGACCTTGAACTCGCCGTTCTCGATGACGATGTCGCTCTCGGACGCCTCGAGCAGATGCCCGGCGAGTTTCTTCGCCTTGGCTTCGACCTTCTCCATCGCCTTGACGATCGCGGTGCCGCCGACTGCGATCGAGCGCGAGCCATAGGTGCCCATGCCGAACTGCACCTTGTCAGTGTCGCCATGGACGATCTGCACCTGGCTGATGGGAACGCCGAGACGTTCGGCGATCAATTGCGCAAATGTCGTCTCGTGGCCCTGGCCGTGGCTGTGCGATCCGGTCAGGACTTCAATGGTCCCAACCGGATTGACGCGGATTTCGGCGGATTCCCACAGGCCGACGCCGGCGCCCAGGCTGCCGACGGCTTTCGAAGGCGCGATGCCGCAGGCCTCGATGTAGCAGGACAAGCCGATGCCGCGGAGCTTGCCTTCGGACCTGGCTTTCGCCTTGCGCGCCGGGAAGCCGGCGTAATCGATCGCCTTCATCGCGGCGTCGAGCGAAGCGCCGAAATCGCCGATGTCATAGGCCATGATGACCGGGGTCTGATGCGGAAATTGCGTGATGAAATTCTTGCGCCGCAATTCCGCCGGATCGACCTTCAACTGCCGCGCCGCGGTTTCCATCAGCCGCTCGAGCAGAAAACTTGCTTCCGGCCGGCCCGCGCCACGATAGGCGTCGACCGGCGTGGTGTTGGTATAGACGGTGATGACCTCGGCGTGGATCGCCGGGATGTTGTACTGGCCCGACAGCAGCGTGGCATAGAGATAGGTCGGGACCGCCGACGAGAACAGCGACATATAGGCGCCGAGATTGGCGTGGGTCTTCACCCGCAGGCCCAAAATCTTGTTGTCCTTGTCGAACGCCATCTCCGCCTTCGAGATGTGATCGCGGCCATGCGCATCGGTGAGGAAGGCTTCGGTGCGGTCACCGGTCCACTTCACCGGGCGCCCTACCTTCTTGGAGGCCCACAGCGCCACCATCTCTTCCGGATAGATGTAGATCTTGGAGCCGAAACCGCCGCCGACATCCGGCGCCACCACCCGCAGCTTGTGCTCCTGGGCGATGTTGTAGAATGCCGACAGCACGAGGCGGGCGACATGCGGGTTCTGCGACGTCGTGTACAGCGTGAAATGTTCCTCGGCCGCGTTGTATTCCGCGATCGCCGCGCGCGGCTCCATCGCGTTCGGCACCAGGCGGTTATTGGTGAGTTCGAGCGACACCACATTGGCGGCCTTGCCGAACGCGTCCTTGACCGCGGCCTCGTCGCCGATCGCCCAGTCGTAGATCACGTTGCCCGGGGCTTCCGGATGCAATTGCGGTGCGCCCGGCTTGATCGCGGCGCGGATATCGGCCGCCGCCGGCAGTTCTTCGTAATTGACGACGACGGCTTCGGCGGCGTCCTTGGCCTGGTTCTTGGTCTCGGCAATGACGACCGCAACCGCCTGTCCGACGAAGCGCACCGTCTCCGGCGCCATCGCCGGCCACGCGCCCATTTTCATCGGCGAGCCGTCCTTTGAGGTAATGGCCCAGCCGCAGATCAGATTGCCGATCTTGTCATCGACGATCTCTCGTCCGGTCAGCACGCCGACCACGCCCGGCATCTTCATGGCCGCGGATGAATCGATGCTCTTGACCCTGGCATGCGCGTGCGGGCTGCGGATGAAATGCGCGTGGGTCAACCCCACCAGCTTGATGTCGTCGACGTAACGGCCCTTGCCGGTGATGAAACGGCGGTCTTCCTTGCGCACCACGCTTGCGCCAATGCCTTCAACGCCCATGTCCTGTCCTCCCGACCGGAGTTATTGATTTTCCGCCATTTCCTTCGCGATCTGGCGGCGCTGGATTTCGGTTTTGGCTGCTGGCTGCGGCTATTCCGCCGCCTGCTGGACCTTCATGCGGCCGGCCGCATCGAGCACCGATTTGACGATGTTGTGATAGCCGGTGCAGCGGCAGATATTGCCTTCCAGCTCGTGCCGGACGGTTGCCTCGTCGAGCTTGCCGCCATGGCGGTGCACGATATCGATCGCCGACATGATCATGCCTGGCGTGCAGTAGCCGCACTGCAAACCATGATTGTCGCGGAACGCGGCCTGCATCGGATGCAGTTCGTCGCCCTTCGAGATGCCCTCGATGGTGGTGACGTTGCTGCCGGCGGCCTGTCCGGCCAGCACGGTGCAGGATTTCACCGCCTTGCCGTCGATATGGACCACGCAGGCGCCGCACTGGCTGGTATCACAGCCGACATGGGTGCCGGTCAGGTTCAGATTCTCGCGCAGGAGATGGACCAGCAGGGTCCGGTCCTCGACCTCGGCCGAGACCGTCTTTCCGTTCACCGTCAATTTGATGGTAGACACGCCCGATACCTCCCCGATGTTTTGTTGTTATTCCAATTAGAGACAGCGGGAAGGGAACTTGCAACTAGGATTTTCGTCGGGCGAGCGGTTGTGACGGGGTGAGAACCCGTCCCGAATCCGGCATCCTTATCCATTCTGCCTTGATTTTGCGCACCGAGCCGGAGTAAGCGCGGCCAGATTCCCGGGACGGACCGCCGGCGGCTTCCTGCCTGATCGCGCCCCGGAATGCCGAAGTCACTCCCGCCCGAACTGGCGCCTCAGCTCGACCTTGGCCCGCTCCAGCCGCGCGCGCTCGATTCCCGGCAAATTCCTGCCGGCGCGGTTGATATAGAAGGTCAGCATCGACAGCGCGGAGCGATAGGCGCTGGCCTTGCGCCGTGAACTGCGTTCTGCCGAGCGCTTCAGCGACGCCGCGATCTTGCCGGCGCTGGTCAGTTTGAACACGCCGCGCTCGAGATCGAGTGCGTTGCTTTCCTGCGTCACCCGCTGCGACCAGCGCTTTGGCGGTGCTTTCCCTGGGCGGGTCCTTTGTCGCGTCGGGCTTGTCTTGGTCGTCGTCCTTTGCGTTGCCGACCTTTGAATTGTCGCCATCGTCAACTCCATCCATATCAGGCGGAAGCGAACGCAACCGGTCAACTCCTACCCCGGAATGCCGAAACCCCCACGTCACACCGGCGTTATTTTGCGTGGCGGGCATATTGTTTGCCGCAATTGTGGGGAATGAATCAGGAACCTCGGAGCATCGCGTTCCGGGGTGCTTGTTGTTGGTTTGATCCGATGGATGTGCAGCGGACTCCGCGCAGTTCGGCCGCAAACGGCGTTCATGCTTCGCGGCCGGAGCGGGACTTCGACCGCGTCATCGAAACCAGCATTCCCTTCCGGCTCGATCGTCTGCGCTGGAGCGGCTTTCACACCCGAATCGTGCTGGCGCTCGGGATCACCTGGATTCTGGACGGGCTGGAAGTCACGCTGGCGGGCGCGCTCGCCGGGGCGCTGAAGGAAAGTCCGACGCTTCGCTTCACGAACTTCGACGTCGGATTGTCCAACAGCGCCTATCTCGCCGGCGCGGTGCTGGGGGCACTGGGCTTCGGCTGGCTGACCGACCGGATCGGGCGCAGGAAACTGTTCTTCGTCACGCTGGCGCTTTATCTCACCGCGACCGCGGCGACGGCGGCGTCATGGAGCGTCGCAAGCTACGCGCTGTTTCGCTTTCTGACCGGCGCCGGCATCGGGGGCGAGTACACGGCGATCAATTCGACGATTCAGGAACTGGTGCCGGCGCGCTATCGCGGCTGGACCGATCTGGCGATCAACGGCAGTTTCTGGCTTGGCGCCGCGATCGGCGCCTCGAGTGCGATTCTTTTGCTCGATCCCGCGTTGTTCGGCCCGGATCATGGCTGGCGGCTGGCCTATCTCAGCGGCGCCGGTCTCGGACTGTTCGTGCTGGTGATGCGGATGTGGATTCCGGAAAGTCCGCGCTGGCTGATGATCCATGGCTATCCCGAGCAGGCGCATGCGATCGTCGACAACATCGAGAAATCGGCGACCGGGCATGTGCAGGACCCGGCGTTGCCGAAGATCAGGATCATGATGCGCCATCACACGCCGCTGCGTGAGGTGGCGCATACGCTGTTCACGGTCTATCGCCGGCGCGCGCTGGTCGGGCTGGTGCTGATGATCGCGCAGGCGTTTTTCTACAACGCGATCTTCTTCACCTTTGCGCTGGTGCTGACCGACTTCTTTGGCATCGCCGCCAACCAGGTCGGCTGGTATATCCTGCCCTTCGCGGCCGGCAATTTCTTGGGGCCGCTGCTGCTGGGGCGGCTGTTCGACACCTTGGGCCGCCGCGCCATGATCGCGCTGACCTATGGCGTTTCCGGCGTGTTGCTCGCGATGTCGGGTTACCTGTTTTCGATCGGCGCGCTGAGCGCGCAGGGCCAGACCATCGCCTGGATGGTGATTTTCTTTTTCGCCTCGCCGGCCGCCAGCGCCGCCTATCTCACGGTCAGCGAGTCCTTTCCGCTGGAAGTGCGCGCGCTCGCCATTGCGCTGTTCTACGCGATCGGAACCGGAGTAGGCGGCGTGGCCGGGCCCGCTCTGTTCGGCGCATTGATCGATACCGGGTCGCGCCACAGCGTATTCGCCGGCTATCTCTTCGGGTCGGCATTGATGGTCGTCGCGGCGGCCGTCGCGTGGCGTTACGCCGTCGCCGCCGAGCGGAAATCGCTCGAATCTGTCGCACCGCCGCTGGCATTCGTGGAGTAGGATGAGATGAATGAGGATCTGGCCGAAATGCCGTTGCAAGAAGACATCGCCCCGGAAGACGAATCGGCGCCGGATGCCGTTCCGGTGCCGCGCGCGCTGGTGCCGCGTTTGAGCGAGACCGCCATCCTGCTCGATATCGACGGCACACTGCTGGATATTGCGCCAACTCCGCGGGAAGTCTGGGTGCCGCCTGGCCTGGCGAAAACCCTCAACCGGCTGCACCAGCGAACCGACGGTGCGCTGGCGCTGGTCAGCGGGCGCTCGCTCAACGATATCGATCTGATCTTTGCGCCGGATCAATTTCCGGCGGTCGCCGGCCATGGCGCGGAGACACGTCTTGCGGCTGAACGTGAAGCGGCAGGCGCCCGCGCGCCGCCGCTGGACAAGGAATTGAAGCGCCGCCTTGCCGCGATCGCGAAGCTGAGCCCGGGAATTCTGCTGGAGGACAAGGGCTATTCGCTGGCGCTGCATTATCGCCTGGCACCGCATGCGGAGCAGGCGATCTATCAAGCGGTGTCGGTGATCCGGGCCGATCTGCCGAACGCGCCGATCGAGGTGCTGCCGGGAAAATCCGTTTGCGAGATCAAGCATCCCGGTTTCACCAAGGCGAGCGGCGTGCGGGAGTTGATGGCACAGGGACCGTTCAGGGGCCGGCGTCCGTTCTTCATCGGCGACGACGTCACCGACGAGTCGGTGTTTGCGATCATGCCTGATTTGCACGGTCTCGCGTTTTCCGTCGGCCGGCGCGCCACGGGCGTGGCCGGGCATTTCGATGCGCCAAGCGATGTTCGCCAATTTCTCGCCCATCTGCTCGATGACGAAAAAGACATCGCCTCGCCGTAATCCTGCTCGGATTTTTCCGTCTTGGCTTGATTCCGCGGTGGTTCCTCGCACATCAAGGCATGACGCCTTGAGTGCGACTTTTGTTTTCGCAAATCCAGTCCGGTTCCACCGCGGCTCGGCCCGAATTTGGTTCCAATTCGTTGAAAGGGTGACGGCAGTAACCATATTGATGAATGGTTGTTAACGTACGCGTGCGTACCAGCAGGAGGGCGCCTGTGAACCTCGTCGTCGTTTCAAACCGCGTCGCGCGCGGAAGAGCCAACGAGCCCATGACAGGGGGGCTTGCCGCGGCGTTGTTGCCGGTGGTGGAGAAATCCGGCGCAATCTGGGTCGGTTCGAGCGGCCGGGTCCGCGACGGCGGCCACAAAGAACCCTTCGCCGAAATCGAGGCATTGGGCGCCGGCGCGCTGGCGATGCTCGATCTGCCCGCCGCGCATTACGGCGGCTATTATGAAGGTTTTGCGAATTCGGCGCTGTGGCCTGCGCTGCATTCCCGTCCCGATCTGATCTGTGCTTCCCAGGAGGACTATGCCTCCTATCGCGAAGTGAACGCCTTCATGGCGCGCGCGCTGCTCCGATTTCAGAAACCGGATTCCGTTTTCTGGATTCAGGATTATCATTTCCTCGCGCTCGGCGCGGAACTGCGCGATCTCGGCATCAGCCAGCCGATCGGGTTATTCCTGCATACCCCATGGCCGTCGCGCGCGGTGATCGGCGGCGTGCCGCATCATCGCGAATTGATCGAGGCGATGCTGGCCTATGATCTCATCGGTTTCCAGACCGAAGAGGATTGCGAGAATTTCCTGAGCTACGTTCAGTCCGATCTCGATCTTCCCGCCGCCGACGGCGTCGTCTGCTCGCGTCATGGCCGAACCCGCGCCGCGGTGTTCCCGATCGGCATCGATCCTGAAAGATTCGCCCAGCAGGCCGCCAAATCCTCGACCCATCCGGATGTGTCGCGGCTGCGGCGCAGCCTGAACGGCGAGAAGCTCGCGATCGGCGTCGACCGGCTCGACTACTCAAAGGGGCTGGTCAATCGAATCAAGGCATTCGACCGGATGTGGACCTTGCAGCCGCAGCTCGCGCGCAGCGTATCGCTGCTGCAGATCGCGACCCCCTCGCGCGGCGCGATCGAGGCCTACGGCAATCTGCAGAGCGAGGTCGCAAAACTCGTCAGCGACGTCAACGGCCGTCACGGCGAGGCCGACTGGACGCCGATCCGCTATCTCAACAAAGGCTATAGCCAAGCGGTGCTCGCGGGGCTCTATCGCGCCGCGAAGGTCGGCGTGGTGACGCCGCTGCAGGACGGCATGAACCTCGTCGCCAAGGAATATGTCGCCGCCCAAAACCCCGCCGATCCCGGCGTGCTGGTGCTGTCGAAGTTCGCCGGCGCCGCCGCCGAGCTCGATGCCGCGCTGTTGGTCAATCCGCACGACATCGACGGCATGGCGCGCATGATCGCAACCGCGCTGTCGATGCCGCTGACCGAGCGGCGCGTGCGCTTCGAAGCGATGATGACAAAGCTTCGCGCCGGCACCATCCAGCGCTGGTTCGCCGATTTCGTCGAGGCGCTGCGGGAAGCGCAATTGGACAGAAGCGAAATCGGGCCGATCGTGGCCGACCCGCCGACGCCATGGCCGCGGCGCTCGGCCGGTTTCAGCGCGCGATATCATTAGCCAAGGCGTTTTCAAGCGAAGTGAGGACCGGTTCGCGCCGAGAAAACGCGTCAAACAACAATCAGTAGCAATACGAGACCCCGTCGAGCACCGGACAGCGCGCCTTGTTCGGCGCGCTCGGGTTCTCCAGCGGCACCACGCCCTTGCCCTGGCCGACGAACACGCCCGGTCCGACGATCACCGACGATCTGTTGCCGATGATGACGCTGGGATGCGGCGAGGCCAGGCTCGACCGCGAGCCGTCGGCCCAGATGATCGCATTGCCGGAGAAGATTCCCCGCCGGCCGTCGTCGCAGCTCACGTCCACGCCCTGCCGGGTGCAGGCCTGCGCCAGCGCCGGATCAGCGGCGCCGGCGACCGCCGCCGATATCAGGATCGAAAATGCTAACGTCCGAATGATGATCATGCTGTCCCTCCTGCTGATTTGGCAGTGGCCTTCGTTCAATCGTCAGCCACAACCGGGCTTCCGGTTCAAGCCGGCACCCAACCGGCGGAGCGCAGCAGCGCAGATTTGTATAGCGTATTCAATCGGTTGGGAAAATTTCAGCCGCCGCCGCCGCGCTCCCTTGCAAAAAGCGGCCTGCCCCTTCAAGAGAGGACCTCCGGAGAGATGGCCGAGTGGCTTAAGGCGCACGCTTGGAAAGCGTGTGTGCGGGAAACCGTACCGTGGGTTCGAATCCCACTCTCTCCGCCAAACGTTACTGTTAACTGATTGATTTACTGTGGTTATATGTAGATCAATCAGCCATGGTCCCCAGATCAGTCCCCAGTCGCGAGGAATCTCGTCAGCGATTTCTGTAAATCATGCATTCGCCGTGCGCCGCCGCTGAGTCAGCCTTTGCCACCAAACTGAGACCTCGACCCGCCGGTGCGGCATGTCCGTTCCACCCCCGAAAGCAGACCCCTTCGGCCTACACGCTCAGGTCCGTTTCCTGCAACAACAGCGGAAGTGATCAACCAGATAGAACGCGCGGTCTACAGGACGGGATAAGGGTCATTTGCAAGGAAACGCGTCTTTGAGGGCGAACAGTAGCGTGACCTCGATGGGCGC
>NZ_JBAVNZ010000205.1:0-3228 GCF_049691595.1 Bradyrhizobium sp.
CCGCACGCCAGCGCCTGGATTCCAAACCCTCGGCTGCGTTTTTCGGCGGCTTGCGAATAGCCGGTGAGGTAAAGAAAACGTCCGGCGATCCAGACGACGCCAAGCGCCGCCGCGATCGGGTCGCTGACATAGATCGCGAACAGCCACAGCGACGGCAGGAAGACCGGCATCCATTCCAGCGTGTTCATCTGCACGCGAAACACGCGCTCGAAGTCGGGATGGCCCGTGATGGCCGGGGCCTTGATACCGAAGGCGGCGCGCGCCTTTGCCACCTGGATGCCGGTGAAGAAGTAGAACAGGACGGCGAGGCAGGTGACGATCGCGGTGAGATGAAACATCGAATCCCCTTTGAAACATTTTCGAACTTAATACCCGGTCATCTCGAGATAACCTAATCCGGTGTGACTGCCGGCAAAGCTGACCGGGCCTTCCCAATAGGGAAAGCTGGTCCCCATCCAGCTCCCGGCATTCAGCGGGAGCGTTTCGATCCTCAGTCCATGCGCGGGAATGACGATCCGCCACCCGGTCGGCAGCTTGCGGCCTTCGATGTCGGTCAAAACGGTCGGCGCGATGCGGTTATCGGCCGATGCGATTTCGACGGAACGGCCGTCGCGCTCGATCCAGTTGCCGAACAGGTCGTTGCGGCCGTCCTTCTGGCGCAGCCGATACAGCATGAGTTTCTCGCCCGAATCCAGGTGCAGCGAGAACCAGTCCCATCCGGTCTGGTCCGGCGCCAGCGGCTGGCTGCTCCACTCGCGGTCCATCCAGGCCCGGCCGGTGACTTCAACCCGCCTGTCGTCGATGGTGATGCGGCCGGCCACCTTGAAGTAAGGCTGGCTGTAGTAATACGAAGCCTGCCCGCGTTCCGATTTCCGGCTGTAGCCGGCATTGCCCTGCAGCACCAGCGGTTGGTCGGCATCGAGGCGGAGCGCGTAGCTGAAATCCGCCGCCGATGCGGTGAGCTCGAGCGGCGCGATGTTGTTGTCATCCATCGCATCGAGCCCGCGCATTTCCCAGGAATCGATCCAGGCCAGCAACGGCTTTGCCTCGACGCCGGCCTGGCCGACGCCGCCGCGCGCAAAGGTCTCGCCGTACCGATGGGCATCGGCGCGGGTGACGGCGGCGTGGCCCATCCAGACCTGCTGGTTGGCCCAGCCTTCGAGTTGGGCGCCGGGCTTCGTTGCCTGACGAAACAGCGTCCATTGCACGCCATAGGCGGCGCCGCTCGCGTCGACCAGATTCGCCGTCACATACCACCACTCGATCCGGAATTCCGGATGCGGGCCGTGATCGGCCGGGAAGGCAAAAACCTTGCCGGGAACGACCGGCGCAAATCCTTCCGTGCTTTCGCCGAGCCCGGCAAAGCCCTGCGCGATGGCTTTGCCGCCGAGCCCGAGAAGCATGGCGCCACCAGCGAAAACGCGGCGGGATATCGGGAAGCTACCGCTCATCGGCAAATATCCTGATCAGGCTGGTGGGTTGCATGCGCGCCAGCCGCAGCACCGGCAGCAGTGCGGCACACAACGCCGCCGCCATCGCGACGCCGAGCAGCTCGAATAACTGCAGGGGAAAGAGGTGAAACGGCAGCCGCCACCCGAAGGCCTTCACATTCACCACCGCCAGCAGGCACCACGCCACCAAGAGGCCGAGCGGCAGCGCGAACAAGGCGGTGATCAGCGCGACCGACATCGTCTTCAGAAGCTCGATCATGGCCAGCCGCCGCCGCGTGATGCCGATCGCCCACAACGGCGCCAGTTGCGGCAGGCGAGAATTGCTGAGGGTGAGCAGGCTGGTCAACAGCGCGATGCCGGCGACACCGAGCGTAAAGGCGTTCAGCGCCGCGGTCACCGCAAAGGTGCGGTTGAAGATTCGGGTTGATTCCGCCTTCATCGTCGCCTGATCCGCGACATTGCGGTCATCGAGGCCGAATTGTTCGTGAAGCGCGGCGATCAGCGCCGGAATCGCCGGCGGTGCGATACGCAGGCCCAGCCGCGTCCGCGGTGTTTCCGGAAAACGCCGTGTCAGGGCGGCAAAGTTGACCGCGATCTGGCCCTTCGGATTGCCGTAATCGGCGTAGATGCCGACGATTTCGAGCGTCCAGTTTCCGCCCGGTGCGGGAATCTCGACTCGGTCGCCAACGCCAAGCTTCAGGCGCCTGGCCAATTGTTCGCTGACGAGGCACGCGTCGCCGGGGCGAAGCCTGCTCCAGGCATTCGCCGCCGATTGCAGCAGCGGCCAGTTATCCCGATAGGTTGAGTGATCGGCCAGACCCAACACCTCGATTGGCGCACCGCCCAGCTGCGCGTCGGCGCGCCCGCCGGGCAGGATCGCCGCGACCTCGGGACGCCCGCCCAGCCATGCCTTGATCGCGGTCGCCTGCGCATCGCTTGGTGCGCTGATGTAGACATCGGCCGCCAGCCGTCCGTCGAGCCAGACCAGGAAGGTTCGGCTGAAACTTTCCACCATGGTGCCGACGCCGACATTGACCGCGAGCGCGAGCAGCAGCGCCATCAAGGCGAGCGACAGCCCGGAAAGCTGCTGACGGCTGTCGGCCCAGAACCACACGCTGAGCGGCCGCCGTGCGTTGCGCTGGCCAAGCGAAAGCGCGAATTCCAGGATCATCGGCAAAATCAGCGCGGCGCCGAGCAAGAGCGCCGCCAGCACCGCAAACCCCGAGATCAGGGAATCGCCGAACCAGAGAAAGCACCCGGCCGCCGCGAAAACCGCGAGCGCCAGCATGCTCTGGAACTCAAGCCAGCGGCGTTGCGCCTGTTGCCAGGCCCGGGGCTGCGCCGAAGCCAGCACCGGCATGCGGATGGCCTTGATCAGGCTCGCGGCCGAAGCCGCCAACGCACCCAAAATGCTGATGGCGATGCCGGCGATCCACCATTCGCCCTTGAGCGTCAATTGACCGGGAATTTGTGCGCCGTAGAGTCCGCGCAAGGAGGCGGCGACGTCAGGCAGCAGCGCGGCTGCGATCAGGTAACCGCAGACCAGTCCCAGGATTCCTGCGACCAGCGCCAGCGATACCAGCTCGATCACCAGCACCGTATTGAGCTGGCGCGCGGACACCCCGCAGGCGCGCAGCGTCCGCAGCATCGGCAGGCGCTGCTCGAACGCAAGCCCGATCGCAGAATTGACGATGAACAGGGCGACAAAGAACGACAGTAGTCCGAACGCGGTCAGGTTGAGGTGAAAACTGTCGGTGAGGCGTTCGAGATCGCTTGC